>JBASNZ010000073.1:0-15530 GCA_049657775.1 Coriobacteriia bacterium | reverse complement strand
CGCACGTGACTTCAAAGCTGGAGGCTGGCGTGGTAGCGTTCACCATGACGGTGTTCCTTTCCGGCGGGTTCATGGATGTTTCGCAACTACCATTATCCCAGCTCAGAGGGCCACCGTCGCTCTTTTCACGCGTGAATCTCAGTCGCTTCGTGAAATATCGAGGCTAGCGGCGCCGACCGTCACGCACCAACGCGGCTCGCGGTCTGCGCGGTCGAGATGCGCTAGTACTCGATCCCCCGGCGAGCCGGCACGCCACGGTCGTACGGATGCTTGCGGAGCGTCATCTCGGTAACCAGATCCGCTATCTCCAGAAGTCCTCCGGGTGCGCCGCGACCGGTAAGCACGACCTCGACGTGCGTGGGGCGCTGCGCGAGCGCGGCGAGTACGGCAGGCTCGTCGATGAACCCGTGCGCGAGCGCGACGCAGGCCTCGTCGAGCACGACCACGTCGTAGCGCCCCGAACCGATCGCATCGGCCGCTATCTCCCACGCCTCGGCCGCAGCACGGTAGTCCTCGTCGGTGGGTCCCGCGCCAAGAAGCCCCGTCGAGGCTTCGGCCGGACGCGACACCACAACGCCGAGCTCCTCGAGCATCGCAAGCTCACTCGAGCGGGGACCGCCCTTCACGAACTGCACGAACGCGACTTCGAGTCCGGCCCCCCTGGCCCGCACGGCCTGTCCGACACCCGCGGTGGTCTTGCCCTTGCCGTCGCCGGTATAGACCTGCACCAATCCGGTGCGTGCCGCTTCAGTCACGGCAGTCCTCCTTCTCGCCAAGCATGCGCATGGACACCGATAGAGCCTCCGCTTCGTCTCCTACCCGTATCGCGCCGGCATTGAGCGCCCGCGTCCACAGTGCGGTCGCTTCTCCTCCGGAGTAGTCGCGTTCGTCGCTTATGTCGCCGATCAGAACCAGCGGGACATCGGCGGCAAGCGCCGCGCGAAGGTTGCCCACGTTTGCTCGCCCGAACGGCGTGTCGGTCACGACAACGAGCGTCGCCCGGGCATACGCCTGTCGCACGAGTTCTTCGGCGTCGGTGTCGATCTCGCCGAACGGGGGAAGGTCCACGCGTGCGGCCCCTAGTGCGATGGCCACCGACTGGTCCACATCGCCCTGGTTGAGCGCACCGCACGTCGTCCGAACACCCGCGAGCGCGAACTTGCGGAGTAACGACGCGCCCGTACCTGAACCGCAGACCACGCCGATCGGCCCGCGCGTTTGCGCTTCCACGTCGGAACCGCGCACGATCGGCACGACAGCGATGGCGCCCGTCACCGGGTCGGTCCGTACGACAGCGCGCACGTCGAACACTTCCGAGAGCACCCGGGAGTCGAGGGCGCGCTCCGGCGAGACCGGCTCCGTCGCCGTGCCGCGGGCGATGATCGCGATGCGGTCCGAGTAGCGCGCGGCCATGTCGAGGTCGTGGAACACGCCGAGCACGGCGAGTCCTTCATCGGCAAGCCAACGCACAAGGTCGAGGACCTGGAGCGCGTGGTTGATGTCGAGGTGCGCCGTAGCCTCGTCGAGCAGCAACACGCGGGGTCGCTGGGCGAGCGCCTGCGCGACGGTAAGACGCTGGAGATCGCCGCCCGAGAGCGTGTCGACCGTCTGGAGCGCAAGGCGGCCGGTGTCGGTGAGCTCCATGACCTCGTCGACGATCGCAACGTCTTCGGCCGAGAGGTCCTGGAGATTGCCCAGGTGCGGGTGCCTGCCCATCTCCACGAAACGCCGGGCAGTGAAGGCGAAAGCGACCGGCGGCGACTGCGGTACCACGCCGACCAGACGGGCCCGGGCACGGGGGCCCAGTGCAGCCGAATCGCTCCCCGCTATCTGCAGCGATCCCCCGAGGAGGGATGCTGACCCGCTGACCGCGCGGAGAAGCGTTGACTTGCCGGCCGCGTTCGGACCCACCAGCCCGACGATCTCACCTGCCTTCACTGCCAGATCGACGTGCTCGACCACCGCGCGGCTACCGTATCCGACGGAGGCATCCGAGAAGACGAGCAGGTCGGCGGTGGTCATCGGGACCGCTCCGTACGAACGAGCAGCCACACGAAGAACGGGCCGCCCGCGAGCGCGGTCACGATGCCCACGGGAATCTCGACGGGCGCCAGGACAACGCGCGCGATAAGGTCGGAGAGCACCATCACGATCGCGCCCGCCAGTGCAGACGCTGGCAGCAGCACGCGGTGATCGGGGCCCAGCACGAGCCGAATCATGTGCGGCGTCATGAGTCCCACGAAACCGATGAGTCCCGAGACCGAGACAGCTCCCGCAACCACGAGCGACGCGCTTCCGAGCGCGAGGAGCTTGAACCGCTCCACGTCCACGCCTAGCTGAGCGGCCCGCTCGTCGCCGAGCAACATCAAGTCGAGTTCGCGCGAGCGAGTGAGCGGAACCGCCATGCCGATGGCCAGCATCGCTCCGAGCATGCCCACGTATCCCCACGAGGCTCCGTCGAGCCCGCCCATCATCCAGAAGACCACAGCCTGCATCGACTCGCGCGCGAAGACCATGATGAACGAGGTCACCGCCGCCAGCGTGTACGAAACGGCAACGCCCGCCAGTAGCAACGACGTCGATTCGAGGTTTCCGGCACGACTGGCCAGGCGGACCACCAGGGTGATCGTGAGCAGCGCGCCCACGAACGCCCCGGCCGGTACACCGACGACCATACCCATCGTCGTCGTGCCAAGCGCCACGAGCGCGATCGTGGCGCCCAGGCCGGCTCCCGACGAGACGCCGAGGATGTACGGGTCCGCAAGCGCGTTGCGGAACAGCGCCTGGTAGAGCACGCCGGCCGTGGCGAGCGAGGCGCCCACGAGGGCTGCGAGCAGTACCCGCGGCAGACGAAGGTCCCAAACGACCGCGTCGCTCACGCCACCTCCGTGGCCGCTGAGCGCGCGACCGATAGCACCGATGATGTCGCGAGGAGACACCGGGACCGCGCCGAAGGCGACGCCCGCGGTCACGGCGACCACGAGCGCCGCCGCGAGCGCGGCAAGCACCACGAAGCGACGACTTCGCTCCGGAGCGGTCATGCTACTCGCCGAACGCGTCAGGGTGGAGCGCCTCAGCGATCTGGCGGATGCCCTGGATCACCCGGGGACCGGGACGGCTCACCAGATTGTCATCAAGCACGTACACTCTGCCGTCCTTGACCGCGGTCAGGCTCGAGTACCCCGAACGCTTCCCAAGCTGTACCGGGTCACTCATGGAACCCTTTGTGGCCAGGTATACCTCGGGATCGTCGGTCACCAGCTGCTCCAGCGAGTATGCGACGTATCCCTCATCGGTTACGACGTTCTCTCCTCCGGCGTGCTCGATGAGGTCGTTGACGAGCGTGCCGCTGCCGGCTGTGAAAAGCGGGTCCTGGGCGATCTCTATGAAGCAGGTGACCGGCGCGGCGTCGATCGCCTCCTGGATGATGGCGAGTTCGTCCTTCATCTCGCTCACAACCTGCTCGGCCTTGGTCGCTTCGCCCGTCACCGAGCCGACAAGGCCGATCGATGCGTACACGGCCTCAAGCGACTGCGGGTCGATCGCGACGACCGCGGCGCCCGTGTTCTCCAGCTTCTGGATGACGTCGGCCTGTACGCCGGTGGTCACCAGGATCAGGTCCGGTCGCGCCGCCGTGATCGCTTCGAGGTTGGGCGTAACGAAGTCGCCCACCTTCTCCACCGCCGATACCTCGGGTGGGTAGTCGTCGTACGTGGTGACGCCCACGACGCGATCGAGGACGCCGAGCGAATACAGGATCTCGGTATTGGCAGGCGCCAGGCTCACGATCCGCTCGGGCCTGGCATCAACGGTGACCTCACGACCGGCGTCGTCGGTGATAGTGACCGGGAAGCTCGCCGAAGGAGCGGCGGCTTGCTCGGCGGTATCCTTGGAGCAGCCGACCACGCCCCCCAGGAGCGATAGCGCAAGAACGGTCACGGCGAGGTATTTCACTAGTCTCTTCATGCGTGGTTCCTTTCACTGGCATCCGGGCGTACATACCCCGAACAGCGCGAACGAAGAACGCAAAAGACCCGCACGTATGGCGGGTCTTCGAGTCTTCGGTCTCCCGGATGCTCACGCACACTGCGCGGCGACGGGGCCTCGTATCCTCGAAGGCCGCTATCGCAGGGATCCCGGGCAGGTCTCCTGGCTTATGGGCGAAGTACGCCCGATCACAGTGGCGGGTCCGTGCCGGAGTCTCACCGGCTTCCCTATTCTCCCGCTTTGAAGCGGGCACCCGGGACCGCTGTTCGGTTGTGTTCCGATTCTAGCCCGAGATCAGCGTCGGTGCCACAACGACCTGAAGAACGGTTAGAATCGACACGAGGCGTCGCACTGGCCAAGGGGAAACATGGACATATTTCAGAAATGCCGCGAGTTCACTACCGCCGATGAGGCCCGCGCATCAGGCTACTACCCGTATTTCCGAGTGATCAAGTCCGAATCGGACGCGAAGGTCTCTGTCGACGGACGCGAACTTGTGATGCTCGGATCGAACAACTACCTCGGACTTACCACGCACCCGCACGTGCGCGAGCGGGCCGCCGAGGCGCTGGCGCGCTACGGCACGTCGTGCACGGGGTCTCGACTGCTCAATGGGAACCTCGATATCCACGTTGAACTCGAGGAGCGGCTCGCACGGTTCGTTGGCAAGGAGTCCGCGCTCGTCTTCTCCACCGGGTTCGGAACGAACCTGGGCACCATCTCGGCCATAGTGGGGCGGCACGACTCGGTGGTTATCGACAAGGACGATCACGCCAGCATCTACGATGGAGCCAAGCTCAGCTACGGCAAGGTCGTTCGTTTTGAGCACAACGACGTCGTCAGCCTGCGGCACGCTCTCGAAAGCGTCGCCAAGCACAACGGCGATGGTGGCGCGCTCGTCGTGGTCGACGGCATCTTCTCGATGGAGGGCGACATCGCGCCCCTGCCCGAGATGACCACGATCTGCAAGGAGTTCGGGGCCCGCCTCATGGTCGACGACGCACACGCGTCCGGCGTTCTGGGACCGAATGGCGAAGGCACCTCGGCGCACTTTGGCGTCACGGATGACGTCGATCTCATCATGGGAACCTTCTCCAAGAGCTTCGCGTCGCTTGGCGGCTTCATCGCAGGCGACGAGAAGGTCATCGACTTCATCAAGCACAACTCCCGGCCATTCATCTTCTCTGCCGCCATGGCGCCGCCGAGCGTTGGCGCCTGCCTGGGTGCGCTCGACGTGATGGAGACCGAGCCCGAGCACCGCGAGCGTCTGTGGCACATCGCGAACCGGATGCAGGCGGAGTACAAGACCCTCGGCTTTGACACCGGAACGTCCGAGACACCCGTCATCCCGATCATCCTGGGCGACGAGATGCTGGTGTTCGAGTTCTGGAAGCAGCTGCTGGAAGCCGGCGTGTTCGTGAACCCCGTCCGTCCGCCGGCGGTGCCCCAGGGCCGGTCGCTGCTGCGCACGAGCTACATGGCAACGCACACCGACGAGCACATGGACTTCGTGCTCTCGGCATTCGAGAAGATCGGACGCGGGCTCGGCGTCATCGGCAACTGAAGCCCGGACCCGACCGCACCATCAACAGACGCCCGCCGCTATCGCCCGGGCGTCTTCCACACGACCACTCCGCTCTTGGCGAGCAGCCCGATGATGAGCCATGCACGGTCCCGACGGAAAGGATCGCGCAGATGAGCGCCGCGTACTTGGTCGGACGCGCCAGCGGGACCCTCGGACTCGAGGTCACACCCACCCGTGGGTCTGCACCGCGGAGGGACGATCAGGCGGCGTCGGCGGTCTCCTCCATCTCGCCGGGACGACGGGCGATGAGGAAGGCGATGGTGAAGATCCCGACGGCGATCGAGCCCACCATACCCAGGAACGCGCTGATATACGCGACGTTGCCCGAGGAGAAGACGGGGCTGTCGGGATGGAAGAGGTTGGGGAGCACGATCACGAGCGTCCAGAGCGTGCCTGCAAGCAGCAGATCGAGCGCTGCGGGCACCTTTGGCGAGTCGAACAGCATCTGTCCGGCGAACACCAGCGCAGCGCCCGCGAGGATACCGAACGTCATGCCCAGTCTCGGCTCGCCCCACAGGATCCCGCCCCAGATGAGCTTCATGGACAGGATGCCGAGGACGGCGTTGACGCACCACAGCGGTAGCGACACCCACCGGAACGCCCGGTTCCAAGGCCCGGCCTTGGTCACTCCGACCAGAACCGCGACACCCAGGATCCCGGCGATGGTGAAAGTGGCCATGTTCACCCAGGTCGAGGCGCCGTGGAACATCACGAACCGCACCATGGCGCCCAGTTTCTGGTCCGGAGGCGTCAGCAATACCGCGGCGACGGCGCCCACGACGGCAAGAGCGACGAGTGCGAATGCGAACGAGCGAGCCTTTGGCGAGAGCGGCACCTGTACTCCTTGGGACGGCACGGTCGGGTCAGGGGCATTCTAGCAGCAGCGGAACATGCAAGCGTCGTGCCGCTACCGGCGGGACCTCTTGCGGATCGAGTCGACGGCGGCGCGCGCGGCCTTTTCGCCCGCGCGAATCGCTGCCGCGGCCTCACCGAAACTGAATCCGGTGAGGTGATGCACGTCCGGGGAGATCACGACCTGCGCACGGCGCAGCGAGGGCTCGGCAACGCGCGCCTCGAAGGCCTCCGAGACCGCTCCGAGAATGTCGATGCTGGAGACACCGCGCTGGTAGATGAGCCCATTCTTGATCGTTGCCCGCAACTCGCGGATCACTTCAACTGCTGCGTGTTTGGGTTCTGTCTCGGGCATGACGACGGTACCGCTACCGAATACATCCACGGCAACGATCGTCTGAGCGCCCAGGGATCGTGCGAAGTCCACGGGCACGGGGTCGCACACGAAGCCGTCGATGAGCAGCATGTCGCCAATGCGCACGGGCACGAACGCGAGCGGTACGGACACACTGGCCCGGACGGCGCCGATGAGATCCCCTGTCGTGAAGCGAACGGCCTGGTTACGCGTAATGTCCGTCGCAACGCAGCCGAACGGCAGACCGAGCTCCTCGAACGTTGCGGGCAGATGCTCGCGAAGGAACGCCTGCACCTTCTCGCCAGAGAGGACCGCGCCCTCTCCAAGCGCGAGTTCGCTCACTCCCGTGACCACCTTGAGGTCGAATCCGAGCGCGATCGACTCGATGTCGGCGATGGGGACCCCGGCGGCGTAGAAGGCGCCCACGAGCGCGCCGATGCTCGTGCCGGTGATGACATCGGGAGCAAGACCCTCGGTCTCCAAGACCTTGAGCACCCCGATGTGCGCGAGCCCGCGCGCGGCTCCACTCCCCAGCGCAAGTCCTATCCGTCTGGGCCCAAAGAGCGCCACTTCCGAGCTACCGTCCTTCCTTGGCCAGACGGATGCCGTGCTGCAAGGACGTACCCAGGAAGACCGCACTCAACGCAACCGCAAGCACGATCCCGATGATATCGAACGGCAGCAGATCGCCGGCGATCGGCGTCGAGAACCAGTCCTGCGAGAAGAAGATAGCGATGTTCACGAGCACGATGATCAGGCGCATCTCGGTGGGTCCGAAGATTCCGTAGCTGATCTTGAAGACGCCTTCAACGGCCGTCCGGACGTAAACGTGGACCGACATCAACAGATAGCCGATCATGGCGAACGCAGCCACGTCGAGGCGCAGGTAGGGAGACATGCCGATGCCGATGATCGTGAGGAACTCGGTGACCGCGTCAACCGTGTGATCGATGTAGAAGCCGAATCTGGGCCGCTCGATCTTGCGATACCGGGCGAGTGTGCCGTCCAGGCTGTCTCCGTACCAGTTAACGAGGAACCCGAGGTTGACGAACCACAGCCAGGCGGGGTCCCGACTGCTGAGCCAGTAGCCCGCGAAGCACATGATCGAACCGATAACGCCGATAGACGTGAGCACGTCGGGGGTGATCCACATCGGCGCCCGGGCGGCGAGCCACTGGAGCGCAGGGCGCTCAAGCGGCGCAGTGAGCGTTTGATTGACCCGTGTGTGCTTCTCGATGTCTTCCATTCCGCCCTCTTCCTTTGCGTGCCTACGGTGCTTCCACGTCCGGCCACACCGCATGCGGCATGACCCATTGCAGACGATGCGCGGTGATGAACTCCTCGGCCACAGCCAGGACCCGCGTGGCATTGGCGAGTTGATCGGCCCCGGTCATCTCGATCGGGTCCGACGCCAGCAGCTGGTAGGTGCCGTCCTCGCACAGCGGGCATGCGACAACAACAACAGGGGCCTTGGCTTGCATGGCGAGTCTAACGTGAAGTAGCGGCAAAGCTGAGGGCTCCTTGAAGAAGACGGGGCGAATCCTGGGATCCGGGATAGGGCGGTCCAGCCCCGTTACCACTGAGCCCCCCTCGGCCAGTCGCCGCGCCGCCGCCTTGAGCGACTCCATCGACACCGGCGTCATCTCCAGACCGGATAGCTCCCGGATGTCGTTCTGGGCTTTGTACCCGCCGTTGGGATTTGGCACCGAGAGGACCTGGGCCCGCCATCCGTTGTAGCCAAGCGACTGTCCGACGATGTCGAAACTCCCCAGGTGACAGCTTGCGTAGACGTGGGCCCGCGAGCGCACCTCATCAAGAACGCGATCGAACGTCGCATCGCGGTGCACGAGTCGCATGATCGCCTCTTTGCCGGGCCGGAGGCTGAAGAGGTCGTAGAGGTAGCGTCCGGAGTTTGTAAGGACCTCCCGAGCCGCCACGTCGAGTTCGACCGCGTCAAGCGTGCGACCGGAAGCGACATACTGGTTCGCCCGTATCGCGCGCACCATCGGCGAGGCGCTATTGGCAGCCAACCTGCCTGCAACCACTCGAGCGAGTCCACTCGCTGGCGAGCGGGGCAGCACACGACTCACCGCCACGGCGGTGCCGATACCGATTCTGCTGTTGGAGAACGATTCGAACCCCACGCGTCGCCGCTCCTCCGTCGCCCCGGGTGGTCAAACAAGTGTACAGTATGCCGTTTGCGGGCACGCTGTTCTGCTACGCTTCAGCTAGCCCTGCGAAGCGTCCGAGGAGGATCCGCCCACCATGAGTGAAACCGCGTCCAGCAGCACTGCCACTGTGGAGATCGTGGAGATACCGCTGGGAGATCCGCGGATCAAGGACTTTGTGAAGGTGGCGTGGCAGCTCAACGAAGGCGACCCCTTCTGGACGCCGCAGCTCAACGCGGACCTGCTCGGCAACAAGGCGCTCGGGATCGTCGGGTTGCTGACCCCCGAGCACCCGTACCATCGGACCGCTGAGGTCACGCACTTCATCGCGTACCGCGACCGCAAGGCGGTGGGTCGGGTATCGGGCTCGATCAATGAGCGCTTCAACGAGTACTACTACGGCAAGTTCGCGTTCTTTGGATTCTTCGAGTGCGTGAACGACCAGGCGGTAGCCAACGCCCTTCTCGACGCCGTTCGCGACTGGGCCCGGAGCAAGAGGGCCGACACCCTCCGGGGCCCTGGCGAGTACTCCAATGCCACGCACGAGCGTCAAGCGTGTTTGATCGAGGGCTTCGACACCCCGCCGACGGTCGAACTCACACACAACCCGCCGTACTACAAGGACCTTATCGAGAACTACGGGTTCGCGAAGGCCATGGACTACGTCGCTTACTTCATCGACCTCACCGCTCCGCTCCCCGATCGGCTGAACAAGGTCGCGAGTGCGGTACGGGCCCACCGTAGTATCGAGACGCGTCCGGTCGACATGACGCGTTTCGAGGAAGACATCAAGCTCGTTATCGAGATCTATAACCAGGCATGGGCCAACAACTGGGGCTTTCTCCCGATCATGGACTGGGAAGCAGACGCGCTTGCCGAGTCGCTCAAGCCCATCATCGATCCGGGTCTCATCCGATTCGCGTACCACGAAGGTACCCCCGTCGCGGTTCTGGGCTGCTTCCCCGACCCGAACGTCGCACTCCGTCCGCGGTGGAAGTGGTATGGCGATTCCGACTACATCCGGCTCGCACGCCTGATGACCACGAGAAAGAAACTCCACCGGGTCCGGCTGATGTTCTTCGGCATCGTCCCCGGCCATCGCCGCCTGGGTGCCGACGCATTGCTCTTTGAGGAAGTGCATGAGTACGCGCTCTCGCACGGATACCGGGATTGCGACGTCTCGATGCTGCTCGAGCACAACGAGCTGATCCTGCGCGCTTCAGCGTTCATGGGCGGCCACGAGTACAAGAAGTGGCGCATCTGGGACATGAAGCTGAACGGGGTCGAGGAGTTCCCGGGCTAGCTGCCCGAGTGCCTCATCAGCCACGCGCCGACCATCGGAATCCCGCCTTCGAGATGGCATGACTTGCACTGCCACGTGGTGAAGTCGGGGCCGGGGTGGCACCACAGACACTGCTGATTAAGGGTCGTTCCCTCGTGTATCCCCAGCTCGGGGTGCGTGAAGTGCACCTCGGACCACGTGGTCGGCCTATGACAGCGCAGACAATCGGTGGGACCAACGTGCGGAATCGTGCTCGCGTGGCAGTCTTCGCACGGCGTGGTTGGAACCTCGAACTTGAGCGTAGGGTGGCACAGAGTGCACGAGCGCGCCTGATGCTCGGATCCAAGCTGGATGTATCCCGGATGGGTGATCGCCTTGGTGGGCACCCACGAGGTCGTCGTGTGACAGTTCTTGCACGCGGTGATGTCCGCGTCGTGTGGCCCTGCGTGGCAGCTGTTGCAGGCCGTGCCGCCATTGCCGATGTTCTGGGCATAGCGGTAGCCCGGGTGACACTTGTCACACCGCAGCTTGGCGTGGGCCCCCACCAGCACGAAGACGTTCGTATGCTCGAAGGTGGAGGGCTTGAAGCCCGCTGTCGTATGGCACTTCTGGCATGCGGAGAGTCCGCCGTGCTTCGTTCCGTGGCAACCCGAGCAGTACGTGGGAGTCGTGTTGTAGACCCCACGCTTATGGCAGTCGGCGCAGTCGAGTGCTGTATGACGACCGGTGATCTTGAAGTACGCCGAGTGGTTGAACGTAGAAGGCACAAAGCCGGCTGGCGTGTGGCACTTCTCGCACGCCGTCAGGTTGGTGTGGACGACCGCGTGACATCCGGAGCAGTTGGTTGGCGTCCCCGCGAATCGCCCACCGACGTGACAGTCCGCACATGCGGCCTGAGCGTGACGATACTTGAGGGGGAAGAACGTCGAGTGGTTGAAATCGGGGCTGGGCGCCCACTGCCGTGCCGGGTCGTGGCAGTCTTCACACGTGGTCAGCCCGCCGTGGTTTCTCCCATGGCAGTCCACGCACCGACGATCGGGTGCGTCCTTCGCTCGTGTCGCCTTGTGGCACTGGAAGCACGTGACGGACGCATGCCCGCCTTCCAGTGACAGGTGATCCTCGGGCAGCGGACGACGCAACGACCAGGCGATCGCGGTGTGACACGGCTGGCAGTTAGTGACGGCAGCGTCGTGTATGGACTTGGCGGCGTGGCACGACACGCACGCGGGGGACGGATCAGCCTCCCCCTCGGTGTGGCAGCGCGCACAGCCGACGATAGCGTGGAAACTCACGTCAAGGTCGCTCTGCTGGTGAGTGAAGTGGGTGTCGCGCCACGAGTCCAGTGAGTGGCAGCGCTCGCACGCCTGATCGGTGTACGGCTCAAGATGCTTGTAGTCGTGCAGTGTCGCCTTACATGACGTGCACGTCTGTGACGAGGCCATCACGGGGTGGGTGTACTTGGCGGGACCTGCGCTCTTGGGACCCGGAACCAACTGTGTGACTGCAAGCCACGCCACGAGGACGACAACCGCGAGAAGCGCGATTGCGGCGGCGATCTTGGGTGACTTGTTTGCGGCGCGTGGTTCCATCGGGTGTCGGTCTGCTTTCCAGACGATCGCGGTGCCGGGGCTCGGGCGATCGATGCAAGTTGAAGGTCAACGTGAATAGTACCCTATGCAGCAAGAACCGTGCAGAGTGTGGCCCCGGCTCCCTTTCGGGTGCCGGGGCCACGAACCCTGGTACAGATACGAACCTACGGCTTACGGAACGAGGTACTCGAGCTCGGTAGCCGGGTCTGCGGAGCGTACCCACTTGATGCTCGTGACGTCGTCCAGATAGGAGAACAGGAACGAGAAGTTCCCGTTCGCGTCGGCCATCGCCGTGTACTCGTCGGTGCCGTTGATGGTGTAGACGATCTTGGCGCCTGCGGCACCCGAACCGTCACCATTGAGCACCTGGCCGATGACGTAGTCGAGATCGCCGGTGGCCGTGCCACCAGACACGAACCCGAACTCGCCCTGAACCGACTTGGCCATCTTCGTGGCGGCCTCAAGGCCGGCGACGATGTACTCGGGGTTGTGGGCGCCCATGGAACCCTCACCCGTGTAGTTCTTGTAGTTCACGCGAGCACGAGCCAGCAGGCGCATGTCAGCAGAACCCGCCGTGTCGTCCTTGATGGCCCATGCGGCCTCGTATGCGGCCTGGGTAGCTGCAGCTGCGACAGCGGCGTTTTGCTGCCACTTCTCGATGTTGTCCTGCAGCTCATCCTGCGACTGACCGGCGTGGCACGGCGAGCAAGAGTCGCCCCAAGGAGCGAGACCCCAGTCGGCTGCCTTGCCCGGCTCCATGATGAACATGCGGTGGCTGTAGCGCTTCCACGACTGGTTCGCGTAACGCTCGAGTCCCGTCTTGCTCGGGAAGTCGGACTTGGTCGCCGGCATGTGGCACTCTTCGCACTTCACGCCCGGCATGAACTTGCCAGCGTCCTCGACGTCGTACATGCCAACGCCGCTGTAGATCTCACGAGTCGGGTGGCTGAAGAAGTCGCCCGCACGTGCAGTCAGGCTGATCGTTGCAGGATTGCTGGGGAATGCGGGGAACGGAAGGTTCTGCATCTCCAGCTGGTAGTTGTGGCAGTCTTCGCAGATGCTGGTCATCGTGACGCCCAGCAGGCTGGGTGTCGCGTCCGGCGCACGAACGGCCATGCCGTTCTCGGAATCGGCACCATGCGGGATGTGGCAGACGGCGCACTCCTGACCCATGAAGCCAGTGTTGGAGTTGGAGGGCACGAAGCCATCCACGATGGCCAGGCCCTTGCGGACCGCGTAGCCCTCACCAGTGTGGCACTTCGCACAGTCGAGTGAGGACGTCGTCGCATTGTAGTGACCCGCGCCGGTCTTCTGGTAGACGCTGGCCCGCGGCGAAGCCGGGGTCAGAGCGCCACGCCATGAGTGACCGGACATGGTCCACTCGGTGTAGTACGAGTGCTTGTCGCCCTTGTTCTGCCCGTTCGGGAAGAACTTGTAGGCCGACGGGTTGGCGGTGAACGACGCCTCGGTCGGAACATCCGCGAAGGTGCGCGGAGTCACGAAGTTCATGATGTTCTGATCAGGCGTGTAACCGTACATCGACTTCGACTTGTAGGAGCCGTGGCACTGGCCGCAGACCTGCGAGTCGAGAAGCTCGGTGCCCTTGAGGATCTTCACGTTGCTGGTGAAGTTGCTGAAGTGGTTTCCGGCGGTTCCTGTGGGGGTACCGGTGCCGTGGCAGACCTCGCACTGGATCGACGAGCCGGCGACGTACTTCGCAGGCGATGACGTCGGGCCGGTGGGATCGGTCACCCACGCGTTGACGGAGGCTGTGACCGACGTGGAGACGAAGTTGCCAACGGTCGGCTTCTTGCCCTGGTTGACCGCACCAAGGTGATGGCACGGGTTGCAGGAGTAGGTCTCCATCTCGATACCGGCCTCGCCGATCTCCCACGTATCGGGAGCGATCGGATCCCACTCGAGAGACGGAACCACGAACGGGTTCGTGTCCTGCGAGGCGGGAGGCGTGACGCCCGTAAGGATCGCCTTGACCTGGTTGCGCGAGAACGCCGAGACGGCGCCCGTGCCACCGATGAAGGTCGCGTTGGCGATCGATGCCTTGTTGGCCGTCAGCTTGCTCGCTGCGTCCGTCGAGAGGCTCGCGGACGTGGTGAGCAGCATGACAGCGTTGTTGGAGCCCACGAGCGGGCCAGCACACAGGGCATCCGGGAAGTTCTCGCCTGTTGCGATGCCAACGCCGTCCCACGACATGCCGAGGGAGACGCCGTACTGTGCAACAGCTGCGGCCGTCTCGTAGCGGTTGTCGCCCGCGATACGGCTATCGAACGTGGCGCCGAGTGCGGTCTGAACGGAGGCGGGAACCGCTCCCGTTCCGCCGAGGATGACCACGTCGGTCACTTCGGCGGGGAGGCTGTAGGCACCGGTCGGATCGACCAGGATCACCGGCATACCTTCCGCATACATGAGCGGAGAGGCGCCGAGGGCGTCCGGGAAGTTGGCGCCGGTAGCCATGAACGCGCCACCCGTGTAGCCAGCACCCAGGACATCGATCGTCTCGTTCGCGACGGCGAGTGCGGTGGCGTAGCGGTCGGTGCCGGTGACCCGGACAACCTCGCCAAACGCCGCGTCAAGCTGCGCGAACGCGTCGCCCGAGACGGCACCCGTGCCACCAAGGACGTACACCTTGGTCGCGCCAAGGCGCGTGATCTCTGCCATGACCGATGCCGGGACAGCGCTCGACGGGGTCAGCAGAACCGGGCCGTCGACAGCGCCGGCGAGAGCCGCGCCGCCCATGGCATCCGGGAATGACTCGCCGGTGGCGACAACGACGGTGCTGGCAGAGTCGAAGGCCTCCTTGGAGGCGTTGACGGCGGTCTCGTAGCGGGAGTCACCCATTACCTCGGTGAACACTACCGGTACGGGCTCGGGGGCGACAACTTCGTTGTTCACGAGGTACTCGCGAAGTCCGGTGCCGTAACCGAGTGTGAACGCCACTTGCGACTTCTCGACGATCTCACCAACGCCAAGACGGCCTGCGGGCCACATATAGTCTGCTGAAGGGTCCGCGCCGACCTGAGCGAAATGGCCGTGGGTGGTCTCGCCATACGAGGTGTCGTGACACGAGAGACAAATGTCCTGACCGGCGTACTTCATGCCGTAGTCGTTTGTCAGAGCACCAAAGGCTGCCGCTGGGACAGCCACGACGGCGATGACGACCACTGCCAGGAATAGTGCATACTTGCGAGGTTTGTGCATCCTCAATCCCCTCCAATTCGGAGTAATGCGCTCCATTGCGCACCCTTTTTGCGGGTAACTCCCTTTGCATGCTGGCCAGGCACCATCCCCTTCCACTCCTAGACCCCACGGCACGTCAAAGCAGGTGAACCGTCGACCTGAAAGTGATCACCTTGCCCCCGGTGACCCGGTCTCGCGCTCAGCTGGCCGTGGCGCACTCTCTCCGGCCCGATACCGGACAGTCTCCGCCTTACGAAGATTGCCTAGGGTTAACAGAGATGATTCTACTCCTACTTCTAACACGACTGGCGGATTTGTGAAAGAACACGACAAGCGGCGTCGCGCAGCAATCTCCACGATGGGGGTATGTATCGTCGATTCCCTCGATGCGCTAGCAACAAACCGCCCGAGAAACAGAGAAACAGAACAGGCCCCAGGCGATGTGAGCCCAGGACCTGCGGATTTATTGGTCGCGGGGACAGGATTTGAACCTGTGACCTTCGGGTTATGAGCGAGC
>JBASNZ010000072.1:0-7947 GCA_049657775.1 Coriobacteriia bacterium | reverse complement strand
GGCTCTGCCCGGGCGGTACCGCTCACCGAACACACCAGTCGCGAGGACTTCATCGCAAGCGTGGAAGCCGCCAAGGAGCACATCGCGGCAGGCGACATCTTCCAAGTCGTGCTCTCGCAGCGGTTCTCGGCGCCATACGCCGGCGACGGCCTCGACCTGTACCGCGTGCTTCGGGCGGTCAACCCCAGCCCGTACATGTTCTACGTGCGGACCCGTGAGGTCACACTCGTGGGTTCCAGCCCCGAGCCGCTCGTGCGCGTCGAGGGCGATACGGTACTCACCCGGCCGCTTGCGGGGACGCGTCCCCGGGGCGCGGATGCGTCCGAGGACGGACGGCTGCGCGCGGAGCTGCTCGCGGACGAGAAGGAGCGCGCCGAGCACGTGATGCTGGTCGACCTGGGCCGCAACGACATAGGCCGTGTGAGCACGCCGGGCAGCGTGAGCGTCGACGAGCTCATGGAGGTCGAGTACTACAGCCACGTCATGCACATTGTGAGCAATGTTACAGGTACGCTTTCGCCCGATAAGACCGCCGTCGACGCGCTCGAAGCGACGTTCCCGGCCGGCACCGTCTCCGGCGCTCCCAAGGTGCGCGCGATGGAGATCATCCGCGATCTGGAACCTGCAGCGCGTGGCCCGTACGCGGGCACGGTCGGCTACTTCGGTCTCGATGGCGCCATGGACATGTGCATCACCATCCGCACCTTCGTGCTCACTGGCGGGCGCGCCTACCTGCAGTCCGGTGCCGGCATCGTCGCGGACTCCGACCCCGCCTCCGAATACGAGGAGTGCCTACACAAGGCGCGCGCACTCCATCAGGCGCTCGAACTGGCGGCAGGGATGCATGACGAGACTTCCGACGCTCCCGACCGTTGCGCGACGTCGCAGGGGGTTTCGCCTCTGTCCTCGGATTCTCACGACAAGCGGCGTGAGAATCCTGCGAAAGGATCGGCTACACCCCCCGCGACCTGGCTTGGCGACGGGGGTGCGCGATGATCCTCATCATCGACAACTACGACAGCTTCACGTACAACCTCGTGCAGCTGCTTGCCGCGCTGGGGGCAGAAGTCGAGGTCGTGCGCAACGACGCGGCGTCGGCCGAAGATATCATCGGCCGCATGCCAGCGGGCATTGTCATCTCCCCGGGACCGGGAAGGCCTGAGGATGCGGGTGTCTCGGCCGAGGTGGTGCGCGCTGCAGCGAACGCCGGCATCCCGGTGCTGGGCGTCTGCCTCGGCCACCAGGTGATCGCGGACCTCTACGGCGGCACCGTGTGCCGAGCGCCCAAGCCGGTGCATGGCAAGACCGACGACATCATCCACTCGGGAACCGACGTGTTCGCGGGCATCCCGAGCCCGTTCACCGCCACACGCTATCACTCGTTGTGTGTGGACTCGGGCAGCGTGCCCGATGCGCTCGAGGTCACGGCGCGAACCGGCGACGGCATCGTCATGGGGCTTCGGCACCGCGATAAGGCGGTCTACGGCGTGCAGTTCCACCCCGAGAGCGTGCTCACGCCCGAGGGGACCAAGCTGTTGGCCAACTTCCTCGATCTGTGTGGCGAGGTCCCGCTTGAGCGCTCCGCGACAGAAGCGCCGTCGGCGATCGCTGCGGCGGGTGGTACCGCTCGTTCCTCGGCACGGCTGGCCGAGGTGACCTCGGTCCGGGGCGCGATCTCGCGCGTGAGTGACGGTGACTCCCTCGACGAGGACGAGGCTGAACGCGTGATGGGCATCGTCATGGACGGCGAGGCGACCCCCTCGCAGATCTCGGCGCTTATCGTGGGCCTTCGCATGAAGGGCGAGACCGCCGATGAGATCGTCGGGTTCGCGCGGGCGATGCGCGACCGTGCAACGCCGGTGCGCCCGACAGTCGCGCGCTACATCGACACCTGCGGCACCGGCGGGGATGGCCTGCACACCTTCAACGTCTCCACGACGACCGCGTTCGTGGTAGCCGGAGCGGGCGTGCCCGTGGCCAAGCACGGTAACCGTGCCGTGTCCTCGAGCGCTGGCTCGGCTGACGTACTCGAGGCGCTCGGCGTGAAGATCGCGCTCGGTTCCGCGGACATGGCGCGCTGCATCGATGAGTGCGGGGTCGGCTTCCTGTTCGCCCAGACGCTGCATGCGTCCATGCGCCACGCGGGCCCCACGCGCACGGAGATCGGTATCCGCACCGTGTTCAACATCTTGGGTCCGCTCACGAACCCGGCGGGCGCCCGGCGACAGCTCCTGGGCGTGTACGATGCCCGG
Source organism: Coriobacteriia bacterium (assembly GCA_049657775.1). Lineage (GTDB taxonomy): Bacteria > Actinomycetota > Coriobacteriia > Anaerosomatales > Anaerosomataceae > JBASNZ01. The sequence goes on along the minus strand of JBASNZ010000072.1, from coordinate 5,695 downwards.
CTCGCACCGCTGATGGCGGAGGTCGCCGGGCGGCTTGGTTCCGAGAGGACGCTGGTCGTCACGGGCCATCCGGGAATGGACGAGGTGTCCGCGAGCGGTCCGACGACCGTGGCCGAGTACGACGCCGAGATCGGCAGCGTTCGCACGTACACCATCACGCCCGAGCAGGTCGGTATCGGCCGGTCGACACTCGCCGACATCGCGGGCGGCGACGGGGCGGCGAACGCGCTCCTCGTGCGCGCGGTGCTCGCCGGCGAACACGGCGCCCGTCGCGATGTCGTCCTCATGAACGCCGCAGCGGCACTGCTGGCGGCAGGGGAGGTCGGCGACCTGGCAGAGGGTGTGGTGCGAGCGCGGGGCTCGATCGATTCAGGGCGTGCTGCAGAGGCGCTTGAAATGCTCGTCACGGTCAGCAATCGGCTGGCGGGTGAGGCATCGTGAACTTCCTGGACGGCATGATCGCCCGCCGGAAGGCGCGCGTCGCCGAGGAGTACGGCCATCTGGCTCCCTCGGATCGCGAGCGGCTGGCGTGCTGCGCGCGGCCGCCGCGCCCCTTCGCCGCGGCGCTGTGCGATCGCATGGATGTAGCGGTCATCGCCGAGGTCAAGAAGGCGTCGCCATCCGAGGGTCCGATCGCGATCGAGTGTGAGGCCTCCAAGCAGGCCCTTCACTACCAGGACGGCGGCGCGGCCGCGATCTCCGTGCTCACCGAACCTGAGAGCTTCGGTGGAAGCTTCACCGACCTCTCGGACGTGGCCGATGCGGTGGGCATCCCTGTGCTGTGTAAGGACTTCGTGGTCGACCCGGTGCAGATCTTCGTAGCCCGGGGACATGGCGCGGACGCGGTCCTGCTCATGACCAGCGTGCTCGGCATGGAGATCGGCGTGTACCTGGACCTGGCCTCGACGCTGGGGCTGGAGGCGCTTGTCGAGGTACACGATGCGGCCGAGCTCGACCTGGCGAGGCGTGCAGGCGCAACACTCGTTGGGGTGAACAGCCGCGACCTGTACACACTCGACGTCGACCCGATCCGCGCACGCGGGATCGTGCATACCGCCGCCGGGGCGGGGCTTGTGGTGGTTGCGGAGAGCGCAACGAAGACGCGGTTCGACGTAGAGGCTGCGGCGCTTGCCGGAGCGGATGCGGTTCTTGTCGGCACGACGCTTATGCGCGCGCCGTTTCCCGAAGATGTGCTCGCAGAACTGACGGGTGTGTCCAAGAGCACGAGAGCGTAGTCACGGGGAAGCAGGGGACCGGCCACAGGGCCGGTCACCATAGGGTTTCGGGGCGTATGCCCCCGAGGAAGGGAGTACGAGATGGGTAGCGACAAGACGAGGTTCGGGCTGGACGAGACGAGGATCCCGGAGGCCTGGTACAACATCATGCCCGACCTCAAGACCCCGCCGGCGCCGCCGAAGGTGGTCGCGCCGGACGGCACCGAGCTCAACATGGACCAGATCGGCGAGCGGCTTGCCATGATCTTTCCTGCGGAGTGCATCAAGCAGGAGATGTCGCCCGACCGGTGGATCGACATCCCCGGCGCCGTCATCGACGTGTACAAGACCTACCGGCCCTCGCCGCTGCTGCGTGCCAGGCAGCTCGAGCGGGTCCTGGGGCTGCCGGCGGGCGTGAAGATCTTCTACAAGTACGAGGGCGTGAGCCCTGCCGGCTCGCACAAGCCCAACACCGCCATCCCGCAGGCGTACTACAACAAGCAGGAAGGCATCACGAAGATCTCGACCGAGACCGGCGCCGGCCAGTGGGGAAGCGCGCTCGCGATCGCAGGCGCGCTCTATGGCATCGACGTCGAGGTCTTCATGGTGAAGGTGAGCTACGAGCAGAAGCCCTATCGCCGGATCCTCATGGAGACGTACGGCGCCTCGGTGCACGCCTCGCCCACCAACCTCACCGACGCCGGGCGTCACGTGCTGGCGATGGACCCGGACTCGACCGGCTCCCTTGGCATCGCGATCTCAGAGGCGTGCGAAGTGGCCGTCAAGGACCCCAACACGCACTACTCGCTCGGCAGCGTGCTCAACCACGTGTGCATCCACCAGTCGATCATCGGCCTCGAGGCCATCGAGCAGATGGCGCTTGCCGATGAAGAGCCGGACGTGGTGGTGGCATGTGTGGGTGGCGGCAGCAACTTCGCCGGCATCGCGTTTCCCTACTACCGTCGCAAGCTCGAGGGCAAGAGCCATGCGCGCCTGCTCGCGGTCGAGCCGAAGGCGTGCCCGTCGCTCACCGCGGGCGAGTACCGCTATGACCTCGGCGATGAGGCCGGCATGACGCCGCAGATGCTGATGTACACCCTCGGTCACGACTTCGTACCCGCGGGCATCCACGCCGGTGGCCTGCGCTATCACGGCGAGTCGCCGCTGGTGAGCCAGCTCGTGCACGAGGGTGAGGCCGAGGCCGTGGCGGTCGATCAGACCGCGTGCTTCGCCGCTGCCGTGCAGTTCGCTCGCGCCGAGGGCATCCTGCCCGCGCCCGAGTCCAGCCACGCTATCCTCGCGGCGATCAACGAGGCAAAGGCAGCCCAGGCCGCAGGAGAGGACCGCACCATCCTGTTCAACCTGTCCGGTCACGGACACTTCGACCTTGCTGCCTACGCGCAGTACAACGCCGGCGAGCTTAAGGACTTCGACTTCGCGGCCGGTACCACGCTCTGCGAGAACGAGTAGGGACACGTGCGAACACGCATCAAGATATGTGGGATCACCACCCCGGGGGACGCGGCGGCGGCTGTAGCGGCCGGCGCCGACTGCCTCGGGGTGCTGCTCGCCCCGAGCAAGCGCCAGATCTCGATCGATGAGGCCGCCCGCGTGCTTGCGGACGTGCCGCCACTCGTGGCGCGCGTCGGCGTGTTCGTTAACGCCGATGCGGCGTTCGTGGCCGAGGCCGTGGAGCGGATCGGGCTCACCGCCGTGCAGTTCCACGGCGACGAGACACCCGAGCAGTGCGCCGCTGTCGCGGTCCCGGTCATAAAGGCGTTTCGAGTCGGCACGGACTTCGCTTTACAGACGTTCGAACCCTTCCGGGCCACGGTGGCTTCTCTCCTGCTCGATACCTACACGCCTGACTCGCACGGAGGAACCGGCCGCGTTTTCGACTGGTCCGCGCAAGCGGGCGTCATCCCCGGAGGGGCTTCACTCATCCTTGCGGGAGGTCTTACGCCCCAGAACGTGGCCCAGGCGATTTGCGCGCTCCACCCCTTTGCGGTCGACGTCTCATCGGGGGTAGAGTCTGCTCCGGGCGTGAAGGACCACACCGCCATCAACGCATTCGTAGCCGCCGTTCGCGCGGCCGATCAGGAGGGATAGAGCATGTCAGAGCCCCTGCTGCCGTCCGCCGAGGACGCGTACTCCAGCCCGGATGCGCAAGGCTTCTTCGGCCCGTACGGCGGGACCTTCGTTCCAGAGACGGTGATGCCGGTGCTCGCGGAGCTGGAGGAGGCGTACCGCCAGGCGCTTGCCGACCCCACGTTCGCCGAGGAACTCCGCGTGCTCTTGACCGACTACGTCGGACGCCCGTCGCCGCTCTACCGCGCCGACCGTCTTGCCGAGGCGACCGGCCTTGGCGCCGTGTATCTCAAGCGCGAGGACCTCAATCACACCGGCGCGCACAAGATCAACAACACGCTCGGTCAGTGCCTGCTCGCAAAGCGCATGGGCAAAGGTCGTGTGATCGCCGAGACCGGCGCGGGTCAGCACGGCGTGGCGACAGCCACGACGGCCGCCCTGATGGGGCTGGAGTGCGCGGTCTTCATGGGCACCGAGGACATTCGCCGTCAGTCCCTCAACGTCTACAAGATGCGTCTGCTCGGCGCCGAGGTCGTGCCCGTAGCCGAGGGCACAGGCACGCTTGCCGACGCCGTGACCGCGGCGCTCCGTCACTGGGTCGAGCGCGTCGAGGACACGTTCTACGTGATCGGCTCGGTCGTGGGGCCGCATCCGTACCCCGTGATCGTCCGGGACTTTCAGGCGATCATCGGCGAGGAGACCATAGCGCAAATCGCCGAGAAGGCGATCCCGCGCGTCGACGCGATCGTGGCGTGCGTCGGTGGGGGCAGCAACGCCGCCGGCATGTTCTACCCTTTCATCCACGATGTACCCGCGGGGGAGCGTCCGCTGCTCGTTGGTGCCGAGGCCGCCGGTCTTGGTCTTGATACCAGCAAACATGGCGCGGCTCTCACCAAGGGGTCGCCGGGCGTGCTGCACGGGTTCTACAGCTACCTGCTCCAGGATGAGGCGGGCAATCCGCTGGAGGCATACTCCATCTCGGCGGGGTTGGACTATCCGGGGGTCGGTCCCGAGCACAGCTTCTTCAAAGACGCCGGCCTTGTGCGCTACGAGGCGGTGACCGACTGTGAGGCTGTCGACGCATTCGCGCTGCTCACGCGCACCGAAGGCATCATCCCTGCCATCGAATCGTCGCATGCGCTCGCGCTGTTGCCCCGCCTGGCTGCGGAGCTGGGCCCCGACGCGGTCGTCATCGTGAACGTCTCCGGCCGGGGCGATAAGGACATGGACATCGTTCGTGAGGCCGGTCTTGGCATCGACTGAGGCGCCCCGTGGGCTGGGACGCGCGTTCACGCCCGGACGAAGCGCCCTCATCGCGTACGTGATGGGGGGCTATCCTGACCGCGCCGGCTCCCTGTCGGCGCTCGACGCGCTTGCCAGCGGGGGAGCGGACGTCATCGAACTCGGTGTGCCGTACGGCGATCCGGTCGCCGATGGACCGGTGATCGCCGAGGCGGGCAGGGTCGCGCTCGCGGGCGGATTCGGGCTGGCCGAAACGATCGATCTGGCGGGCGGATTCCTGCGTTCACGCCCGGACGCTCCGCCGGTCGCGCTCATGACGTATCTCAACCCGATGATGCGCATGGGTTTCGAGCACGTCGCCGCCGCGGCTGCCGAAGCCGGCGTCTCGGGCTTCATCGTGCCCGACCTGCCGCCGGATCAGCCGTTCGCGGACCGCTGGCTCGCCGCGAGTGAGCCGCACGCTCTGGACACCGTGTTTCTGGCCGCCCCCACCTCAACGCCAGCCCGGCTCGACGCGGTTGGTACCCGGTCGCGCGGCTTCGTCTACGTGGTGTCCTCGCTCGGCGTCACGGGGGAGCGGGCGTCGCTGTCCGCGGACCTGAACGCGCTTGTTATGCGCGTTCGCGAGCACACGTCGCTTCCGATCGCGGTGGGGTTTGGCGTCGGGACGCCGGAGCAGGTCGCCGAGGTCGCGACAATCGCCGACGGCGTCGTGGTGGGCAGTGCGATCGTGCGGCGACAAGGGGATGCGGGCGTGCTGGGGGCGTTCGTGCGGGAGCTGGCCGAGGCCCTCTAGCCGGCGCTCACACCACCGCCGCCACCGCCGCCACCGCCGCCACCCGAGAAGCCGCCACCGCCGCCGGAGGAGCTCGACATCTGGCTCGAGGCGACCCGTGCCGCCGAGGCGAATCCCGAGCTGAACGCTGCCATCGGACTCACGTAGCCCTGGGCAGGGGTCACCCACCATGTTGTGCGTGCCAGTCCGGGATCGGACAGCACTTGCGGCACTTTCACCCGCATGGCCTCGATGACCTGCTCGGCAATACCGAACACCACCGCCATGACCAAGAAGTGCTCCCACAACACCACGTGCGTCGGAGGGGCATCTTCGAGCCGGCCAAAATCGCGCAGGTAATCACGCAGTCCACGGT
>JBASNZ010000071.1:0-15628 GCA_049657775.1 Coriobacteriia bacterium | reverse complement strand
CAAGAGCCCGCTCGTGTTCGAGCAGATCCACGCTACACTCGTATCAGCAGAGGCCAGTGCGGCCTAACGAAGACTGTCCACGAAACCGGGGCAGCATCATGTTAGTCAGGCAGGCCGATTGGATTTGCCGGCGTTGCATTCTGCGCAAAGCACCTGCAGATTGTCTAGGCGCGACTCCCCGCCATTTGCCCACGGAACGATGTGGTCGACCTGCAACTGGACGCCGGGTTCGGTAGCCGGAGAGCGGCCACACTTCGCACACCGGAAGCTGCCGCGCTTCAGAACGTCATAGCGCACCGACACTGAGACGGCTCGACGGGTTATGTGGCCGTCGAGCGGCTTCGGCTCCGCGATGCGCGAGGGTATGCGCACCAGTGCGGGAATCGGACCGCCCGCCAAGGAGCGGAGGAGGTCCATCAGATACTCGCCGTCAACGCGCGGAATCTCCCGTCCGTCCGAGCGAAGCGCAGATCCCCAAGTCCGGCTGTTCAGGCCGTCGAACAGTCGCATGTTGTCAATCAGGTCTCGCGCTACGAGTCCGCACCCGAACTCGAATCGCGGAGTAGCAGGCTCCACCGGCCACCGGTAGGGCCAGACGCCGTCGCGGTAGAACGCCTGATCGTCGAAGAACATGTCTCCAACGGCTCGTTGTGCAGAAGTCCATTGGCCAGGCATCCCGCGCTCGCCGCGCACGTACGTGAGGAAGATGTCCGCCTGGCTGTACGGCCTTGGCCGTTTCGCGCCGATAGCTGAGCGTTCGAGTTCCATGAAGGTGCGCCATGCGTTCGAGTCGTAGGTGGCAAGCCAGTATCGGACGCCCACGTGTGCCCTCCGCTCGGAAGAACCTCATCCTGTCTGACTAACGTCTTGGTGCTTCAGCTGCGCGCAGAAGCCTTATCCCCAGCCTACGACTCTGGCGCGTCAGCTGGAAGCACTTGTTAGGTGGGTGTCCCGCCCGCAGGTTGAACCTCGGTGAGATACGGACGCGTATCTCACCGACACTCGCGACCGACGACTCGTACCTCTGCGGCCCGGGGGACACCGGCGACCCGCACCTGGTGCCGCGCACCGAAGCCCCTGGCGACCGCCCGCTGCCGCCCCCACCACGGATTCCGCATCCCGGATATCGGCCCCGGCGATCGGTCCCGAGCGGAGCCGACCCGCAACTCCACCTAACGTCTCGGTGCTTCAGCTGCGCGCCGAAGCCTGATACCCAGCCTAAGACTTGTGCGCGTCAGCTGGAAGCACTTGTTAGACACGCCACGTCAGGCTGGCAGCGCAGTGCCAAGGCGGTCGCTCTCGAGCTGCGCCTGAATCCCGAAGAAGAGGACGAGCGCCACGATCGCGACCGGGCCAATCATCCACGCGGCATAGGCAAGGCGCTTGTGACTGCCGATCTGCGTGGGGAGAGTGTCGCGTTCGACCGGATCCGCGTTGACCCATGGGTCATCGACCAGCTCCGCATCAAGCACCAACAGAGCGTCCGCGTATTGCGCCGGGTCAACGTAGATGGGCGCAGGCCAAGGTGACCCGAAGACGAACTGGTAGAAGTGCATCGGCCCGCGAGGGTCGCAGTCCATCATCACGTCGAAGCCAGCATCCTGGAGCATGCAAGTGACAATCTGGGCTTCATACCCACGACCCCAAACGCGGCAAAGCACCGGCCAGGTTCCGTCTGCATGTCGCTCGGTCGAGGCGCTCAGTGTCTCCCCCGGATTTCGATGGTCTTTGCTTTCAGGGCCGTGTCTAACAATGATTCTGCAGTACATGTCAGTCCACAGCGCGGCGGATCGCATCTCGGTAACACGCCAGGACCTACCGGGTCATTCTCTACCCCACTGTCGATTCCTGCCAGCCCTAGCCGGCCTTCCGCTCAAGCCGCTCGGCAATCCACACCTTGATGATGGACTGACGTGTCACACCCAGCCGGTTCGCTTCGCGATCGAGCGACTCAACCATCCACACCGGGAAGTCCACATTCACGCGTCGTTGGACTCTGTTGGGTCGCGTCGCCTGGGACAGGTCAAATTCGTCAATCACGTCCTCCGCGCCCTCGTCGAACTTCCTATCCAACTCGGTCGCCTTCATACGCTCTTGCCTCCCTCTTCCGCGATCTCCTCACTGAGATCAGGCGAATCCTGTTGCCGCGATGGGTTGTTATAGCCGACCAGAGCTGGCCGTCAATCATCCCGACATACAGGAATCGTTGCTCGGCTTCTGACCGCGCGGGTATCTCGAGCAGATCCTCATCGAGCCACAGTCCTTGCGCCCCGATGAAGTCGATACCATGCTTGCCCAGATTTGCCTTGCTTTTGGCCTCGTCGAACTCGAACGTGAATCCCATCAGTATTCCGCTTTCTATACCGAATATATACCTTTTCGGGGTGCGCGACAATCGGGATGACCGTGAGATCCTGACGCCAATTACGCGGTCTCCGTAAGCCTCAGACTCAATCCCTCACATCCCATCGAGCGGGCTGCGCACTCCTCGGCCGCCCTTGTTGAGCACGTGGGTGTAGATCATCGTGGTCCGCACGTCTTTGTGGCCCAGCAGCTCCTGGATCGTGCGGATGTCGTAGCCGTTCTCCAGCAGGTGCGTGGCAAACGAGTGCCGGAGCGTGTGACAGCCGGCGTTCTTGGAGACTCCCGAGACGCGAACCGCCTGGCGAACGGCTCGCTGGATGATGGATGCGTGGACAAAGTGCCTGCCCTCGGTGCCCGTCTTGGGGTTGCGCCACCGGCGGTCCTGCGGGAAGACCCACTGCCAGCGCCACTCGAATGCCGCGTTGGGATACTTGCGGTCGAGCGCTCCGGGCAGCTCGACTGCGCCCCACCCGTCGGCAACGTCGGCCTCGTGCACCACCAACGCTCGCTGGAGCTGCTGCCTGAATGGCGGGATGAGCGCCTCGGGCAGCATGGTCACCCGGTCCTTGCCGCCCTTGCCGTCGCGCACGCAGATCTCCCGCCGGCTGAAGTCGATGTCTTGTACCCGCGGCCGCAGACACTCCGAGACCCGCAGCCCGGCCCCGTACATGAGCGACGCCATAAGCCAGTCGCGACCGCTGAGCTCGGCGAGTACCGCGCGCACCTCGGACACGGTAAGCACCACAGGCAGCCGCGTGCTCGGACGCGCCCGCACCATCGAACCCAGGTCGCCGATCGCGACGCCAAAGACGTGCCGGTACAGGAAGAGGACCGCCGACAGCGCCTGCGTCTGGGTGGATGCGCTCACGTTGCGATCCACCGCCAGGTGCGTGACGAAGGCGTTGATCTCCTCCTCGCCCATCTCGGCGGGATGGCGCATGTGGTGGAAGCGGATGAAGCGCTCCACCCACAGGCAGTACGCCTCCTCGGTACGACGGGCGTAGTGCCGCGACCGGAGTGCGTCGCGGAGTTGATCGAGCAGCCGTGGCTGTGGCGGGCACATCGCGCCCGGCCCCTACGGCAGCACCTCGAGGGCGGGCGCAAACGAGGGTTTGTAGACCGCGAGTCTGCGGTCGAAGGAGAGCACGCGCGCGGTGCGTAGTTCCTCGCACGTGGCTAGAAGCGTGCAGTCGGCAAAGCCGAAGCCGACGTCGGCGTACTTGGATTCGATCTCTCGTGCTCGTTTGAGAATCTCGGGGCCGACTGTGATCACCTCGATGCCGGACGCACTGATGCCGTCCCACAGACGTCTGTGGCGATCGATTCCGTATCGCGTCCGGGCGAAGCAGAGCGTTTCCGTGAGAATCGTGACTGGGACCGCCACCCCATCCTGGGCGTTGATTCCAAGTGCCGCGGCAGCGTCCGCGTGCCTCGTCTCGCGTGTGATAGCAGCTGCCAACAGCACGCTCGTATCAGTCAGAATCGGCAAGGCCGTGCTCCTGGTCCCATCCGCCGCCGACCTTGTAGTACTCAGCGAGGATCTCGTCGATATGATCGACGTCATTGGTGGGGGGCCCAGGCTCGTCGATGATGCCGATGAACGCATCCAGGTTGTACCTGGGCTTGGTTTCGGACTTGGTGCGATACTCGGCGATCGCCTCGCGGGCGACTTCGGCCATGGAGACGCCGCGCTTCTCGGCCTCCTCGGCCAGGAACGCGTGCATCTCCTCGGGCAGGTACATCATGGTCTTCTTCATGGTGCCTCCATGGTGCTACCGCAGTGGTATATATGTCAACCATATATGTCACACTCGCAGGATTCGCTTGCGCCGCACGTCGGTCGCCACCTAGCCAGTCGGCCGCCGATGACCGAATATGGCTGTTATGAAGCGGAAACTGCCAGCAGTGGTTGCTGTCGTCACCGCGCTTGCGGTGGCCTTCGGTTGCTCGCCCTCTTCCTCGGAGTCGGACTCGATCACCGTCGCAATCGCTCGCTTCGAGTCGGTCGGGTTGGTCTATGTCGCTCAGGACCAGGGCATGTTCGCCGACAACGGCCTCCAGGTGACGTTGCGCGAATACGACACCGGCGTCGCTGCGCTCGAGGCCGTCTTAGCAGGCGAGGCGGACGTGGCGGCAGGCACCGCGGAGTTCCCACTTGTCGGACAGGCGTTCGGGGGCACACCCGTCAGCGCGATCGCAACCATCGACAGACCGGAGTTCATCTACCTGGTCGGCAGGAAGGACCGGGAGATCGAGGAACCGTCTGACCTCAAGGGCAAGCGGGTCGGATCGGTAGCGGGATCCATCGCGCAGTTCTACCTCGGTCGATTCTTGGAGCTCCACAACATGGCCACCGAAGACGTCACGTTCGTCGACCTGAGGACGCCGGACGAGTGGAGGGCGGCCATCACAAACGGGGACGTTGACGCTGTGGTACTCGCCCAGCCGGAGGCGAGCGTGGTCGGCAAGAGCCTCGCGGACAACGCCACATTCCTCTCCGTGCAGGCGAGCCAGCCGGCCTACACGCTGGCGATCTGCACGAACGCGTGGGCGGCCAACAACCAAGAGTCTGCAAGCGGGTTCCTGGCCGCACTCTCGGATGCGGAGGCATTCGTCGGTGAGAATCCCGCGCAGGCGCGAGCGATCCTGCAGGAGCAGCTCGGCCTGGATTCGGCCTACATGGATCTCGTGTGGACGCAGAACACCTTCGCGCTTTCGCTGGACCAGTCCCTCATTCTCGCAATGGAGGACGAAGCGCGATGGATGATCCGCAACAAGATCACCACCGAGACAGCCATGCCGGACCTTGGCGCCTACGTCGACGTAGCTCCGCTCAACGCCGTCAAACCCGGAGTCGTCAGCATCCTTCGCTAGCTGCCCGCTGTCGGGCTCAGTCGCAAGGCGACGATGAGCAGGTCGTCCGCGAGGTTGCCGCGTGCAAACTCCTCGACGTCGGTAAAGAGCTCCTCGGCTATCCTCTCCGGCTCCAGACTGTGCCCCGAGATCGCGTCGAGTAGCCGGCGATCGCCGTAGAAGTCTCCGCCACGCCTGGCCTCGGTGACGCCGTCGGTGTAGAGCACGATCGTCTCCCCTGCTGCGAGCACCCCCGTCAACTCCTCGTACTCGCCCTCCACCACGCCGAGCGGAGCGCCGGATGGCGTCTCGATGTAGCCGCAGGTGTCGCCGCAGACAACCGGGAGTGGATGCCCGGCCCTCGCGATCCGATAGGCACCGCTCTCGGTATCGATCGTGAGCAGCACGGCCGTGGCGAACTCCTCGGGCGCTATCTGTTGTACGAGCGACTCGTTCGTCCTACTCAGCAGGTACGACGGCGAGAGGCTCTCTCCGGCGTACGACAGCGTGCGGATCGCGCTGCGCACCCGTTCCGTCAGCCCCACTGCCGAAAGCCCCTTGCCCGCCACGTCGCCGATGAGCACCACGACCTCACCGTCGATGGCGAACGCATCGTAGAAGTCGCCGCCGACCCGCTCTGTCTGGCTGGCATAGTGCCCGACCACGCCAAGGTCGATGCCCGCGATGTCGGGCACCGGTCGTTGGAAGACCGACCGGAGCGCGTCCGCGACCGTCCGCTCCTCGTCGTAGTGCCGCGCGTTCTCTATGACGACCGCGGCCTGCGCAGCGATACCCGAGATGAGTGCGATCTCTCGGTCTTCGAATTCGCGACGTTCGCCGGGGTCGTCGACGAAAACGAGCCCTACGAGCCGCTGGCGATAGACAAGGGGCACGGCAAGACCCAGGCGAGCGCCGGTCGGCGCGACACGCGCTCGCTGCTCCTTCGGCAGCGCGTCGTAGTCGATCACCCTCGAGCGCATCGTCTCCATGATGTCCTGTGCGGGTTCCGAGAGCTCTTCCCACCCGAGTGCCTCCCCGATCGGGAAGCTCGATACGTCTCCGCGCACGACAGTCGCCTGCAGCACGCGCTTGGTCGAATCCCACATGTGGACGGCGACTCTCGTGTGCTCGGTCGAGGCCAGCACGATGTCCGCGAGTCCCTCCAGCGCGTGATCGAGATCGGTCCACTCGGCGAGCGCCTCGGCCGCCCCCAGCAGGCGTTTCGTCGTTTCGAGTTCGCGCTCTCTCGCGTCGCTGAGCACCTCGATGCGCTCCAGACTGTGCCTGAGCGCGACCTCCGCCTTCTCACGCTCGGCTGCCTCACGCTCCAGCTGGGCCTTGGACGCGGTGACGCCCTTGAGGTCGGTGGTCATGCGGTTGAACGCCCGAGACAGCTCGCCGATCTCGTCATTGCGCGTCACGGGGATCGCGTAGTCAAGGTCGCCGGAGCCGACGATCTTGGTTCCCGCACGGAGCTGCCCGACGTCCCGGAGCGCCCGGCGATACACGATGCGGTAGTTGGCGGCGAAGTAGACCGCGAACACGACCAGCATCACCGCGATAAGTATCGTGTTGCGCTGGCTAACCAATGCCCGCTGCTCGCGCAGGGCCGAGGAGAGCTTGAGAGCCTCAAACGCCGTTCCCTGGCTCTGAACTGCCAGTCGACTCCAGGACACCTGGAAATGGGCGACTGACGCGATCCCGCCGCCGGATGTCGTGGTGTCCCCCGGTGCCTGGGAGGCATCCTCGAAGACGGCCTTGAGCCTCGCGAGGTTGGCGGCGAGGTGATCTCGAATGACGCGCTCTTCGGCCGTTGCCGGACTGAGACGAGCGACGTTCTCGGTCGCCGCATCCCACTTGGACAGCCACCGCGTTCGCTGCTGTTCCTCCCCGTAGAGCAGGTAGTCGCCCGACAGGTAGCTCAGCTCGCGAGCGTCCCTGCCGATGTTGGCCGCTATCTCCTCTTCACGGTCGAGGTGAGACATCTCCCGCATCGTGACCGCGAGCGAAGTGCCGATGACCGCCAGCATCACGCCGAAGACGGCCATAGTGATGAAGAACTGCGTCTTGATCCTCATGCGGGGCCTCGGTTCTGGCTCGGCCCGTGTTTGCAACGTTCACCATCGGCCGTGTCTCTACAGTGCGAATCCGCCGTGCTTCTTGAAGTGCTCCACGAGCCCGCCGTCAGCAAGCAGCTGCGCCATAACGGGCGGCAGCGGCGCAAACGGGATCTCCGTCCCCTGCGTGACGTTGCGGAGCACGCCGCCCTCAAGATCGAGTTCGAGCGCGTCGCCATCATCGATGAGGTCGGTATCGCACTCCACGACCGGCAGACCGGTGTTGATCGCGTTGCGGTAGAAGATGCGCGCGAACGTCTTGGCAAGCACCGCCTTGGTGTTGGAGTGGATGAGCACCAGCGGCGCCTGCTCTCGAGACGATCCCATGCCGAAGTTGGTACCGGCAACGAGGAACCCACCCTCGGGCTTGAGCTTGTTGTAGTACTCCGGATCGAGCTCCTCCATCGCGTGGACGGCCATGGCCTCCATGTCGTTGGATTTGAACTTGTACTTGCCGCTGATGATGTAGTCGGTGTTGATGTCGTCGCCGTACTTGAAGGCGCGGGCTGCGATCGTCATGTCAGTTCCCCTCCCTCGAAGTACGTGCGCGGATCGGTGATCGCACCTTCGATGACCGAGGCGGCCACAGTCGCCGGGCTGCCCAGGTAGATGAACGCATTGGAGTTGCCCATCCGGCCCTTGAAGTTGCGGTTGGCGGTCGAGATCACGCTCTCGCCGTCGGACGGAACGCCGTTGTGGGTGCCCACGCACGGCCCGCATCCGGGGGTAACGACCGCGGCGCCGGCTTCAACGAGCGTCTGGATGTAGCCCGCCGCGATGGCGTCCAGGTAGATGCGGCGGCTCGCCGGCGCCACGATGAAGCGCACGTCGGGGTGAACGTGGCGCCCCTTGAGGATGCCTGCGGCGATACCCAGGTCCTCCAGTCGGCCGTTGGTGCACGTGCCAAGCACGCCCTGCGCGATCGGCGTGCCGATGAGGTCCGCGATCAGACTCACGTTGTCGACGGCGTGCGGCTTGGCGATCTGCGGGGTGATCTCACCCCCGTCGATCACGATCTCGCGCACGTACGTCGCGTCCGCGTCCGGCTCGACCGGCTTGGGCGCGCGCTCTCCTCGGCCCTCGTACCACGCAAGCGTCTTGGCGTCGGCCTTCATAAGACCCGCCTTGGCGCCGAGCTCGATCGCCATGTTGGAGATCGTCATGCGGGCCTCGACCGAGAGCGCGTCGATGACCGGGCCGTGGAACTCGAGCGCTTGGTAGGTGGCGCCGTCCGCGCCGAGCATACCTGCCAGGTACAGGATCATGTCCTTGGAGTACACGCCGGGCTTGAGCGCGCCGGTGTAGGTGACCTTGATGGTCTCGGGCACTTTGAACCACAGCTTGCCGGCGGCCATCGCCGCGGCGCCGTCGGTAGAGCCCACGCCGGTGGAGAACACGTTGACCGCACCGTACGTGCACGTGTGGGAGTCGCAGCCGACCATCAGGTCGCCCGGCACAACGTGGCCGTTCTCGGGGATGAGCTGGTGACACACGCCCTCGCCGATGTCGTAGACCTTGGCGCCGGTGCGCCTGCCGAAGTCACGCATGATCGTGTGGAGCGCGCTCACGCCCTCGATCGGGCTCGGCGAGCTGTGGTCCATGACGACGGCGACCTTTGTGGGGTCAAAGACCTGCTCGACGCCCATGTTCGCAAGCGCCTTGATCGCAAGTGGGCTCGTGCCGTCCTGGCCCATCACAAAGTCTACGTCCGCGACGACGATGTCGCCCGCGCAGGCGTCGGTTCCGGAATGTGCCGAGAAGATCTTTTCCGCGATCGTCTTGCCTGTCGTCACTTCTTCTCGGCCTTCCAGTCGTTATAGATGTAGATGAGTTCCTTGTCGAAGAGTACGCGCTTGAGCTCGATGGCCATCGTCCGCACGCGGGGCAGCAACTCGGCCGCCTCTTCGCGGCTGACCTCGATCCCGTACTCATGGAACTTGAGCTCGAGCGAGCGCGAACCGGAGTGCTTTCCGATGACGATCTGGCGCTCAAGGCCGACCTCGTCCGGAGGGAAGACCTCGTAGGTCTTGGGGTTCTTGATGACGCCATCGGCGTGGATACCGCTCTCGTGCGCGAACATGTTGGTGCCGATGACCGACTTCCACACCGGAATCTGACGGCCGGCGGCCGTCATCACGTACTCGCCCACCTCGCGGAAGCGCGTGGTATCCATCTCAAGGTCCAGGCCCTCGATGTACTTGAGCGCCATGGCGACCTCTTCGAGCGCCGCGTTACCCGCGCGCTCGCCCAGGCCACCGACGGTGACGTTCACCCAGGTGGCGCCTGCGTGGATGCCGGCGATGGCGTTGGCGACCGCCATGCCGAAGTCGTTGTGCGTGTGCATCTCGACATCAAGCCCGCTCTCCTCGCGCAGGTGGCGAACCACCTCGTAGGCGCGGAACGGCTCCATGAGCCCGATGGTGTCGCAGAAGCGGATGCGGTCGGCGCCCTCTTCTTTGGCAGCCTTGGCATACTCGATGAGGAAGCCGATCTCGGTGCGCGACGCGTCCTCGGCGTTGACCGAGACGTACACCTCAGGTCGCTCGGACTTGGCGAACGCGACGCTGTCGCGGATGGTATTGAGGACCCAGTCTCGGTCCTTCATGAGCTTCGTCTGGATGTGGACATCGGAGGTCGCAAGCGAGATGGCGACAGCATCCACGCCGCAGTCGAGCGACGTCTTGATGTCCACCTTGTTCGCCCGGTTCCAGCCCAGCACCGAGGAGCGAAGGCCCAGGTGCGCGATCTCCTCGATCACGTCACGCTCGTCGCCACCCATCGCCGGGATACCGGCCTCGATCTGGTCGACACCGATCTCGTCGAGCAGCTTGGCTATGCGGATCTTCTCCTTGTTGGCGAAAACGACGCCGGCAGTCTGCTCGCCGTCACGAAGCGTGGTGTCATCGATGAACACCTTATGCAGTCCGAGCGTGCTTTCAACGGGAAAGTTCTTGGGCATGGTGTGATCCAATGCGATACCTCCTCAAGCACGCAGCCGCTGCGGCTGCGCAATCGTCCCCAGAAAATGCGTATCCGTCGGCACTGTGTGCCGGTCTCCGTTTGCGGAAACGCTAGTGTACGCTAAGGCCGATAATGCGCACAACGGCTTCGCGCGTACCTACGTGTCCGGCCACGATACCCGTAAGGGAGCAAAAGTGCATATCCTCCCTGCTACCATTCATGACGCCGCAGCCATCGCTGCCATCTACAACCATGCGGTCCTCAACACCACGGCCACCTTCGACACCGAACCCAAGACGCCCGCGGATCGCGAGGCATGGCTGGCGCACCACGCGCTCCGGCCACAGCATCCGGTGATCGTGGCCGAGATCGACGGCGCCGTTGCCGGATGGGGCTCGTTCTCATCCTGGTCCGATCGCTGCTCGTACGCCTCTACGGTCGAGATGTCGGTCTATATCGACCCGGCGTACCATCGGCGCGGCATCGGGCGCGCACTCGCGGAGCGCCTGCTCGAGCTGGCCCCGGCGATAGGCGTGCACTATATCCTCGGCCGCATCTGCACCGAGAACACCGCCTCGATCGCACTCACAGAGAGTCTCGGATTCGCCTCCATCGGCGTGATGCACGAGGTCGGACGCAAGTTCGACCGCTGGCTCGACGTCGCGATGTACGAACTGCTGGTGCCGATCTCATAGGGCGGACCGTGCTCATCCAGCGGTTTCACGCCTGGGCGGTCGGGCAATAACTCCTGCGTGAGCGATACCTTCCCGGCCCGAGGAGATGCCTCATGAAACCCGTAGTGGATCGCGACCTGTGCATCGGATGCGGATTGTGCGAGGACGCGTGCCCCGACGTATTCCGCCTTGCCGACGACGGTATCGCGTACGTGCTTACGGAGGAGCCTCCGCACGAGCTGTACGGCGACATCCAGGATTGCGTTGAGCTGTGCCCCGTAAGCGCGATCAGCGTCGTGGGTGCGTAGCCGCCACCGAGGGTCGCCGACCGCTCGCACCTGGATTCCTGCCCGGCGCCTCTGGCCCCGGCTACGCGCAACCGACCGCGCGAAGGTCCTATTCGCAGTCGGCGCTGGCGATCGTCTGCCGGTACAGCCCCTCAAGTTCGGTCACGACACGATCGGCAGAATGCGGCTGCACGTCTTTGACGCACTCCCGGCCAAACCGCTCGCGCAGCGACTGATCCTCGATCAGCCGAACGATGGCGCCCGCAAAGGATTGCACATCACCGGGGGCGACGACGATGCCGTTGTGCCCGGTCCGTACGATCTCGGGAATGGCGAGCGCGCGCACCCCCACCACCGGCAGCCCCGCGGCCATCGCTTCGAGCAGCACGATCCCCTGCGTCTCGATCGTGCTAGCCGTTACGAATGCATCGTAGTCGCGATACTCCGAGGCCAGCACCGCGCGCTCCACGAACCCCGTGAACCGCACTCGATCGTCAAGGCCGAGCCGGGACGATAGCCGCTCCAGGCTTTCGCGGGCGGGCCCGTCTCCCCGGATGTCCAGCGTGATTTCGGAATCGTGCTCGGCCACGCGCGCGAAGGCCTTGAGCACGACGCCCACGTTCTTCTCGTGGCCAAGCCGCCCGGCGTGGATGATGCGTCCCGTCCGCTCGTACGACTCCTTGCGCGCCACCAGGCTCAGATCGATACCGTTACTCAGGTGGTCCACGGGCACCTTGATGCCGTGCTTCATGAGCGCGCGCTTCAAGGTGGCCGAGGGGGTCAGCACCAGGTCAGACCGGTTGTAGATCATGCGCGTGTAGCGCCATGCGAATCGCTCGGTCAGCTCGGGGCGCTCGTCCGCCACCTCCTGCGAGATCCCCAGCAGCAGGTCGACGACCTCGTCGGCGGTCTCCTCCACGAGCGCTCGGGAGCGCACCAGCCGCTGCCAGATACCGGACCCGATGACGCGCTCGAAGACGATCGAGTTGGTGATGCGCTCCTGCAGCGTGTCCAAACGCAGCAGGCGTGCGGGCTCGACGTACTGCATGAAGTCTGGAATGTAGGTGTGGTACGTCTGCACCGTCGGTAGCCGCAACGTCTTGGCCGCAAGCAGGCCGACCACGCCTATGGAGAGCGGCGTGTGCACGTGCACCACGTCCGGTCCGAACTTCCGCAGCTTGGCGACCATGGAGAACATCGACGGCGTGGCCACGCGGGTGGCCTTATTGGACACGAAGCTCACGCTGGGATACCGCTCGACGGTGATGCCGGGATAGGGCTCGTCTTCGTACGCGCCGTATCTGGGGCCGATGATGAGGATCGTGTGTCCTCTATCGGCAAGCATGCGGGTGTGCGTCACGATGCTTGTAACAACCCCGTTCACCTCGGGCAGATAGCAGTCGGTGATGATAGCGATACGCACCGGGTCTTACGCCTCCCTCTGCACCATGTCTACCCGCGTGTACGCCACGCGGAATCCGAGACGTTCCATGTTACGTTGCGATCCCGAGCCGGGGTGTGACTCGGTCACCGCAAAGTCGCAGCCGGCCTCCCATGCGCGCATAAGCCGCGTCCGCTGCAGCGCGGCCTGTATACCGCGTCCGCGAAACGCCGGCATGGTCGTGTCGGCCGAGAGCCACCCGAGTCCGTCGCGGATGGCCAGCTCGCCAGTACCGGCGGGCGTGTCGTCCACGTAGGCCAGGAACCGGACGATCCCGTGCTGATGGGCGATGAGGCGCCCCAGATCGAGGTCAGCGGCTGTGGGTTCGTTCGGCGCAGAGAATCCCCGCGCGATCTGGTGGCCCCAGAGTTCGTAGTCCTCCGATCCAACCTCGCGGATATCGATCGCCGGATCGGGCGCGGGCGGAGCATCGCCCGGGTCAAGCGCCCGGATGAGCACGTTCTCGAAGTCGCCGATCCTGTACGCGCGGTGCGAAAGCTCGCGGGCGAGCGACGGGTGGGCCAGCGGACACACGTTGACCTTGGTCGCCGTGGCGCGGCTGTTGTAGAACGCCTCGAGCGTGTCGATGTCTTCCACGGTCACCGGACCCGAGAACCCCAGGCCCGTCGCCTGGTTGAGTGCCGCGCCCGGACCGCAGAACACCGCGCACCCGCCGGCTATCCAGGTGGATGCTGCGGGACTGGACGGGTCCAGACGCGTCGCCGCTTCGGCGAACCGCTCGTTCTCGCTGGCGGAGACAGCCTCAAGGCGCGCGGCAAGCGCTGCGTCGGAAAACGGCAGCTGCATGCTCACTCCTTGGCGCCCACATCGAGCGGCTGAACGTCCCTCTCAAGGTACGCCCGCGCGCCCGCCGGAAGCAGCGAGGCGTCGGCGCCGGCCGTGAGCGGCGCCATGTCCCGCGAGTTGTACGTGTGCCAGTACAGCACGACCGCATCCTTGAGGTCATCGGCCGCGGCAACTGCCGAGAGCGTCTTGCCGGTGTAGGTGCCGTCCAGGGCAAGCCCGGCCGAGGACCGCGCCAGCCGTATCGCGTCCATCCCCGCCCTGGTGAACGCGCCGTAGCCATCGCCCAGGAAGCCCTCGATGACGTCCATGTGCAAGGGCGCGCCCTCGTGCCCGGGTACATTGGAGTCGATACCCGTGAGCAGGCGCATGGTGTCCGCGGCCAGTTGCCGCGCTCGGTCCTTGTCGGCGATCGAGTCGGGAACCACGCGCACCGCCCGAACCCGTGTGGGCAGGTCCGAGAGTGCAAGCCCGAGTGTCACACCGACCGCCGTACCCATGGACCCGAACGGCACGTAGACCACGTCGGGGACGGGGAGGCGGCCGCTGGCGACCTGTACTCCCAGCTCCATCCCGGCGTTCACCACGCCCGCGACGCCGAGTGGGCTCGATCCGCCCATCGGGATCACGTACGGCGTGACGCCAGTGAGTTCACGCTGCTCGAGTACGTGATCGGTAGCCGCGTTCAGTGCGTCCTCGCGGTCCTCGAAGTACCTCACGGTTGCGCCGGCGGCGGTCTGCGCAAGCAGGTTGCGCCGAACGTAGCGCGCATTCGGCTGAGGGGTCAGGAACGTGGTGACGGCCATGCCCATCTGGCGGCCATAAAGCACCGTGGCGAGCGCGTGGTTGGATCCGGCGGCGCCGAACGTGACGACCTCACGGCTGCCCTGCATGAGCGCCTCGCCAAGCAGCAACTCCAGCTTGCGGACCTTATTGCCGCCGTACGGCAGGGCGCTCACGTCTTCGTGCTTGACCCACAGCTGGCCCACACCGAGGCGCTCGGCCAGACCGTCGCAGCGCTCCACCGGCGTCGGCCACAGTCCTAGCGGCACGCGGGTAAGCCCTGCCCGTAGCAGTGGATACCGCGAGAAGAGCGGATACGTGCTCAGGCCGGGCCCTGGCGGCGCCTGTTGGGGCGTGCCGGGCACCTACTTACGCTCCGCGAATCCCACCACGACCCACGTACCCGAGCGCTGATCGGTCCGAAGCGTCACGATGCCCATCTTCTCGGCGTCCTGCAGCAGCTCCGAGAACGACCGGTAGCCGTACGACGACTCGGAGAACTGCGGCTGCTTGCGCTTGATGGTGTCCTTCACCGCCGAGGAGTACATGATGTCCTTGTTCTCGCGCTGCAGCGCCTGGACGCTCTCGATGAGCAGGTTCATCGCGGGCCGCTTGTTCTTGGGGATATCCGCCACCGGCACCGCCGGCGCCTCCGGTCCGCGCAGGATGTCCTCGTAGTACACGAACTCGTCGCAGTTGGCGGCGAGCAGGTCACTCGTGGAGTCCTTCATGCCAAGGCCGATCACGGACTTGCCGTTCTCCTTGAGCTTGCTCACGAGCGGCGTGAAGTCCGAATCACCCGACACGATCACGAATGTGTCGATGTGCTCTTTTGAGTAGCACAGGTCGAGCGCATCGACGGCGAGCTGGATGTCGGCGTAGTTCTTGCCGGTCATCCCTCGCTCCGGGATCTCCATCATCTGGATGCCCGCATCGTGCATGACCTCGCGGTACTGCGAGAAGCGTCCCCAATCGGCATATGCGCGCTTGACGATGAGTTTGCCCTTCTCAACGAGCCGCTCCATCACCAGCCGGATGTCGAACGCCTCGGTAGGCTTGTTCGTCGTCCTGGCAGCGCCGCGCCGTCCGCCGCCACCGCCGCCGGAGCGCTCGTAACCGAGCGCCAGGTTCTCGAAGTCTATGAGCACAGCCAGCGAGTGCGCTTCTTCAGCCATCGCTGTCTCCTAACTGTCCGAGGAGCGCCGCCGGCGCCTGTGTCGGTAGCTGCCCCGTCAAGCATCGTACCGCAAACCGGGTGGTGCCAGACGCATCACCGGAAACGCGAAGCGGGCGGCCGCTGTTGCGACCGCCCGCCGAATGCTGCGTATGTGCTGCTTTCGCTAC
>JBASNZ010000070.1:0-9589 GCA_049657775.1 Coriobacteriia bacterium | reverse complement strand
CTCGGAGCGCTCCGGCGGCGGTCAGGATGCGCTGCGCCTGGCCGCGGGCGGTTTCAAGGACATGACACGCGTTGCTGCGGGCAGTCCCGAGTTGTGGACGGGGATCTGCCTCGACAACGCGGAACCGCTGGTCAACGGGTTGCTTCAACTCCGCCAGGTGCTGGGCCACTTTGCCGAGGCGGTCACCGCGCGGGACGCCGACGCGATCCGCGAGTGGCTGGCCGGAGCCGCCGACGTCCGCACGTCCCTTCCGGCCCAGTGGGTGCCGGCAACGACGGCGCTGTGGGAGCTCTCGCTTGTGATGATCGACCGTCCGGGCCAGGTGAGCGAAATCACCACCGCGATCGGACGCGCGGGGTGCAACATCGAAGACATCGAGATCGACCACGAGACCGAGGACAGTGCGACGCTTCGTCTCGTGCTCACCGACGAGGGCGACCGGGACGCGCTGCTAGGCGCGCTCGAGTCGCTCGGCTACGAGCCATCGTTGCGCACGTTGGAATAGGGAGGCGCGATGCGCTACCACGCACAGAGGGCGGATATGCCGCTCATGGGTCAGGTTCACGTACCGGGGGACAAGTCCATCTCTCATCGGGCCGTGCTCTTTGCCGCCATGGCCGAGGGCAGATCACACCTCTCCGGCGTTCTCGACTCAGCCGACGTGCGTTCAACGATCGACGCCGTGCGCGCCCTGGGCGCGAGCGTGGACGTGTCGGTAGGAACGCACGGCCTGGACATGGTGGTGGGCGGTTGGGGGCTTGCGGGTCCCACACAGCCGTCACATGCCATCGACTGTGGCAACAGCGGCACCACGGTGCGACTGCTCATGGGAGCGCTCGCGGGTTACGGCATCAACGTGGAGTTCACCGGCGACGAATCGCTCTCGAAGCGTCCGATGCGAAGGGTTGCCGACCCGCTCGCGGAGATGGGCGCCCGCATCGCGACCGCAGATGGCGGGACACTTCCGGTCGCCGTGTCCGGTGCCGCGCTACACGGTCGGCGACACGAGCTTGCGGTTGCAAGCGCGCAGGTCAAGACCGCGCTGCTGCTTGCGGGCCTGCGTGCCGACGGGATCACCACGGTGTGCGAACCTGCCCCGAGTCGCGACCACAGCGAGCGCATGCTGCCCGCGTTCGGAGTGCGGGTGATGCGGGATGATGACGGGTGCGTGTCGGTGAGCGGTCCGGCCCAGCTTCGCGCGGCGGACGTCGCGGTACCGGGCGATCCCTCCTCGGCTGCGTTCCTCGTGGGCGCCGCGGTGCTCGTGCCCGGAAGCGACGTCGTGCTGCCGGCGGTTGCGCTCAACCCCACGAGAGTCGCGTTCCTGCGGGTGCTGGAGCGCATGGGTGCGCGCGTGGACGTGGACCCCGGAGCCGAGGTGTGCGGTGAGCCTGTGGGCGTGATCCGTGCCAGGTACAGCGTGCTCTCCTCGGGAACCACGGTGACCGCCTCCGAGGTGCCCTCACTCATCGACGAGGTGCCACTGCTTGCGGTGGTCGCGGCCCGGGCCAACGGAGTCACGCGCTTCGAAGGGGTCGGGGAGCTGAGGGTCAAGGAGTCCGACCGGCTGCAGGCGATCGTCGACGGGCTGAGGGCGCTCGGCGCCGCCGCACGCGTGGACGGCGACGACCTGGTGGTGACCGGACCGGCAGCGTTCACCGCGGCCAGGCTGGAGTCGCTCGGCGATCATCGACTCGCGATGGCCTTCGCGGTCGCGGGGCTGGCGGCGGCGGGAGAGGTCACCATCGATCGCTTTGAAGCGGTGGACGTGTCGTATCCGCAGTTCGCCCAACACCTGGCGGCGCTTCGACTTGGGGGTGCGCTTCGCTAGCGCCGGTCGGGGGTCGCGGCGTGCTAGAATCGAGTGCCCCACAAGCTCGGACGCGGAGTCGACGCATGATCGTGGCCATTGACGGGCCCGCCGCATCGGGAAAGTCCACCGTGGCACGCGCTGTCGCGCGCAGCCTCGGATTCCGGTACCTGGATACCGGCGCGATGTATCGCGCGATCGCTGTCGAGGCACTCTATCAGGGCGTCTCTCTTGAAGACGACGACGGGCTCATCGCGGTCGCACGGAACTCATCGATCGAGTTCGAGCACACCCCCGGCGATCCGATCCACACCGGAGTCCTCGTGAACGGCCGCGACGTGACCCGTGAGATCCGAACGCCTGAGGCCGACCTGGCCGTCAGCCCCGTGTCGCGCATCCCCGAGGTGCGCGAGGCGATGGTCAAGCTGCAGCGCGAACTCGCATCGGTTTCCGACACCGTGGTCGAAGGCCGCGATATCGGGACGGTCGTGTTCCCCGACGCTCCCGTCAAGGTGTACCTGACAGCAACGGCCGAGGAAAGAGCCCGCAGGCGTCTTGGCGACCACGTCGCGGCCGGGCACTCGTCCGAGATCGCCGCGGTCGCAGCCGATATCGAGCGTCGCGATCGTGTGGACAGCACACGCGCGGTGAGTCCGCTTCGACCTGCCGATGACGCGATCACGGTGGATACCACTGGAATGACGGTCGACGAAGTGGTGGCTCGGATCACGACCATTTCCAGGGCGGTGCTGCACTGATGTGGCTCGGAACCGCGGTACGCGTCATCGCCACGCCGGCCATCCGCGTGCTCTTCAGGGTTCGCGAGCACGGTCGCGAGCACATGCCTCGTGAAGGGGCCGCCGTGGTGGCCGGTAACCACCGCTCGTACATGGATCCCGTCATCTTGTGGTGTGTGTCTCCGCGGTTCGTCCACTTCATGGCCAAGAAGGACCTCTTCGAGCGTGGCTTTGTGGCCTGGGCGCTACCGAGACTCTGGGCGTTCCCGGTTGACCGCTCCGGCGCGGACCGTGCGGCGCTCGTGCAGGCGGATGCGTTTCTCAAGGCTGGTGAGCTCGTAGGGATCTTCCCGGAGGGCGCCCGGCAGACCGAGAACGGACTTGGCGAGGCGAGGGGCGGCGCGGCGTTCGTTGCGCTCAGGGCCATGGTCCCGGTGGTTCCAGTCGCGGTTGTGGGTACCGAGAAGGTGTGGCCCAAAGGGCAGAAGCTTCCAAAGCTCAGGCGCGTGACGGTGGTCTACGGGAGGCCGATATCTCCCGAGGAATTCCCGGAGGGGTCGCGCAAAGAACGTGTCGAAGCGCTCACCAACCTGATCATGGGCAGGATCTCCGAAGAACTCGAGACCGCGAAGAAGGTGCACTAGGACATGAAGGTCATCGTCGCAGAACACGCGGGTGTCTGCTACGGGGTGGAGCGCGCGCTCAAATTGGCGGGGGAGGCCGCCGAACGCGGTGTAGCGGTCCACACCCTGGGGCCGCTCATCCACAATCCACAGGCGGTTGCGGCGCTTCGAGAGCGTGGAGTCGTGGTCGCTGACGATGTCGACGACGTTGCCGGGGGTACCGTTGTCATCCGTTCGCACGGCGTCGACCCGGCCGTGATCGCACATGCGCACGAGCGTGACCTCGAAGTCATCGACGCCACGTGCCCGTTCGTTTCCACCGCGCAGCGCCACGCCGCTGATCTTGCGCGCCACGGGTATTCGGTGGTGATCGTTGGCGAGGCCGAGCACCCCGAGGTCGAGGGCATCCTCGCGTATGCGGGAGGCGTTGCGCTCATCGTGCAGCGGGCATCGGACCTTCCCCCAAAGCTCCCATCGCGGCGGGTCGGCGTGGTCGTGCAGACCACCCAGTCCGCATCGCGCCTTGAAGAGGTCACGGCGGCGCTCCTGCCGCGCGTCAACGAGCTGCGGATCTTCAATACGATATGCAGTGCCACAGCCAAGCGGCAGAAGGCCGCGGACGACCTGGCCAGGCGCGTCGACGTGATGGTCGTGGTGGGTGGCCGAAACTCCGGCAACACGACCCGACTGGCCGAGATATGCCGCGGCGTGAACGCGCGCGTCCACCATGTGGAGACCGCCGACGAACTCCTTCCGGAGTGGTTCACCGGTGCCGATGTGGTCGGGGTGACGGCGGGAGCGTCCACACCCGACGAGCAGATCCGTGGGGTCATCCAGGCGATCGAGGCGATCGGGTCCGATGACTGAACGCCGCTACGGCGAGCCGGTCACCCCTGGCGGCCGTGTTGCCGCGGTCGAGCCGGACAGCGCCGCCGATGCCGCGGGCATCCGCGTGGGCGACAGGGTCGTCTCGGTCGACGGACACGCAGTGCGCGACGTGCTCGACTGGCAGTGGCTCACCGACGAGGACGAGTTCGACGTTGCCGTGGAACACGACGGGAGGGTCTTCGATCTCACCGTCACGCCCGTGGCGGGGGAGCCTCTTGGCGTCGCGTTCGAGGATGTCGTGTTCGACGGAGTCCGCGAGTGTGTGAACGCATGCGCGTTCTGTTTCGTGAGCCAGCTTCCTGTCGGTCTGCGTCCCTCGCTGTACGTGCGTGATGACGACTACCGACTCTCATTTCTGTACGGCAACTTCATCACGCTCACCAATCTCGACGAGGCAGACATCGAGCGCATCGTCTCCGAGCGGCTGTCGCCGCTGTACGTGTCGCTTCACGCCGTCGACCCCGCGGTTCGCCGGTCTCTTGTCGCGTGCACCGTGGACGACACCACCACGGAGCGCGTGCAGACTCTTCTCGATGCGGGTATCGATCTTCACGTTCAGATCGTGGCAGTCCCCGGTGTCAACGACGGTGACGTGCTGCTCGAGACGCTTGAATGGCTTGCCAGGCGCCAGGGCGTGG
Organism: Coriobacteriia bacterium; assembly: GCA_049657775.1. GTDB lineage: Bacteria > Actinomycetota > Coriobacteriia > Anaerosomatales > Anaerosomataceae > JBASNZ01. The sequence continues at coordinate 4,893 of JBASNZ010000070.1, read as the reverse complement.
AGTCGGTCGGCGTGGTCCCGCTCGGATTCACCGCGCATCAGCGGCGGTACCGCAGTTCGTTCACGCGCGAGCAAGCCGCTGTTCTCCTCGGGACGCTCGCACCGTTTCAGGAACGGATGAGGGCGGAGCGGGACGTGAACTGGGTGTACGCGGCCGATGAGTTCTACCTGTGCTCGGGTGTGAAGATCCCCGACGCGGCGCACTACGACGACTTCCCGCAGTACGAGAACGGGATCGGGATGGTGCGGTCATTCCTTGACGACCTGCGCGATGCCGTGCCGATAGTGTCAGGGCAGGCCACACTCGTCACGGGGACGCTCTTCGCACCGGTGCTGCGGGGCGCGCTCACGGAGAATCGTCTCGACGGACTGCGCGTCCTGCCGGTGGTCAACTCGCTCATGGGCGGCAACGTGGGCGTTGCCGGGCTGCTCGCCGGAGACGATATCGTGCGGGCGATCCGGGCGGACGGCGCGGCCGGAACGTACCTTGTGCCCGATGTCGTGGTAAACTCCGACGGGCTTTTGCTGGACGACGTGCCCGCGGCGGAGCTTTCCGCGCGAAGTGGCGCCGACGTCATGTTCGTCGGTGCGGGCGCGAACGACCTGGCGGAAGCCGTCACGCGTCTTTAAGGAGGAACACGGCATGACGATGCCGCTTATAGCAGTGGTCGGCCGGCCGAATGTGGGTAAGTCCACGTTCGTCAACAGGATCGTCCAGGGGCACGACGCCATCGTCCATGAGATGAGCGGTGTCACGCGCGACCGAAGCTATCACAAGGCGGACTGGAACGGTGTCGAGTTCATGCTCGTGGACACCGGCGGTATCGAGATGGCCACCGACGACGCCTTTGGACCGAGCATCCGCGCTCAGGCCGTGATGGCCGCCGAGGAAGCCGACGCGATCGTACTCATCGTCGATGCACGCACTGGCGCGACACAAGGCGATGAGGACGTTGCCAAGCTTCTCAAGCGCTCCAGGAAGCCGGTGTTCCTCGCGGTCAACAAGATGGACGATCCGGCGAACGACGACGCGATCCACGAGTTCTGGGCCCTTGGCCTGGGTGACCCGTGGCCTATCTCGTCGCTCCACGGTCACGGCACGGGTGACCTGCTCGATGCGCTTGTGGCCGCGCTGCCCCGATCCGAGCCGGAGCCCGAGGTTGACGCCATCGGCGTCGCCATCATCGGCCGTCCGAACGCGGGCAAGTCGTCGCTGTTCAACAAACTGCTCGGCACCGAGCGCTCGATCGTCTCGGAGGTGGCGGGCACCACACGCGACGCACTCGACACGCTCGTCGAACACGACGGCCATATGTTCCGGCTCGTGGACACCGCGGGCCTTCGCCGTAAGTCGCAGATCGACGAATCGGTGGAGTACTACAGCTTTGTGAGGGCGATGCGGGCGATCGACCGCGCGGACGTCGCGGTGCTTGTCGTGGACTCAACGCTCGGCGTGACCGATCAAGACCAGCGCGTGGCGCGATTCGCGGCCGAGCGGGGTTCGGCCATGATCGTCGTGCTCAACAAGTGGGATATCGTTGGCGGTCCCGAGGTCAAGGACGAGGTCGCCATGCAGGTTCCCGAAATGCTGGGCTTCGTGGGGTACGCGCCCGTGCTGCGCATAAGTGCGCTCACCGGGACCGGTGTCCATCGCGTGTTTCAGGCGATCTCGACCGTGAATGAGGCCTACTCCCAGCAGATATCGACCGGCGCGCTCAATCGCTTCCTCACCGATTTGCGGGCAGTCGGTCACACGATCTCCAAGGCCGGCAAGCAGCTGCGCCTCAGCTACGTCACGCAAACGCACCAGAAGCCGCCGCAGTTCACGTTCTTTGCCAATCACCCGGAGTTCATAGACGCTTCGTTCGAGCGCTATCTCGAGAACCGTCTTCGCGAAACGTTCGATCTTACCGGCACGCCGGTGCAACTCAAGTTCCGGAAGAAGGTCTAGCATGGACGGCACGCTCCGCATCGCAGCCAGTCTTGTTGTCGCGTTCGCATGCGGTAGCATCCCATTCGCGGTTATCGTGAGCAGGCTCTTCTTCCACACCGACATTCGGGAGCACGGCTCCGGGAATCCGGGAGCGACCAACGTGCTCCGCATACTCGGTCCTGCGGCCGGAGGCGCCGTCTTCGTTCTCGACATCGCCAAGGGCGCGCTCGGCGTCGCACTCGCGAGACTCATCATCTTCGGGTGGTCAGGCGACACTCGCGACTGGCTGCTCGTGGGCGCCGCGATGGCGGCGATCGCCGGACACAGCTTTTCTCCGTTCATCGGCTTCAAGGGCGGCAAGGGCGTTGCCACGGCCGCCGGCGCTATCAGTGTGCTCATGCCGGGCGCCTTCTTCGTGCTGCTGGCCACGTTCGTCCTGGTGGTGTGGGTGGGTCGCATGGTCTCCCTCGGCTCGGTCGTTCTGGCGTGCGAGATCCCGGTCGTGATGGTTCTTCTCTACGGCGACAGGACGCCGTTGGTGCTGTTCGGCTTCGCCACAGGAGCGCTCGTGTTCTGGCGCCATCGAGCCAACATCCGACGCATCTTCCGGGGCGAAGAGCATAAGATAAGCTTCACCACGAAATGGGAGGTGACGCCGTGACGACCGTCGCAGTGATAGGCGCAGGTTCATGGGGAACCGCAGTGTCGCGGCTACTCGGTTCCAAGGGCGTGGACGTTCGTCTGTGGGCCCGCGAGCAAGAGATCGCCGATGGCGTCAACACCAACCACCGCAATCCCATGTACCTCAAGGACGTTCTGCTCCCCGGAACCGTGTTCGCCACGTCCGACGTAGCCGAAGCGCTTCATGGCGCCGAAGCGGTCGTGATGGTCACGCCGTCGCACGGAGTACGGGGCACCGCCGAAAGCATGCGACCCGCGCTCGCGTCCTCCACGCCGGTACTGTCCCTTGCCAAAGGCGTGGAGCGCGGCACCGGGATGCGGATGACGCAGGTCCTCGCCGATGTGCTCGGCAACGAAAGCAGGCTGGCCGCACTCTCTGGACCCAACCATGCCGAGGAGGTGAGCAAGGAGGTCCCGTCGGCGACTGTCATCGCCGCCTACGACGAAGCGGTTGGCCGCATGTACCGGGACCTCTTCATGTCACCGTCGTTTCGGGTGTACACCAATCCGGATGTTATCGGCGTGGAACTCTGCGGCGCGGCCAAGAACGTGATCGCCGTCGCGGCCGGCGTGTCCGACGGCCTTGGCTATGGCGACAACACCAAGGCCACGCTCATGACCCGGGGACTCGCGGAGATGGCGCGCCTGGGTTCGCACCTTGGCGCCAATCCTCTCACCTACATGGGTCTCGCCGGCGTAGGCGACCTTATCGCCACGTGTACGTCGCGCCACAGCCGCAACCGTGGGCTGGGCGAGCACGTCGCCAACGGCGGCACCATCGAGTCGTTCGGTGCCGAGACACACATGGTGGCCGAGGGTGCGCTGTCGTGCATCTCGGTCGACGACCTGGCCCACGCGGCGGGCATAGAGCTCCCTATCACGCATCAGGTGCGTGCGATCCTCTACGAAGGCGCGTCACCCTCGACCGCGGGAGAGATGCTGATGGGTCGCTCGGCAAAGGACGAACTGCATGGAATGGGACTTGTGGAGGACTAGGGGGCCCTTGATGAGCGATCGCATCCTGATGGCGCCGTCGATCCTGTCGGCGGATTTCACGCGACTTGCCGAGGCGGTCGCGCGTGTCGAGGAGGCGGGGGCCGATCTCATCCACGTGGACGTGATGGACGGGCACTTCGTCCCTAACCTCACGATCGGCCCGCCCGTCATCAAGGCCCTCAAGCGGGTGACCAAGCTGCCGCTCGATGTGCATCTTATGATCGACAATGCGGACTCCAGCGTTGGATGGTACCTGGATGCGGGCGCCGATATCGTCATCGTCCATGTGGAGGCGTGCAACCACCTTCACCGTATAGTACAGACCATCCGTGAGGCGGGCGCGCTGCCGGGTATCTCGCTCAACCCCGGGACGTCTGTGTCATCGATCGAGGGCATTCTTCCCGAGGTCGACGTCGTGCTCGTGATGAGCGTGAACCCGGGTTTTGGCGGGCAGGCGTTCATTCCCGCGTCGGCCGAGAGGATCCGGGCCATCAAGGACATGGCCCGCGCCATCGGGGCCTCGCCGAAGATAGGGGTGGACGGTGGTATCGACGTTCACACGGCGCCGGTCGTCGCCGACGCTGGAGCGAGTATCCTCATTGCCGGAAGCGCCATCTTCTGCGCCGATGACCCCGCGGAAGCACTTGCCCAGATCAAGACGGCGGCCCTGACCAAGCTGGTCTAGCTGGTTGAGCGGTATGGTATGCTACTCTCTGCTTTCTTCAGGGCGGGGTGAGATTCCCCACCGGCGGTGAAAGCCCGCGAACCCCGCAAGGGGCCGAACCGGTGAGATCCCGGTGCCGACGGTATAGTCCGGATGGGAGAAGGAAGGACGTCTTCGCGTGAGCTTGTTCGCTGATGACTCGTCGGCTGTGTCCGACCTGTATCTTAGGCGCGCGTACGAGCTGGCCGATGCCGCTCGCGGCGCGACAAGTCCAAACCCCGTGGTGGGCTGCGTGATCGTGCGCGACGGCCGGATCGTCGGCGAGGGATTCCACGAGCGCGCCGGGTCGCCTCATGCCGAGGCCGTTGCACTCGCCGCCGCCGGAGACGCGGCTGCGGGCGCCACAGCGTACGTGACCCTCGAGCCCTGCAATCATTACGGTCGGACACCTCCGTGCGCGCCGGCACTGATCAGGGCGGATATCTCCGAGGTTGTCATCGGCATGCGCGATCCCAACCCCGAGGTAGACGGCCACGGTGCCGACGCGCTCGCGGAAGCCGGGGTGACCGTCCGATTCGCTAGGGACGACGCGCCGTTCAGGACGCAGAACGAGGCGTGGC
>JBASNZ010000069.1:0-42577 GCA_049657775.1 Coriobacteriia bacterium | reverse complement strand
GACCACGCAGGATCTCCTCGCCGTTACTGCCGTGAACTCGACCACGGCGGTCGCCGTCGGTCGTGCTGGCACGGTCGTTCTGCTTGGAGCGACCACCGACACCACGGGTCCCACGATGACGTCGCTCGCCTCGTCGACGCATCCGTTGGAGACCACCTGGTACTCCAACAACGACCCGGCGTTCTCGTGGGGCGCGAGCGACCCCTCCGGTGTCGCGGGTTACTCCTACGTGCTCGATCAGTTACTTACGACCACCCCGGATACGACCAGTGAGGGCGCGGCCACGACGACCTCCTTCACCGACAAGGCTGACGGCACGTGGTACTTCCACGTGCGTGCGGTCGACTCACTCGGGAACTGGGGAGATACCAGCCACCTGGCGGTCAAGATCGACACAGCTCCGCCGGTCACGACCGACGACCACGATGCCGTGTACACCGCTCCAGCGACCATAACGCTTACGCCCGGCGACACGCACTCAGGTGTAGCGGCAACGTACTACGCGCTTGATGGCACTCCCGGGACCGGCACGACCGTGAACACCTCGGTTGCGGGGGATCACACGCTCGAGTACGCATCGGTCGACGTCGCGGGGAACCGCGAGACCTCGGTCACCGTCGACTTCACCATCGATCTCACCGCGCCGTCGATCGTTTCGCTTGAGTCGTCGACGCATCCGTTGGAGACCACCTGGTACGCCAACAACGACCCGGCGTTCTCGTGGGGCGCGAGCGATCCCGGGAACGTGGCGGGGTACTCGTACGAGCTCGGCCAGTCGGCATCGACGGTCCCCGATGAGACGAGCGAGGGGACTGGCGCGATGGCGAGCTTCACGGACAAGGCCGACGGCACGTGGTACTTCCACGTCCGCGCGGTGAACGCGTACGGCACCTGGGGGAGTACCAGCCACCTGCAAGTCCTCATCGACACGACCTCACCACTCACAACCGCCGAGGCCGTGACCGCGCCCGGAAGCGGCACGGTGACCTTGAGCTCGTTCGACCCCGACCCGGGTTCGGGCCTTGCCGGCATCAGCTGGAGCGTGGCAGACGGGGCCTCGGGCGTTGGAAATACCGTCACGCTCACGGGCGCGGGCACCTACACCGTGAACTACTGGGCGGTCGACATCGCCGGCAACGAAGAGACGCACCGCTCCATCGAGGTCGTCGTACCGCCGGTGGTGCCGACCGAGCTCATCGTCACCCCGATCGCCGGCGCCAACCGCATCGACACCGCGATCATCGCCTCGCAGGAAGCCTTCCCGACGGGCGCGACGACCGTTGTCATCGCGACGGGCTTCAACTGGCCCGACGCCCTCGGCGGAGCGGCGCTGGCGGGCGCGCTCGACGCGCCGATCTTGTTGACCGATCCCACAACGCTCTCCTCCGCGGTCTCCGTGGAGATCACACGCCTGGGCGCGAGCAAGGCGGTCATCCTCGGCGGTACGGGCGCCGTGAGCACCGCAGTCGAGAACGCGCTGAAGTCGAACCTCGGCACCTCCAATGTGGCGCGAGTCGCCGGCGCCAACCGCTACGAGACCGCGCGCAAGATCGCCGAGGCGACAGTGGCCGAGGTCGGCGCCGGCTATGACGGCACTGCGTTCGTTGCGACCGGGGCCAACTTCCCCGACGCGCTCGGTGCGTCTCCGCTTGCGGCGGCCAATGGTTGGCCGATCTACCTGGTCGATCCTCGCGGCGTGGACAGCGCGCTTGTCGCGTCGATGCAGTCCATCGGAGTGACGGATGCGATCATGCTCGGCGGGACCGGTGCCGTAAGCATCACGATCGAGTCCGATCTGTGGAACGACGTGCCGTGTGCCACCACGCGACTGGCGGGTACCGATCGCTACGACACCGCACGCGTGGTGGCCACCTACGGTGTTACCGACGCGGGACTTGGCTGGGACAAGGTGGCGATCGCCACGGGCCTCAACTTCCCGGATGCGCTCGCCGGCGGCGTCTTGCAGGGTAGGACCGGCTCGGTCATGCTCCTCACGCCGGGCACCTCGCTCTATCCGGGCGTGGCGTCGACACTCACCGCCAACAAGTCCGAGGTCTTCGAGGTGCGCTTCCTCGGCGGGCTCGGCGCGGTCAACCAGTCAGTTCGCGATGCCGTGGTCGCTGCGCTGCAGTAGGCGCAAGGAATCGAACCTCGTGTGTGGAATCACACCTTCGAGGGTGCGCATGCGGCACCTTCGTCGTATACTCCGGTGCAGGGGAGTTGTGAGTCGGGGTCCGGCAGTATCCTGACTGCTCATCAACGTTCTGGGATGGTGTGATGATCTGGGGTCTGGGGTTTATCCGTCGCGGATCGACCATGGTTGCCGCGTGCGCGATCGCGTGCGTGGCTTTGTGGCCGTCGGTCGCTTTCGCGGAGACCGCTCCCCACGTCGCCACCAGCCCCGACACTGACACCTGCGCCATGTGCCACCGTACGCACGTCGCATCCGGTGACTTTGGCTGGGCGGCCACCGACAGCTGGGAGACGACCGCTAATTCGCTCACGATCTCGACGCCCGCCGACACAGGCGACACATCGCTGTGCTACGTCTGCCACGGCATCGAGGCGCTGGGCTCCGCAACGCAGGTCCAGTGGTCGTTCCTGGAGACCTCCACACACTCGCTCGCGCCGAGCGATGCCCCGTACGGTCCTGCCCGGATCGAGTGCAGCAGCTGTCATGACGCGCATGGGTCGGCTGAGATAGCCAGCGACGTGCCCTACCCGTTCCTGCTGCGCGCACGGACCTCCACCGGCACCCCCGTGTACCAGGCCGAGGAGTACTGCGCCACCTGCCACTTTGAGGATCGCCCGCTTGATACATGGGACGGCCTGGCGATCTATCGCCAGAGCGCTCACTACGGGCAGCTTCCGGATCCCGCAAACGGGACGAAGATCCGCTGCTCCAACTGTCACGTGGCGCACGGTTCGGCTATCGCTCCGCTGATCGTCAGCCAGATCACGCCGCCCGCGCTTGCCACCACCGAGACGGTCACCGCGAACGATCGCACGATGTGCTTCGCGTGCCACCCGACCGCGTTCGGCACGTACCCGGGCGAGGCGGCGTATCCGTTCTCGGCCCATGCCTCATCGACGGCGACCATCGCGATCTCGGGCGAGTGGCCGGAGGCCGGCTCGTCGCGCCTGGTGGGTGAGTGTCAGGTCTGTCACGCGGCCATGGGTAGCGCGGATGCCTCCGGCAACCTCATTCCCAAGCTGGTGGAACTTGAGGGCAGGGCGCTCTGTGACCAGTGTCACGACGCAGATGGCCCCGCTTCTACGGATGTCTCGTCAACCGCATATCCCATGACGGCCGCGACCGATCTGGAACTCCTGGTCGCGATCTCGCCCGATCCCACGACCGCGACGCAGGGACGACTCGCCGTGTACGGCACGGAGGCCGCCACGACCGCGCCGCGCGACCTCATCGGGCCAAAGGAGTACCGGCTCTCCTCGGGCATCGTGGGCGACATGGCCACGGGCGATGTGGATGGCAACGGCACCACTGACACCGTGGTCGCGCACGCGGATGCAGCGGCGCTCACAGTCTTCCAGGCTGACGTGCTCAAGGGCATCACCGCAGCCAAGGGCCCCGGTGACGAGGCGATAGCCGCAAGTGCCGAGTTCGTGCTTGTGGCTGACGTCATCGATGACGTGAGCGGCCTGGCCGAAGTGCTCGTCGTCGACGCCGACCTTGGCGACCTGCGCGCCTACCGATGGAACACCGGCCTCTCGGCCCTGGCGCTCGTGGACGGGCCGATCGCTGTGGGCACCATGCCGAGCGGCATGGCCACCGGCGACCTGGACGCCGACGGGTTCGCCGAAGTGGTCGTGACCGATTCCTCGGCGCCGGGCTTTAGCATCCTTACCGATAACGGAGCCGGTGGTCTTACCACCAGCGCTTCTGTCACCACCGGGGTCAAGGACGGCCCGCGCGGCCCCAGCATCGGCGACGTGTGGGGTGCCCCGGGCGTGGAGATCGCGATCGCCAACAGTGCGGATCCGGTCGACACGGTCTCGATCTTCGCCGCGGACGGGACGCTCCTTAAAGACGAAACGGTCGACGCGGACCTTGCGGGTGGCGCGCGGGCGTGGGACACGCTCATCGCCGATGTGCTGCCGGGTACGGCGGGCGCCGAGCTGGCGGTCGCGGTCAACGGCGGCGTCGGCCAGAGCAGCATCAACGTGTTCAGGCAGTCAGCGGGCGTGCTTGCCGCGCCGCAGCGCGACGACACCGGCGTCGGTTACGCAACCGGCTCGCTCGCCTCGGGCGATATCGACGGCGACGGGCGCATCGAACTGACGGTCGGCAACGGCGGCTGGTGGAGTCGAACCATCGCCGACGCGCGGGCGCCGAGCGTGCAGATCTTCAACCATAACGTCGCCGGTGACGACCTCACCGGCCCGCTCACCAAGTGGAGCGGCGGCGTCGAACTCGCGGGAACTCCGCCCGCTCTCGCGCTCGCCGATCTTGGCGGCGTGGGTCCGTCCCGGCACCCCGTCGGTGCGATCGCCGACTCCCACAACTCCACCGAGACGCCCGCGTTCACGCGCCACGTCGAGTGCGTCGACTGCCACGACACGCACGAAGCCACGAGCACGGTCGCCGCGGCGCCGGCGGTGTTCGGGCAGCTCAAGGGTGTCTTCGGCGCCTCGCTGGTCAACAACAACGCTGGAACCGACATCACATACGATGACGCGCAGCCGGTCGTCAACGAGTACGAAGTCTGCTTCAAGTGTCACTCGGGCTACAGCAGCCTGGAGGGGGCGCGAGACATCGCGAGCGAGGTCAACACGCGCAATGTCTCGGTCCATGCGATCGAAGAGACGTTCACCGTCGCGGCGCCGACGTCGACCTTTGAGACCGGGTGGGACAGCGACTCGGTCCTGTACTGCTCGGACTGCCATGGCAACGCAGACACGTCGGTGAGCGCCGTGAGTGGCTTGCACGTCTCGGGCGCCGCGCCCCTGCTTGTGCGGCCGTACCTGGGCACGCTGCCGTCCGATGCGCAGCTGCTGTGCTACGACTGCCACAAGAGCGCCGTGTACCTCACGGGTCCGCCCGCCGATGACGGTACCGCGAGCCTGTTCTACGACGGCGATCTCACCAAACCGCAGCTCCACAGCCTCCACGTGCAGGACCACGGCTTCGGCTGCAGCACGTGCCACATCAGCCACGGCTCACCCACCGAGGACCGCCTCATGCGCGCCGACGTAGGCTACACGCTCAACGCCGGCACGGGCGGTACGTGCGAGAACAGCTGCCACCTCGCGCCCGGCAACACGTACACGCGTCCGTAGCGGGCGGGCAGGTCCCGGCGCTTTCGCTCGAGGTCGCACTCGGCGCACTCCTTGTTGCATCCGGGCTTTCGTTCGCACGACCCTCGGCCCTCGGCGTCGGCGCTTGTCTCAGCCGTTTCGGTGGCCTATCGTAAACCCTTTACGGCTGATGGTTTACTAAGCGAGGAGTGTGCGTGACCCGATCTCGAACCCACCGCACCGTGCTGGCCGGCCTGATGGCGTCGCTCATCGCCGCGGCCGCGTGGGTGAGCATACCGGCCGGCGAGGTGCCGGTGACACTGCAGACGCTGGCGATCGTGCTCCTGGCGCTCGTACTCGATCCCGCGGCCGCGTTCGCCGCCGTCGGCGCGTACGTGCTTGCCGGTCTGATCGGCCTGCCTGTATTCGCGGGAGGCAGGGCCGGGCTCGCCGTCCTCGCGGGACCGACCGGTGGATTCCTGGTCGGCTTCATCCTGGGCGCTGCAGCCGGTGCATGGGTCCGTCGGCTGCTCGCCTCACGCATGAGTTCACTCGCGGCGGACGTCCTCGCCGCGATCACGGTGCTGGGGGTGGTGTACCTGCTGGGATGGGCGCACATCGCGTTCGTCCTGGGGGTGGGCCCGGGCGGCGCCTTCACGGCGGCCGTCATCCCGTTCGTTCTACCCGACGCGGTCAAGGCCATCGCAGCAGTGTCGCTCGCGGTCGCCATCCGGAAGACGGGCGTTCTTGGGCCTGCATCCTGAGTTTGGGCGTGCAGCCTGAGATTGGGTGTGCATCCTGAGTTTGGGCCTGCAGCCTGAGTTCGATACAGGTAACCCCGAGGATTCGCCGGACTGTGTCTTTCGCGTGTCAGAGCCGGGACATAGGATGGACAGAGCAGGTTCGCAACCGTCCGGAGGCCCGATGACCGCTCCCGTCCGATTCATACACGCAGCAGACCTCCATCTCGACGCGCCGTTCGGCGGCGTTGATGCCGAGGACCACCGCGTCCGAGAGGCGTTGGCCGGGTCCACCTATCGCGCTCTCGATGCGGTGGTTGCGGCGTGCATCGACAACGCAGTGGACTTTCTGGTGCTTGCCGGAGATGTCTACAACACAGGCGAACGGGGCGTGCGTTCGCAGTTCGCCTTCGCGCGGGCGGCGGAAACGCTCGCCGAGGCGGGGATCCCCGTGTACCTCGTCCACGGCAACCACGATCCCGCACGTGGCGCGGGAGTCGCGGTCGCGCTGCCGGTCACCGTCCATGCATTCGCGCACGACCGCGTGGAGCGCCTCGTCGTCGAGCGCGACGGACGACCGGTGTGCTCCGTGTACGGTCGGAGTTTCAAAACGGCAGCCGAGACGGCCAACCTGGCTGCCGAGTATCGCCGCAACCCGGACGATACGCTCGCGGTGGGAGTCCTGCACGCCAACGTCGGCGGCCGTCCTGGCTACGACAACTACGCGCCGTGCTCCACGGCCGATCTGGCCTCGGCGAGGATGGACTACTGGGCGCTCGGCCACATCCACAAGCCCGAGATTGTGCTGAGCGAACCGCTCTCGATCTATGCGGGCTGCCCCCAGGGCTTGGATCCCACGCAGAGCGGTCCTCGGGGATGTTACCTGGTCACACTGGGTGATGGTCCCGCCAGCGCGCAGTTCCTCCCCACGGCCGCCGTTGTCTGGGACGCTGCCACGGTCGACTGCGCGGACGCCCGGACGCTGGACGACATCCGCGGCGCCATTCTGGCGGCGTGCGAGTCGGCGAGAGCCGCGGCAGGAGGTATGCCGGTCGTGTTCCGCGTCGAGCTTGAGGGGCGCAGCGACGCCCGTTCGTCCCTGATCGCGCCGGGCGCGCTGGCCGCGCTGCTCGCCGAGGTGCGCGCCGATGCGATGGATGCCGAGCAGTGGGTGTGGATCGATCGCATTCGCGACCACACGCGGCCGCCCATCGATCTCGATTCGCTGCGTGGCACCGAGGACTTCGGCGGCGACATCGTGCGGCTGGCCGACGAACTGCTCGCCGATCCGGCGAGAGCCGAGGCGTTCGTGAAAGAGGAGCTCGCGGCGCTGTTCGAGCGAGTCGGCGACGCCGCCGGATTCCCCGATGCATCCGCCGTCATCAGTCGCGCGCGGGACCGCGCACTCGACCGCCTTCTGGCCGAGGAGGATCGATGAGACTCCGACGGATCGAGGCGGTCAGGTACGGCGCGCTCGAAGGGCGCACGCTCGGCGATCTTGGCGATGGACTGACGATCGTCCACGGTCCCAACGAGGCCGGTAAGACCAGCTTCTCAACGCTCGTGCGGGCGGTGCTCTACGGGTTTCCCACCGCCAGCAAGGAAGACGCGTACGTCTCGGGCTCCGGCAAGCGCGAGGGCAGGCTCGTGTTCAGTGAGGGTCCGGCGAGTTGGGCCCTGGAGCGCGCCGAGGGCCCCCACGGCGGTCCGTGGAGCGTACGGGCGTTGTCGGGTCCGGAACGACCGCGTTTGCGCGACGAGCTAACGGCCGGAGTGAGCGAGGACGCCTTCAGGGTCGTGCTCGGTTTCGGCATCGACGATATGGCGCGCATCGAGGCGCTGCGAGGCTCGGGCGACGACATCATCGCGCCGCTCTACGCGGCGAGTGTAGGGATGCGCGTCAGCCCACAGGCCGTTCGCGAGGCGATCGCTTCCGAAGCGGAGGCGCTGTTCGCTCCGCGGGCGCGCACCAAGCGTGTCCACGACCTTCTCACGCAGCTGCGTGAAGTGCGCTCTCAACTGCGCGATGTGCGGGCCGCTGGAAGCCAGTTCGCGGTCGAACGCCATCGGCTGGCGGAGCTCGAGGCCGAGCGTGAGACCGTCCGCGCCAACCGAGACAAGCGCCGAACCAGGCAGGCGGAGCTGGCCTCGGCGTTGCGAGAACTCGATGCGCTGCTGGAGCAGATCAAGGCGCAAGAGAGCGGACTGCTCGAGATGCGGCGCCAGAGGGCGTCCGCTGCCGCGGTCCTGGATGCCGTCAAGATCGACCAGACGGCGCTCGACGTCGCGCACGAGGTCGACGCTCTTGCCGAGGAGGCGTCGGCCTTCAGCCAGGGCTTGCAGCAGATGCGCGATACCCGCTCCGTCGTGGTGCAGGCCGAGCGACGTTTCGCGGACGCGTGCGCCGAGATCGAGTGGACTCCCGAGCAGGTGCTTGCCGCAGGAACCGGCCCGTTCGTTGCGGCGTCGATCGAGGAAGCGCGAAACGACCTGGCGGGTCTTGAGGCCGACCTGGCCTCTCGCGAGCGAGAGGCGGAGCGTGCCAGAGCCGAGGTGCTCCGGCTCACTGCCGCCGCCGAGAAGGCACTGCAGCCGTTGGAGCTGGGGGCCGGCGCCGACCAGACGGATCTGGATTACCTGGCGGCCCAGGTGGACGCGGTTGATGATCGCAGAGGCAAAGACGGCGCGCTGGCGAGGCGGGCGGACGGTCCGGCGCTTGTGCTGCTGATCGCGGGCCTCCTCACGACTGTCGCCGGTCTGGCGCTTCACGAGTACCTCTCGGCGGCGATAGGCGGGGTCCTCGTCGTGGCTGGTGGGGTGTTCCTGTGGCGCTCTCGCAAGGCGGCGGCCGCCCCCGATTCCTCGGCACCCGGCAGCGATGTGTACCGCCAGCGTCGCGCTCTGGAGACCGCACGTACGGCGCTCATCGCCGCCGATGAGGCAAAGGTCACCGCCGCGCGCGCGGCGGAGGAGGTGCGCCTGGCGATGGATACCGTCGCGACACGCCGGGCACTCTTCGCCGAGAGCCTCGAGTCGAGCGGCTTCTCCGGCGATCTGGATCCGCTAGCGGCTTCGCTGCTGTACGCGTCTGTGGCCGAGGCGCGGCGTCTGAGCATGGAAGCGGCCACCAAACGCGAAGAGGTCGAGCGTCAGGCCGAGCGCCTGTCGGCGTTCGTGGCCCGTGCCGAGTCCGTTGCCGGTCGGCTGTGGGCGCGCCAAGACGAACTCGGTCTCGACGACGTTGCGGCGCTCGTCGGGCGCCTCAAAGAGACGGTGACCAATGCTCGCGCGGCGCAGACCGAGCGCGAGAGGCTGGCGGCGCAGCTCGCCGATCTCGACGCGCGTATCGAGGTGGCAGAGCGGGAGACCGAGGCCGCGAGTACGAAGAGCAGGGACCTCCTTAGGCGCTACGACCTCGGCGACGGAGGATCGCGGGCCGAACTCGAGGCGCTGGAGGTACAGGCGACCGCGGCGCTCGCAGAGGCCGAGGACCGCTTCGAGTCGCTCACCCGTGAGGCTTCGGCCCTGCAGGGTGCTCTCGATACGCTTGCGAGCGAGGACCAGGCCTCACAGCTCCGTCTCGACGAGGCGGGTCTGAGGGAGCGGCTTGCCGACGCGGTCGACCAGTACGCCACGCTAGCCGTTGCGGCACGGCTGCTCGCGATGGCGCAGGAGCGCTACGAGCGAGAGCGTCAGCCCGACGTGGTGAAGCGTGCCGAGGAGATCTTCCGTACGGTCACGAGGGATCGCTACACCGCCCTTGCGGTACCGCTCGGCGAAGGCCGCGTGGAGGTTCTTGACGACCGGGCCGCCGCGAAGACGTCGGCGCGCCTGTCCAAGGGGACGGCCGAGGCGCTCTACCTGGCGTTGCGTCTGGGGCTGGTATGGCACCTGGGGAGCGTGGGCACCGGTTTGCCGATGCTCATCGATGACGTGCTCGCCAACTTCGATCCGGAGCGTCTCAGGGGAGCGGCCCAGGCGATCGTCGATCTTTCGCGCCAGCGTCAGGTGGTGTTCTTCACGTGTCACGATCAGACCGCCACGCTGCTTGCGGAACTGGCCCCCGACGCGGTTCGCCTCGATCTGGACCGCTGTTAGCGGGCGGGATCGCGTGTTAGTCGCCGATGGCGGGGAGTCGCATGGTGAAGGCGCTGCCGCCTTCGGGCCGGTTGGCGGCCTCGATCGAGCCCGCGTGCGCGCGGACGATGGCGGCCACGATCGCCAACCCAAGGCCGGCGCCGCCCGTGGAGCGATCCCGGCTCGCCTGCGCGCGATAGAATCGCTCGAAGAGGTGGGGGAGCGCGTCGGGGGGGATCCCGGGGCCCTCATCAAGCACCTGGATGATCGCGTGGTCGTTCTCGGCGCCGAGCCGCACGGTAACGGTCCCGCCCTTCGGCGTCAGCCGGGAGGCGTTGTCCACGAGGTTCGCGATCACCTGCTGTAGCCGATCGCTGTCGCCCAGGACGGTCGGTGCGTCGCCCTCGATGTCGACCCGCACACTGCGGCTGTCCATGAGCGGCGCGAGGCCTTCGACCGCGCGCTGCGCAACGTCCAGTGGCCGGATGCGCCTGAGCGGCAGCTCACCGGTGGCGCCTTCGATCCGCTGGAGGGTGAGGAGGTCGTTGGCCAGACGGGCCAGCCTGTCGGCCTCCCGCACGATCGTGGCCAGGAACTGCCGCTCGTCTTCCTCGGGCACGTCGCCCTCGAGGAGGGTCTCCGCCGCGCCACGTATGGCGGTCAGCGGCGTCCGGAGTTCGTGACTTACGTCCGAGACGAATCGGCTCTTCCGACGCTCCTCTTCTTTGAGTTCCACGACCACGTGCTGCACCTCGTCGCCCATGGCGTTGAACGCGTCCGCCAGGGCGCGCGTCTCTCTCGAGCCACTGGGCCGGAACCGGACGGAGTGTTCGCCGTTAGCGAACGCCGAGGCGGACACCGCGAGCTCGCGGAGCGGTCTGGACAACCAGCGGGCCAGGATCTCCATCAGAAGCAGGGTGAGAGCGACGAACAGCACGATGACGATGAGCAATCGAAGGCGATAGTCCGACAGGAGCGTGAGGATCGAGAAGGTCGTCGCCGATGCGTACGACACGCCGGCGACCTTGCCCCCGGACATCACCGGTACGGCCACGTAAAGCGCGACCCGCCCCTGATCGGTCATTCGTGTCGCAGCGCCGTACTCGCCCGCTAGCGCGGACTGCACCTCGGTGCGCTCGCGGTACTCGTCGCCCACGTCGCCCGTGGAATCGACGATCGCGACGCCGTGCGAATCGAGTATCCGCATCCGCGATGCCGCATAGGGGCCGGCATCTTCAAGGCTTTGCTGGAGCCGGTCGATGTCGGACGCCGAGAACTCGTCGCCACCGTCGAGGTACGCGACCGTCGTCATCGACGCGACGAGGCGCGCCTGCGTGTGAAGCCGCTCTTCAAGCTTGCGCAGGGCGAAGTCCTCCAGCTCCTGAAGGAAGTATGCCGACAGGCCGGCTGCTGCCGTGAGCGCGACGGCCAGGAAGGCGACGAGCAGCCGTGTCCTGATCGACGAGGAGCGCATGGACGCTACGCCGATACCCGGTAGCCGTAGCCGCGAACGGTTTCAACGACGGCCGGGTCGGCACCGGCAGCGCTGAGCTTGTCGCGGAGCCGTTTGACGTGCGTGTCGACGGTCTTGGTCTCCGTCAGGTACTGCCAGCCCCAGGCCTCGCGCAGCAGCTGCTCACGAGAGAGCACCTTGCCGGCGTGGCGCATGAGGCAGGCGAGGAGTTCGAACTCGCGTGGCGTGAGATCGATGAGCGTGCCGCCGAATGTGGCTTCGTGCCCGGTCTCGTCCATCAGGATGCCGCCGATCTCGTAGGGCGACTCGTCCTTCAGCCCGCCCTTGCCGGTCGTGCCGGTCGCCCGGCGCAGGAGCGCTTTCACGCGCGCCTGGAGCTCCCGGATCCCGAACGGCTTGGCAAGGTAGTCGTCTGCGCCCAGCTCGAGGCCGACGACCTTGTCGAGCTCGGTGTCCCGCGCCGAGAGGAACAGCACCGGCACGCTTGTGGTCGCCCGCAGCTTGCGGCACACCTCGTAACCGTCGGTGCCGGGCAGCATGATGTCGAGGATAACGAGATCGAAGGGCGCGTCGGCGGCTAACCGGAGCGCCGCATCGCCGTCCTTGGCGCACGTGACCTCGTATCCTTCCTTCTTAAGGTTGTAGGATACGAACTGCAGGATGGAGTCCTCATCGTCAACGACAAGGATCCGCGCGGGTGCCAGTGTCATGGGTCCCCTCCCGGCTTCACTCGGATGCTCGGCCGTTGCCGATGATAGCACCACGTTACCTACGGCTTGTGCTGCGCGTTGACCGTCTGTCACCAGGCTGACGCGCCGCCGACACCGGGACCGCGCGCGCGGCCTGGATGAGAGGGGCGACGATGATACTTGGAATCGACGTTGGCAACACGCAGACGGTGCTTGGATCGTTCGACGGAGACACGCTCAATGGGCATTGGCGTATGGCGACCGACGCCACGCTCACCGCGGACGAACTGCGGGTCAAGATCGGTGCGCTGCTCGCCCTCGACGGCCTCGACTGGGCCGACGTGAGTAGCATCGTCCTCTCATCGGTGGTCCCCGCGCTCACGGACCACTATCAGGAGATGGCCGAGCGCGCCACCGGACGCCCGCCGATGATCGTGGGACCCGGCATAAAGACGGGCATGCCCATCAAGTACGATAACCCGCACGAGGTAGGGGCGGACCGCATCGTCAACGGCGTGGCCGCATACGCTGCCTACGGGGGTCCCGTGATCGTGGTCGATTTTGGCACGGCGACCACACTCGATGTTATCGACGCCGACGGGGCGTACCTCGGCGGAGCCATCGCACCCGGGGTTGAGACCAGCGCCGAAGCGCTGTTCTCCCGCGCGGCACGGCTCGCGAAGGTCGACCTGGAGCCGCCTTCGAAGGTTATCGGCACCAACACCCGCGAGTCCGTACAGGCGGGCCTGCTTCTGGGCGAGGCGGCGAGGGTGGACGGACTCGTGCGTCGTGCCTGGGACGAGATCGGCACTCAGTGTCGCGTTGTGGCGACGGGTGGCCTGGCCGGTCGAATGGCGCCGCTGTGTCAGACCGTGACCGACGTGGACGACGACCTGACCCTCAAGGGGTTGCTCATCATCCATTCGCGGAACGTCTGAGCACGCCTATCACGCGTCAAGCATCGGCATAGGGTTTGCTCATTTCGCTCGAACTAAGGTTTGTTACCCTCGCGTACGGATGGTACTATCCGAGTGTTCAGGCCAAGCAGGTAGCGCAATGCGGTGCATCCCCCGGCGGATCCCACTAGTCCGCCCCTTCGCATGCCTGCCGCATACCGACAGATTCCGCGCCTTGACGGCGCGTGAACATGAACGAAGGAGTGGGTGCTGGTGAACAAGCGGGCCAAGCAGCGTCTCATCGGCGTGACCGTACTGGTTCTCGTCGTTGTGGCTGCCCTCATCTTCGGCGCCAGCCAGGGCATCGGTGCCGGTGCGTACAAGAAGTCGGTGGCCGAGGTTCTCTCGGACGAGGCGCTTGTGGGCAAGCAAGTGCAGGTCCAGGGGCCGGTCGTTGCCGGCTCGTGGAGTCCGGGTGCCAATCCTCTTACGTTCGAGATTCGGCAGATGGACGATGACAACGGCCCCACCCTCAAGGTTCTGTGGGACGGACCCGTTCCGAGCGCGTTCGGTGATGGCACCATCGCGATCGTCACCGGTATCGTCGACGAGAACAGGCTGGTCACGGCCAAGACGCTTATCACGCAGTGCCCGAGCAAGTACGCCTCGGCCACGGATGCGCTAACCGTCGACGCGCTGCTCAAGAGCGATCTCCTGGGCAAGCCGGTCGCAATCACAGGCTATGTGGTAAACGGCAGCGTCAAGCCGGCCGGTTCCGCCGCACGATTCGTCGTGGGCACGATGTCCAGCGGTGGCCAGACGATCGACATCGTCTGGAGCGGCGCGCTTCCGCAGGGCGTGGAGGACGGCGCCAAAGTGGTCATCCAGGGCTCTCTCACCGAGGCCGGCACGTTCGAGGCGACCGAGGTCGCGCTGGACGAAGCCGAGAAGTAGCATCACGCAAAGACCGACATCCTGAGCGTCGTCGCGTGGACGCGGCGAGGAATCGATCGGAGACGGCATGGGTCTGAACGATCTGGGCAACCTGCTACTGGCGTTCGCGAGCATCTCGGCGTTTGCCGCACTCGCAAGCACGGCATTTGCGAGCGCGTCGGGCTCCGGCGGGCCGATGCGCAAGCTCGGCAACTACCTCACGTTCGGGGTGCTGGGCTTCACGTCCCTTGCGATCCTGCTGCTGGCGTCGGCGTTTCTCGGCGGTAACTACTCGCTCGAGTACGTCGCTTACAACCACCCGACGATCGTCGGCTTCTGGTCGTGGCTGTACAAGCTGTCCGGCGTCTGGGCCGGTCGCGAGGGCTCGCTCCTGTTCTGGGAATGGCTGCTCGCGATCTTCGCGGCCTTCGTTGCCTACAAGGCCATCAAGGGCGAGGACAGGCTGTCGTCCACCGCGGTGGGCATCCTCAACTTCGTGCAGCTGTTCTTCCTGGCGGCCCTGTTCATCCCTCTGAACAACCCGTTCAAGCTGCTGCCTGCCGAGTACCTCGACCCGACGACGGGCGCGCTCTTGATCGACGCCGCGATGAACCCGTTGTTGCAGACCTGGGCGATGGTGGCGCATCCACCCACGCTCTTCCTGGGGTACGCCGGGCTTACGGTGCCCTTTGCCTTTGCGCTTGCCGCACTCTTCATCGGCGACACGTCCAAGAAGTGGGTGGAGGCATCGGACCGCATCGCCGTGTTCTCGTGGCTGCTTCTGGGCGTGGGTATCGGCCTCGGGTCGGTGTGGGCGTACATCGAGCTCGCGTTTGGCGGCTACTGGGCATGGGACCCGGTCGAGAACGCATCCCTGCTTCCGTGGCTCACGGGCGTCGGCCTGTTGCACTCGATGACCGTCTACCGCAAGCGCGGTGGCTTCAAGGCCTGGACGATGTTCATGGCCGCCGTGACGTTCGTCTTCGTGCTCCTCGGCACGTTCATCACGCGCTCGGGCATCGTGCAGTCGGTCCACGCGTTCCAGGAGGACCCGCTGTCGTTCTGGCTCTTCTTGGGCATGATGATCGGCTCGCTCGCTGTGGTGGTGGCGGGCATCATCATCCGCAGAGAGTCGCTCAAGGGCAATGACTCCTTCGAGAAGATCTTCTCCAAGGAGGGGTCGTACTACTTCAACAACGTGATCATGCTCATCGCGGCGGTCCTGGTGACGTATCTGACGCTGGCACAGTCGCTTCCCACATGGATGCCCGCTGGCGGGATGACCTTCGGCGCCGCCACGTATGACATGCTCGCGCGACCGCTCGGCATCTTCTACATCCTCGTGATGGCCGTGTGCCCGATCCTCTCGTGGGGCGGCGCCGGTTGGAGCGCGTTCTGGTCGCGCGCCAAGTGGCCGGTCGTTGGCGCAGTGGGACTGAGCGCGGTGTTCCTCACCATCTTCGCCACGAGCATGCTGCCGTACTACACCGCTAAGGCGGGCTCGAGCGCGCTCGTGAACCACGTGACCGCGGTCATCGGGCTCATGGTCGCCGCGCTCGCGATAGCGTTGCCGATCTACCTGTTCATCGACGGTGCCAAGAAACGCGCCGCCGCCAGGAGCGAGGGCTTCGGCACGGCGCTGTGGCACATCCTCACCAAGGCGCGGACGCAGTCGGGCGGGTACATCACGCACCTGGGCATGGGCGTGATCCTCGTGGGTCTCATCGGCTCCACCATGTTCGTGCAGTCGTTCGACCTCGTGGTGCCCACGACGCCTGGTTCCAAGATCTCCGCAGGCGCGTACGAGTTCACCGTGCAAGGCCTGACCGACGTCACGGCCGAGAATGGCGACGGGGTCGTCACGCTCGATATGGCCGTTGCCAAGAACGGTCGTTCCATCGGGACTATCGGCCCGCACATGGTGTTCCCGGTCCAGCTGAAGAGCCAGAACCAGTCGACGCAGAAGGTCGCCCTCATCCAGGAGCCGCTTAAGGACGTCTTCGTGTCGTTCGCGGGCCTCACGCAAGACGAGCAGGCTTCGGTGACGGTCAAGTTCTTCCCCATGCAGTGGTGGGTCTGGGCCGGCTTCATCATCACGATCGTCGGCAGCGGTTTGGCCATGTGGCCCAAGCGCCAGCTTCGGGCGGCGTAAGGCATGCCCATGGGGGGCGCTGTAGCCAACGACGCGGCGGTGGAGGTCCGGGGTCTCACCCGGGCCTTCGGCCTGCGTAAGGCGCTCGATGACGTGTCGTTCTCGCTGCCGGCTGGTGCGTTCCTGTCCATCTTCGGCCCCAACGGCGCGGGCAAGACCACGCTCGTGAAGGTACTGACGACACTGCTCAACCCCACAAGCGGGGAAGCGACCATCTTCGGGCTGGATGTCATCGAGCAAGCGGTCGAGCTGCGGCACCGTATCGGGCTCATCAGCCACAACCCGTTGCTCTACCCGGACCTTACCGCCGAGGAGAACCTGTTGTTCTTCTCGGAGATGTACGGCGTGGAGAATCCGGCTGAACGCGTTCGTGAGCTGCTCGTGGACGTTGAACTCGATCACCGGCGGCTGGATGTTGTGCGGACGTTCTCGCGAGGGATGTTGCAGAGGCTCTCCATCGCGCGGGCGCTGCTGCACCGACCGGACGTGCTGTTCTTGGACGAGCCGTACTCGGGTCTCGATCCGCATGCGATGGACATCTTAGACAACCTGATCGCGAACATTCGCGGCGATCACACGTTCGTGATGATCAGCCACGATCTGGATAAGGGCCTGGAGCTGTGCTCCCACGCGCTCATCCTCGCCAACGGCAAGGTCGTGATGTTCGAGCCGCGCGAGGCGATCGACGAGGCTGTGTTCCGCGAGACCTATCGCGCCACCGTCGGCACGGGGGTGGCGTAGATGAAGGGTCTGGGCTGGCGCCAGTTCAAGGCGATCCTGCGCAAAGACATCGTGATGGAGCTCCGCACCAAAGAGATGATCACATCGATGGGGCTGTACGCCATCCTCACGATGGTCGTCTACCAGGTGGCACTGACCGAGGCGGGAGAGAATTTCGACGTGCGCCTGGTGATGCCGGGACTCATCTGGGTGGCCTTCATCTTCATGTCGATGCTTGGCCTTAACCGCTCCTTCGTACACGAGAAGGACCAAGGGTGCCTCGAGGCGCTGCTGCTCTCGCCGGTCGACCGGCCCATCATCTTCCTCGCCAAGTTCGTGGGAAACCTGATCTTCCTCATGGTGGTCGAGTTCCTCTCGCTGCCCGTGTTCTCATTTCTGTTCTTGCAAGGCAAGGAAGGCATCGGGAACCCGATCTGGATGATCGCGCTGGTGCTCTTCGGCGCGTCCATCGGCATCTCCGGCGTCGGAACGCTACTTGCGACCATCTCGGTGAACACGACAGGCAAGGACGTCATGCTCGCCGTGCTCTTCGTCCCGCTCGAGTACCCGCTGCTCCGCGCAGCCGTCGGTGCCACCTTTGCGGCTGTTATCGGTGGTCCGGGTACCGTCGCGGCCTTCTGGGGCTGGATGGCGTGGATCGCCGCATTCGATGTCATAATGGTGGCCGTGGCATACGGACTGTACGAGTTCGTCATCGGTGCCTGATCTAGAGGAGGTGCACGGCTTGAAACGCTCGTTTCTTCCCGAAGTGATGCTCGCGCTTGGCGCGACGATCACCACGGCGGCGTTCATCATGACGTTCTACTGGGCGCCGTCGAGCCTGTACCCCGACGGCCGCGTGGACTTCGCTCAGAAGATCTTCTACTTCCACGTGCCGGTCGCCGAGGCATCGTTCCTCGTGTTCTTCTTCACCGCGTTTTACGGCATCAAGTTCCTCATGACGAAGAAGCGCGAGTACGACACCAAGGCTCGCATCGCGACCGAAGTGACGCTGTTCTTCGTGCTGCTCACCATGGCCACCGGCATCCTGTGGACCCGGGTCGAATGGAACGTCTGGTGGCAGTGGGAGCCACGTCTCACCACGTACTTCATCCTGACGCTGCTGGTGATCGGCTACTTCGTGCTGCGTAACTCGGTCGAGGATGAGGAGAAGCGGGCCACGTACGCGGCGGCCTTCGGCATCCTCGCGTTCATCGACGCGCCGATATCGTTCTTCATCACCCGGTTCGCGCAGAGCACGCACCCCGTTGTCTTCAAGGGCGGCGGCCTGGAACCCCCGATGCTCATCACGTTCATCGTGGCGCAGGTCGGTATGCTCATGCTCGGTTACGCGTTCTATCAGCTCCGGTTGCGTGAAGAGCAGCTTCGGGAGCGCCTTGATGCGCTCAAGATCTCGGTTGGAGGCTAACGATGCAGGAGATCTACTCGCAGGTCATGCCCCAGGCCCCGTTCGTCATCTGGGCCTACGCCCTCATCTGGGTGGGACTTCTCGGCTTCGTCGCGCTCGTGTTCGCCCGGCTGCGCCGGCTGGAAAAGGAGATGGGCGTGCTCGAGGAGTCGCTCAAGCGTCGCGAGCAGGGGTAGGGGATACACGTGCTGACCGCAGCAGTCATCGCGTTCTGGTTCGCGACGCTGTTGTACGCCGCGGCAACCGTTCTTTACGCCTACCACTTCTTGAGCAAGCGGCCCGCGTACTCGTGGTACGCGACGTTTCTTACGGGTGCCGGCTTCTTGTGCCATACCGCGTCGATCGGGATGCGGTCCGTGGCCGAGGAGGGGACACGGCTTGATGGACCCAACCAGCTGATCCTCTCCGCGTGGGCGCTCGTGATGATCTACTTCATCGTGGAGCACCTCATCAAGTTCAAGGTCTACGGTACACTCGCGGTGCCGGCCGCCTCGGCGCTCATGGTCATATCGCAGCTCATCGGCGGGACCGCGCATGGGAACGTATCGCCGCTTGTGGAGAACTGGAAGATCGGCATCCACGTTGCGCTTATCGTGTTCGCGAACGCAGGATTCATCATCGGCGCACTCGCCGCACTCGCCTATATCCTGCAGGAGAGGCAGCTCAAGGGCCGCAAACGGAACATGCTCTTCAAGCGGCTGCCGTCGCTTGGCAACATCGATCTGCTCGCGCGTCGCGCCATCGCGTTCGCGTTTCCCGCGTACACGGCCGGACTCATCCTGGGTGTTGTACGCGCGTTCGAAACCGATCCTCCGGGCTGGTGGCAGGATCCTCGAGTCATGCTTGCCGGCGTCGCGTGGGCCGTTTTCGCCACGTACCTTGGTCTGCACTACACCGAGCGTGCGAGCGCCAGGACGACGGCGTGGATCGCCATCGCCGGCGTGGTCGTTGTACTCACACTGGCGGTCATCGCCCGCACGGTACCTGCCGGCTTCCACGTCTTCGGCGTTTAGGGGAGACGGGGCCACGTGTCCGCACCCTGGTCGAACCCAGCCTTCGACGCATCCATCGATCTCGGCGACCGTCCGGTCGTTGTCATCGGTGGAGACGACATCGCCCGCCGGGCCGTTGCGGCGCTCGCGGCATGCGGCTCGAACGTGCGGTGGGTAGCTTCGGGCGCGACCGCCGGAGACGGGATCGTGCCGGTTTCCCGGGGCTACGTTCGCGGCGACATGACAGGAGCATTCATGGCAGTGTGTTCGACGGATGATCCCGAGGTGCGCGCGGCTGTCCGCGACGAGGCGCAGGAGCATGGGTGTCTTCTGCATGTGGTGGGTGACCCGGACGCAAGCACCTTCCGGCCCCTGGAGGTTGATACGTGGTGAGCGATCACTTCAACGGCGCTACGGCCATCGTCACCGGTGGTTCCAGCGGGATAGGGCTGGCGACCGCCGAGATCCTCGCCGCTCGCGGGGCGAACGTCGTGATCGTCGCCAGGGACCTCGCACGTCTCGAAGCCGCCCGGGATGCCGTGCTCACGGCGAGGGCGGACGAATCGCGATCCGTCGTGGCTATCTCGTGCGACGTGTCCAAGTGGGACGACGTGAACGCCATGGTAAAGCGCGTTGAGGAGGAAGTCGGTCCGGTCGATGTGCTCATGGCATGTGCGGGCTACTGCCTGCCCATGCGGTTTACCGAACTCCCGATCGAGGAGTTTCAGGCCCATCTGGATATCGACCTTCTGGGCTACACGTACCTGGCGCGCGCCGTGACCCCGGGGATGATCGCTCGCGGTGGCGGTCACATCGCGATGGTTGCTTCGATGGGCGGCTTCATCGGAGTGTATGGCTACTCGGCGTATAGCCCTGCCAAGTTTGGCGTGATGGGGCTCGCCGAGGTGCTCCGCTGCGAACTCAAACCGTACGGGATCAGTGTGACGGTCTTGTGCCCACCCAACGTCGACACGCCCGGCTACGCACGCGAGGTGCGGATCGAGCCACCGGAGACCGCGGCTATCAACAGTGGGACGAAGACCGTCCCTCCGCGCGCTATGGCCGAGGCGCTTGTCTCGGCTGTGGAGCGGCGCAGGTTCCTCCGGATCCCGGGAATGGTGAACGGCCTGCTATATCGGCTGAAGGGCGTGTGGCCGGAGCTTTTCTTCGCGGTATTCGATCACGATGTCGCGTCGGTCCAGAAGCGCGCGAAGACGCGTCACCAGTCGCCCTGACGGGGCTTCGGGCTCGTTTGTTCTCGACTAGTACGAATGGTAGGATACGGATGTTCAGGCAAGTGCAGAGCGTGCGCCATAGAGCACTTCACATCGCCCCCGCCGGGCCTGCTTGCCTGAACAACACGCACCGCACCGGCGGGGGCGACCTATGTCCCGGAACGTGAAGACACACGTCGACACGAAGCGAGTCTCATGCACCTGCTGCTTGTCGGTCTGAGCCATAAGACCGCGCCCATAGCGATGAGGGAGAAGCTGACCTTCCCTGCCGGTAGGCAGGCGGAGGCGCTGTCGATACTCACCTCCGATGAGATCATCTCCGAGGCCGTCATCCTCTCCACATGCAACCGGACGGAAGTCTACGTTGTTGCGGGCGACATCGAGGCTGGCGTGGACGCGGTCATCGGCTTCCTTGCGGACTACCACGATCTGGACCGTCACGATCTGATGCGCTACCTCTACATCGTCAAGGGCGACGCCGTCATCAGGCACCTCTTCCGCGTCGTTGCATCCCTCGACTCGATGGTGATCGGCGAGGCACAGATCCTGGGCCAGGTGAAGGAAGCCTACGAGCATGCGTTCAACGCGGGCGCCACAAGCCGCGCCTTCAACCGGCTGTTCCGCCAGTCCTTCGAAGTAGGCAAGCGCGTTCGAACCGAGACCGAGATCGGCGAGAATGCCGTTTCGATCAGCTACGCGGCGGTCGAGCTTGCAAAGAAGGTCTTCGAGTCGCTCGAAGGCCGAACGATCCTGGTTCTCGGCGCTGGCAAGATGAGCGAGCTCACGTCCAAGCACCTGGTGTGCAACGGGGTCCACTCGGTGCTGGTTGCCAACCGCACCTACGAGCGTGCGGTGGAGTTGGCCGAGAAGTTCAACGGCGAACCTATCCCGTACGAGTCACTCTACGAGCGCATGCGCGACGCCGACATCGTCATCTCGTCCACGGCGGCCACCGAGTACGTAGTGACCAAGTCCGAGGTCGCGGGCGTTATGCGTGGCAGGGGCGGCCGTCCGCTGTTCCTCATCGACATCGCGGTACCGCGCGACATCGATCCTGCGGTCAACGATCTCAGTAACGTGTTCGTCTACGACATCGACGACCTCAACGGCGTCGTGGAGGCCAACCTCGAGGAGCGCATGCGCGAAGCGCGGCGCGCCGAGGTGATCATCGACGAGGAGATCGCGGAGTTCGCCCGTTGGCGCGAGTCGCTTGAGGTCGTTCCCACGGTCGCCGCGATCCGTGCCAAGGCCGAGGTCATTCGCCAGTCCGAGATGGAGAAGGCGCTCAAGCGTCTGGGGGCACTGTCGGAGAAGGAACTGCAGACCATCGATGCGCTTACGTGCGCCATCGTGAACAAGATGCTGCACGGTCCCACGGCCCGCCTCAAGCAGGCGGCCGAGGGTACTGACGGCTACGTGTACGTGGAGACTGCCCGCTCGCTGTACGGGCTGGATGAGAGCGAGGCCAGGCAAGGTCACGGGCTTCTGCGCAATCTGCTCAATCGCAAGGCGCGCGAGATCCAGGATCAGGCGGCCTCCGGCGAGATCGGAGACACCCTTGGCTGCTGAGAGAACCCGCCTGACAATCGGTACGAGGGGCAGCAAGCTTGCCCTGTGGCAGTCTGAGTACGTCAAGGGCCTGGTGGAGGACATCACCGGACTTCCGGTGGAGATCAAGATCATCAAGACCACCGGTGACAAGATCCTGGATGTCCCGCTTGCGAAGGTCGGCGGCAAGGGCCTGTTCACCAAGGAGCTGGAAGTCGAGCTCCTCGAGGAAACGGTCGACCTCTGCGTTCACTCGATGAAGGACGTCCCCACCGAGCTGCCCGAGGGTCTCTATATCGCGGCGATGCCCGAGCGGGTCGACCCACGCGACGCGCTCGTCAGCGGTGCCGGATACACGCTCGACACGCTGCCCGAGGGCGGGCGCGTCGGCACGTCCAGCCTACGGCGCGTGGCGCAGGTGCGAGCGTTGCGCCCCGACTGCGAGATCGTGGACGTCCGTGGCAACCTCGACACGCGCATGCGCAAGGCCGAGGAGGGCGAGGTCGACGTGGTCATCCTCGCATCGGCGGGCATCACCCGCATGGGCTGGGCGGATCGGATCACCAGCTACATTCCTACCACGCAGATGGTCTCGGCCGTTGGCCAGGGTGCCATCGGCATCGAGATACGCGAAGACGACGAGTTCATGCGCCACGTCATGGAAGCCATCGGAAATACCGAGACCATGGAGTGCGTTACGGCCGAGCGGGTCGTCATGCGCATGCTTGAGGGCGGCTGCCAGGTGCCGATCGGCGCATACTGCCGCTACGAGGACGGGACGCTCACGATGGACGCCATGGTCGGCTCCGTGGATGGCACGCATATCGTGCGGGAGCAGCTCTGCGGCGACGCGGGCGAGCCCGAGGCGCTCGGCGAGGCGATGGCGGCGCGGCTGCTCGCGCTCGGCGCTCACGAGATCCTCGCGGAGGTCCGCATGGCCAACGGCGCCGACGAGCTTCTCGGCACGTAGGACTGCCATGTCAGCACTTGAGCCAACCAACGCGGATCCCGCGCCTCTCGCCGGTGTCACGGTGGTGGTCACACGCGCTCGCGCGCAGGCTGGAGCGCTCGTGAAGCTGCTTGAGGATGTCGGTGCCAACGTCCTGGCGTTCCCGACGATCGAGATCGTCGATCCCGATGACTGGACTCCGGTGGATGATGCGATACGGCATCTCGACGTCTACGCCTGGCTGATCCTGACCTCCGCGAATGCGGTCGAGCGGTTCTTCGATCGCGTTTATGCCGCTGCCAAGGACGCACGGCACCTTGCGGGGCTGCGACTGGCCGCAGTCGGTCCGGCAACGGCCGAGGCATGCGTGGCCAGGGGCGTCCACCCCGACTTCGTACCCGACGAGCATGTCGGCGAAGGCGTACTTGCGGGTCTTTGCGTTCGCGGCGTGGGCGTGGGCACCCGGGTTCTGTTGCCGCGCGCGCTCGAGGCGCGCGAGGCACTGCCCGAGCAGCTCCGCGAGCGCGGCGCGATGGTGGATGTCGTGCCGGTCTACCGCACGGTACCCGGAGGCGGCGACCCGTCGGTGTTGCAGCGGTTGAGCACGGGCGATGTCGACGTTGTCACGTTCACGTCGTCGTCCACAGCGCGCAATTTCGCCAGGCTGACAGCCGACATCGACACGAGCGGCATCACGTTCGCAAGTATCGGACCGGTCACCTCGGACACGGCTCGCTCGCTCGGCATGGACGTCGCCGTTGAGCCGGCAGAGTACACGGTCCCATCCCTTGTGGAGGCGCTCGTGGAGCACTACAAGCAGTCGTAGGACTGTTCGGACGGGGTCCGGACGGATTGACAAAGCGAGCAAGGCTCGGCATTGTATACATCTGCCCCGGCCGGTCCGGGACCAGGTGACGGGGATGTAGCTCAGCTGGGAGAGCGCTGCCTTCGCAAGGCAGAGGCCGTCGGTTCGAATCCGATCATCTCCACCACAAAATGCAATGTCGAGGCGGCCTGCACTGCGGGGCGCCTCGACTGTTATCTCCCGCGTACTCGCGGGTGGACCGCTGGAGACCGGCGACCATGGGAGGACCAATGGTGACCAACGCGGCGTTCGATCGGTTCGTGTATTACGCAGGCCCCATCGTGCAGCTGCTGTACTGGGTCGTGATGGCGGCCGCCGCCGTCTGGGCCGTGCTCCTGCTCAAGCGTTTCGTCGACCACAAGGTGGCGAAGCACACCGCGCACGCTCCGGCGCCAACGCCGGAATCCCGCTCGACCATCAGCATCGACGAGTTCGTCGACTAAGCACGCCCGTCCCGGCATTCTAGGAGGCACCATGCAGTTCCCGACCTACCGTCCGCGCCGCCTGCGCAGGACAGAGACGCTCCGCGCCATGGTGCGCGAGAACACGCTCGACGCGACCGACCTCATCTACCCGATGTTCGTGGAGTTTGGCGAGAACGTCCGTCGGGAGGTCCCCTCGATGCCGGGCGTCTTCAACATCTCACTCGACCAGCTGCCTGCCGAGATCGACGAGCTGAAGGCCCTGGGCGTGCCCGCGGTCATCTTGTTCGGCATCCCCGCTACCAAGGACGAGGCCGGCTCGGGGGCGTACGCCGAGGACGGCATCGTGCAGCAGGCGATTCGCACGATCAAGGCGCACGATCCCGACTTCTACGTCATCACCGACGTCTGCATGTGCGAGTACACCTCGCACGGCCACTGCGGCGCGCTCGACGACAGCGGCTGCGTCATGAACGATGTCACGCTCGAGATGCTCGCCATGACCGCGGTCAGCCATGCCGAGGCGGGAGCGGATATGGTGGCTCCCTCGGACATGATGGACGGTCGGGTGGCCGCGATTCGCGCAGCGCTCGACGCCGAGGGCTTCGACCAGGTCCCGATCATGGCCTACTCGGCCAAGTACTCCTCGGCATACTACGGCCCGTTCCGCGATGCCGCGGACAGCGCCCCGACGTTCGGCGACCGCAAGCAGTACCAGATGGACCCGGCAAACGGAGACGAGGCCATTCGCGAGACCGCGCTCGACATCGACGAGGGCGCCGACATCGTGATGGTCAAGCCCGCGCTGGCGTACATGGACATCATCCGCAGGGTCAAGGACGACTTCGGCTACCCCACGTGCGCGTACAACGTGAGCGGGGAGTACGCCATGGTCAAGGCCGCCGCGCTCAACGGTTGGATCGACGAGAAGCGGACCGTGCTAGAAACCCTCATCGGGTTCAAGCGCGCGGGCGCGGACCTCATCATCACGTATCACGCAAAGGACGCCGCACGCTGGCTTAAGGAAGGCTAGGCATGGCTGACAACGTAGGCAACGCAGACGCCCGGCCCGATCTGGAGCTCGGCGAGGAGTTTGGCGAGGACCTGCCGACCGTCGACGAGGATGCCCTCGCTGCAGCCGGGGCGGGATGCGGAGAGGTCGGCATCGGGATTCCGCTCGGGGGTGGCTCGAACGGGGACCTTCGCCCTTTGGAAGACTCCGGCCCCGGTCACCCCTCGGGCCATCCTGCTGGTGTCGATCGGCAGCGGCACGGTGGGGCGCGCAGCGTGGGCTTCAGGCCTGGCGGCGGACCCGCGGCGCTCGCATACGAGGAGCGCACGGGCATCAAGGCGCCGCGCATCATCGCCTGGGAGATCACGCGCAGCTGTAACCTGTCGTGCGCGCACTGCCGCGCGGCGGCCGAGTTCGGGCACTACGAGGGTGAGCTGTCGCTCGACGAGATCAAGTCCAACATCGACGACATCGTCACCATCTCCAACCCGATCATCATCCTCACGGGTGGTGAGCCGCTCATGCGGCCGGATATCTGGGAGATCGTGGACTACGCGCAGGCCAAGGGCGCGATGCCGGTCATCGGCACCAACGCGACGCTCATCACCGAGGACATCGCGTCCAAGATGGCCGAGCACAAGATCCCGCGCATCTCGGTCTCGGTGGACTTCCCGACAGCCGAGGAGCACGACGCGTTCCGCGGTCAGCCGGGTTGCTTCGATGCCACGATCGAGGGCATCAAGCTCGCGAAGCGTCACGGCGTCGGCGTGCAGATCAACATGACGGTCACCACGATGAACCACACCAAGGTCGCGGCCGTGCACGACCTGGCGGAGTCGCTCGGCGTGGACGCCTTCCACATCTTCATGCTGGTTCCGACCGGTCGCGGTGAGGACCTGCTCGACAAGGAGCTGCCGCCCGAGGACTACGAGGCCGTTCTGACCTGGGCGTATCACCGCCAGAAGACGAGTCCGCTCCACTTCAAGCCGACCGACGCGCCGCACTACTACCGCATCATCCGCCAGCTTGCCAAGGCCGAGGGCAAGAAGGTTACGCGCGAAGAGTACGGATTGGATGCCATGACGCGCGGGTGCCTCGGCGGCATCACCTTCTGCTTCATCAGCCACACGGGCGACATCCAGCCATGCGGCTACTTCGATATGCAGCTTGGCAACGTGAAGGACCAGCCGTTCTCGCAGATATGGACCGAGTCCAAGGTCTTCAACGAACTCCGGGACTACTCGCTGCTCAAGGGCAAGTGCGGCCGCTGCGAGTACAAGGCCGTGTGTGGCGGATGTCGTGCCCGTGCGCTCTCGATCACAGGTGACTACCTGGCGGCCGAGCCGTACTGCATCTACGAGCCGCCCGCGGGAGCAGTCTGCGAGCCCAACGAGGGGTAGCATGCCCGACACCATGCCGATGAACCAAGTCGAGGCCCGGGTGCTGGAACGTATCCGGGCGTCGTTCCCTGTTGCGGCGCGGCCCTTCGACGTTCTTGCCCGCGAGATGGGTCTTTCCGAAGGTGAAGTGCTCGCAATCGTCCGGACGCTGCGGGCAACCGGCGCGCTCGGACGCCTGGGTGCCGTATTCGACGCCCACCGGCTCGGGTACAGGTCCACCTTGGCCGCGGTCTCCGTTGACGACGACCGTGCCGACGATGTCGCGGCGCTTATCGGCGAATACCCCGGCGTTACGCACGTCTACGAACGTGAAGATCGCTACAATCTCTGGTTCACGCTGCTCACGCCGTCGACCGCGCGCACGCGGGTGCTGCTGGATGAGATCGCGGAGCGCTCCGGCGTGGGCGGGGTGCTCGAACTGCCCGCCATCCGGGTCTTCAAGGTCACGACCGACATGAGCACGGCTGGCCACGGCGAGGTCGTGTCGGCAGCGCCGGTTGAACACCCTCCGGCGTTCAGTCGCGAGGAGAAGGCGCTCGCTCGCCTGGTTCAGGCGGACCTGCCACTTATCGAGCACCCATTCCTCGCGCTTGCAAAGACGCTCGAGGAGTGCGGTTACGACGTGGACGAGGCCTGGGTGGTGGACGCCATCGTCGGCTGGGCTGCCGCCCGACTCATCCGCCGCTTTGCCGCGAGCGGGCGCATGTCTTCGGTTGGCGCCAACGCAGTTTCGGTGTGGATGGTGCCCGAGGAACGCATCGACGAAGCGGGCCAGGCGATCGCCGCGTGCGAGAACGTGAGCCACTGCTACCAGCGACCGCCCGCCTTTGGCGATTCGCCGGCCATCTACGCGATGATCCATGCACCCTCTCGCGAAGGCATCGACGCGTGTGTCGAATCACTGAGCGCACACGCGGAGTTGACGCCCCCACGGATGCTGTACGCTGTACGTGAGTACAAACGCACGTCGATGACGTACTTCGCCGAAGGAGAGTAGTGCCCCGCGACCGACGGGATACCAAGGGGCTGACCCTGGCGGCGGTGAGCGTGACGTTTGGTGCCATCGGTCAGTTGCTGATGAAGGGGGGCACCGCAGGGCTTGCTGGGGAGGGGGTCCTCGCGACACTCGCGAGCGCGCTCCTTCGGCCGCAGGTGCTGCTCGGCCTCGCTGCGTACGCACTCTCCTCGGTGATGTGGCTCGTGGTCCTCTCCCGGCTTGATCTTGCTGCCGTGTACCCGCTCGGTTCGGCAAGCTACGCGATCGTCGTTGTCGCATCGTGGGCGCTCGGTGAGTCGGTGGGTCCTCTGCGCTGGCTTGGCGTCGTGCTCATCGTTGCGGGGGTCGTCCTGGTGAGTTGGGGGCCGCCCGCGCGCGCGACCGTGGAGGCCGGCCAGTGAGTGAGATCGGCGGCATCCTAGGAACGGTGTCCCTGGTGATCTGTGGCCAGTTGATGCTCAAGGCGGGCATGAAGCGCGTGGGCCCCGTCGGAGCCGCGCGGCTGCGTAAGCCGGGAACGCTACTCCGCGACCTCGCCAGATCGCCGCTCGTGCCGCTGGGATTTGGCGTCTACGGGCTCTCGGCGTTGGCGTGGATCGTCATTCTGTCGCGCGTTGAGCTCAGTTTCGCGTACCCGTTCCTTGGGCTCGCGTATGCGGCCGTCGTAGTAGCTGCCGTTGCGGTGTTCGGGGAGCGGCTGGCGACGCGGCAGTGGCTGGGTGTGGCGCTCGTCGTCGCGGGTGTCTTTGCCGTCGCAGCGTCGGGGTGACTCAACGCAAACCGGCACGTAGCCCTGGTATACTCAGCGGATGTGTCGCGACGAGCGCGACGACTCATCCGAAGGGGGCGTTCGTTTCATGCAGCACGACATCTCGCATGACCTTTTCGCGCGCGCTCAGCGCGTTATCCCCGGCGGCGTCAACTCGCCGGTGCGGGCCTTCCGCAGCGTCGGAACCGACCCGATCTTCTACGACCACGCCAAGGGCGCCCGCGTGTGGGATGCCGACGGCAACGAGTACATCGACTTCGTGGCCTCGTGGGGTCCGATGATCCTGGGCCACGCGCCCGAGGCCGTCCTCGATGCGGTGCGCCAGCAGCTTGATCGCGGGACCAGCTACGGCGCCCCCACCGAGATCGAAGTGCGTATGGCCGAGGAGGTCTGCGCCGCGGTGCCGTCGATCGAGATGGTGCGCATGGTGTCCTCGGGCACCGAAGCGACGATGAGCGCCATCCGTCTCGCGCGCGGGTTCACCGGTCGCGAGAAGTTCATCAAGTTCGACGGCAACTACCACGGCCACTCCGACGCGCTGCTCGTGGCCGCCGGTTCGGGGTTGCTCACGCTGGGCATTCCCAGTACGCCCGGCGTTACCAAGGGCGCGGCGGCCGACACGGTCGTTCTGCCGTACAACGACCTCGACGCGGTTCGCGCTGCGCTGGTGGCCGAGGGCGAGCAGGTCGCCGCGATCATCGTGGAGCCTGTGGCCGGCAACATGGGCGTCGTGCCGCCGGCCGAGGGCTTCCTCGAGGGCCTGCGCGCCCTGTGCGACGAGTACGGCGTGGTTCTCATCTTTGACGAGGTCATCACCGGCTTCCGCGTGGCGCTTGGCGGCGCGCAGGAGCGCTACGGCGTGACGCCCGATCTCACCACGCTGGGCAAGATCATCGGCGGCGGTTTTCCGGTGGGCGCGTTCGGTGGCAAGCGCGAGATCATGGAGTGCCTGGCGCCGGTCGGACCCGTCTACCAGGCGGGTACCCTCTCTGGCAACCCGATCGCGATGGTCGCCGGCCTCGCGCTCATCGACGCGCTCAAGCAGCCGGGCGTCTACGACGAGCTCGAGCGCAAGGGCGCCCGTCTCGAGGCCGGGCTCCGCTCGGCAGTGGACGCCGCCGGTATCGACGCCTATCTCACCCGCGTGGGTGCGATGGCCTGCATGTTCTTCACCGCCGAGGAGGTTCGCGACTGGCCGACAGCCGCCACGGCCGATACCGATCGCTACGCGCGGTACTTCCGGGGCATGCTCGACTCGGGCATCGTTCTCGCGCCGAGCCAGTTCGAGGCGACGTTCGTAGGCATGGCGCATGCCGACGCGGACATCGACGCCATGACAGATGCCGCTGCCGCAGTGCTGGCGCAGTTGTAGGTCACCGCACCAGGAGAGCTCGCCTCGGCCGCTACCGCTTAACGGCGACGCAGTTGAGCGCGTTTGCGGTCGTGCGCAGGCCAGGAACCCGTGAAGCGACGCGATCCGCACGGTAGATCGCCGGTGCGTGCCGCGAAACGAATGCGCTCGCGCGTTCGAACCCCACGAGGTTCCGGGGCACCATGTAGCGGTAGTCGAAGCGTTCGATCTCCATCCCGGCATCTCGCACCTCGCCGAGAAGCTGCTTTTGTGTCCAGAGTACGTCGTGGTGCGGGCGCTTCAGGAGCCTCGACAGGGCCTCGGTCCACGACCACTTGTTCGGGAAGTGGTAGACGAAGAACAGCCCGCCCGGCTTGAGCACCCGGCAGATCTCGCGCAGCGAGCCGCCCGCGTCGGGCACGTGCTCCAGCACGCCGCAGGAGATCACGGCGTCGAAGGAGGCATCGGGGAACGGGAGCGTCACGGGATCGTCGC
The DNA here is from genome assembly GCA_049657775.1 of Coriobacteriia bacterium. Taxonomy (GTDB): domain Bacteria; phylum Actinomycetota; class Coriobacteriia; order Anaerosomatales; family Anaerosomataceae; genus JBASNZ01. Next base: position 12,176 of record JBASNZ010000069.1, on the reverse strand, counting down.
CCACGAAGTGCTTCTCGGCGGAGATCGCACTGAGCACGTACTCGAATGACGGGTAGTCGTATTTGAGGTCGTAGTACGTCGTGGACAGGCCGAGGGCCTCGAGCAGGTACGAGAGGAACCCCGGTCCGCCGCCCCAGTCCAGGATGTGGGCGTCGGCGCCTGCCGGTGTCTGGCGCACGCGAGAGGCGATCTCGTCCAGGATGGACTCGTAACCTAGCGTCGTGAGCTCGGTGAGTTGGAGCCACCAGGCGTCCGGCTCGACCGCACGGGCAGCTGCCCGCAGCTCCATGAAGCTGTCGTGGAGTGCGGCCCGGTCCGCGCTATCGAGGGTATCGAGTCTCTGAGTCATCGGGCGATTATACTTGATACCGCCTCGGGCGCTGCCAAGACCTGTGGGTGCCAAGACTTGTGGGTGCCGTCCCCCCGCACATGTACTAGCATAGGCAGGTACGCTCTGTCCCAGGGAGGTATCCGGAACACATGAAAGCCATCATCCCAGCCGCCGGTCTTGGCACGCGATTCCTGCCTGCCACCAAGGCGCAGCCCAAAGAGATGCTCCCCATCGTTGGCAAGCCGGTCATCCAGTACGTGGTGGAAGAGGCCGTAGCGGCTGGCGTTGACGACGTGCTCATCATCACCGGTCGCGGGAAGCGGGCCATCGAGGACCACTTCGATCGATCGCTGGAGCTCGAGGACCTTCTCGAGCGTTCCGGCGCCACCGAGAAACTGCGCGAGGTCCGGGCCATATCGGATCTGGCCGAGGTCTTCTACGTGCGGCAGAAGCGTCCGCGCGGACTTGGACACGCGGTCCTCACCGGCGCGGCGCACACCGGCGACGAGCCGTTCTTCGTGCTCCTCGGCGATGTGATCGTGCCGGGCAACGAGTGCCTGCCCAAGCTGAGAGAAGTCCACGAGAAGTACGGGACATCGGTCCTCGCGGTCACGCCGGTCGAGCAGCACCTGGTAAGCCGATACGGCGTGATCGCCGGACACGAGGTCGAGCCGGGCGTGTGGAAGCTGAGCGATCTTGTGGAGAAGCCAGCGGTCAACACCGCTCCGAGCAACCTGGCGATCTTCGGTCGTTACCTGCTCACGCCGAAGGTCATGGAGCTCTTGCCGCGCGTCGAGCCGGGGCGCGGCGACGAGATCCAGCTCACCGACGCCCTCAAAGAGCTGCTCAAGACCGAGGACATCTACGCCGTCTCGATCGACTGCGACGGATTTGACACCGGCAACGTGCTCTCGTGGCTTGAGGCCAACGTGGAGATCGCGCTTGAGTCGGCTGAGTACGGCGCGGCGCTCCGGGAGAGCCTTGAGCGGATACTCGGGTAGGGGCGGAGCTATGACATCCGAGCACGTGTACGCGGCGATCCTCGCTGGAGGGAGCGGGCAGCGATTCTGGCCGCTCTCCCGTGAACTCAAGCCGAAGCAGCTGCTATCGATGTTCGGCACCGAATCCCTCATCGCGCAGGCGGTTCACCGGATCCTGCCCTTTGCCGGCGACGGACGCCGCGTTACGGTGGTCACCAACGAGCGGCTGTTCGACGAGTTGCGCAATCACCTCACTGCCCAGGAGGACCATCGTCTGCACAGCGTTCGGTACATTCAGGAGCCGATCGCACGCAACACGGCACCCGCGATCGCTCTTGCTGCGGCGATCTTCCAGTCCGAGGACCCGGATGCCGTGCTGGTCGTGCTCCCCTCTGACCACATCCTCGAGGATGGGGAGGTCTGGTCCGATTGCATCGCTGCTGCCGTTGCCGCCGCGCAGGATGGTTATCTGGTGACCATCGGCATCACCCCCACACGGCCCGAGACCGGATACGGCTACATCCTTGCAGCGAGCCCGCTTGAGCAGTTCGCCCACGGATCCGTGACGCCACATGTCGTTGAGCGATTCGTCGAGAAGCCCGACGCCGTCCACGCCGAGCAGTTCGTGACGAGCGGCCGCTACTTCTGGAACGCCGGCATCTTCGTGATGCGCGCATCGCGCGTGCTTGAGGAGTTGGATGCGGCCGGCGGGGAGACCGCTGCGATAGCAGACACCGCACGCTGGATCGCCTCGCAGGCATCGGCCGAGCGCAACGGTGACGAGGCGCGCGCCCGATTCGAGGCGCTCACGCCCGCGTCGATCGACACCGCGGTGATGGAGCGCTCCAACCGTGTCGCCGTGATTCCGGCTCCGCTTCAGTGGAGCGACGTCGGCTCGCTGCTCGCGCTTGCGGACGTCGCAGAGGAGGACGAGTTCGGCAACACACGCGTCGGCCGAGGGGTGGACATCGGCACCACGGATACGATCGTCTACTCGACCGATCGGTTGGTAGCCACGCTCGGCGTCAAGGACCTCATCGTTGTCGACACGTCCGATGCCACGCTGGTGCTGGACAAGTCGCATGCGCAAGACGTCCGACAGATCGTTGAGGCGCTCAAGGCGAGCGGCGCCGAGGAGGTCGTGCAGCCCAAGGTGAGTCTGCGGCCGTGGGGGTCGTGGACGAGTCTGCTGTCGGCGCCCAACTACCAGATCAAGATGATCGAGGTGAAGCCGGGATCCCGGCTGAGCCTCCAGAAGCATCACCATCGGAGCGAGCACTGGATCGTGGTCAACGGCACTGCGGTGGCGACCCGTGACGAGGAGCGCGTCGAGGTACACGCGAACGAGAGCATCTTCATCCCGGTCGGCGCGGTCCACCGGCTTGAGAACTGCGGGAAGGTCCCGCTCAAGCTTATCGAGGTGCAGGTGGGCGAGTATCTTGGCGAGGACGATATCATCCGACTTGACGATGACTGGGCACGCGGATAGCCTGCGCGCTCTCGCTGATTGGAGTCTGGGATGACCAAGCGAGCACTCATCACCGGCATCACGGGGCAAGATGGCTCGTATCTGGCCGAGCTGCTGCTAGAGAAGGGGTACGAAGTCTTCGGCCTCGTACGCCGGGCCTCCACGGGCTCGTTCGAACGCATCGATCACTTGCTGCATCGAGTCACACTCCTCTCGGGTGACCTGAGCGATCAGGCGTCGCTCATCGACGCCGTTCGGCAGTCGCAGCCCGATGAGGTCTACAACCTGGCCGCTCAGTCGTTCGTCGCTGATTCGTGGAAGCAGTCCGAGTACACCGGAGACGTCGACGCCATCGGCGTGACCCGTCTGCTTGAGGCTATCCGTCGCGAGAAGCTCGACGCGCGCTTCTATCAGGCGTCCTCCTCGGAGATGTTCGGCAAGGTCAAGGAGACCCCGCAGACCGAGAACACGCCGTTCCATCCCCGTTCCCCTTACGGGGTGGCCAAGGTGTACGGCTACTTCATCACGCTCAACTACCGCGAGAGCTTTGGGATCCACGCCAGTAACGGAATCCTCTTCAACCACGAGTCACCCCGGCGCGGGCTTGAGTTTGTGACGCGCAAGATCTCCGACGGTGCGGCGCGTATCAAGCTGGGTATGGAGTCCGAGTTGCGGCTGGGTAACCTCGATGCCTCGCGCGACTGGGGGTATGCGGGCGACTATGTGGAGATGATGTGGCGGATGCTGCAGCAAGATGAGGCAGACGACTACGTTATCGCCAGCGGCGAGACGCATACGGTTCGCGAGTTCTGCGAGATCGCGTTCTCGCGTGTCGGCCTCGAGTACGAGAAGCATGTTGTGAGCGACCCGCAGTTCATGCGCCCGGCCGAGGTGGACCTGCTCCACGGCGACTCATCCAAGGCGCGCGAGAAGCTGGGATGGGAACCGCAGGTGGGCTTCCGCGATCTGGTTGAGATGATGGTCGACTCGGATATTGCGCGCCTGTCCCGCTAAGGCCGGTCGAAGGCGAACCACATGAGCAAGCGGGCACTCATCACCGGCGTTGCCGGGCAGGACGGCACCTACCTGAGCGAGTTGCTCGTAGGCAAGGGCTACGAGGTCTTCGGCCTTGAGCGCACGTGCGAGCGCGAGTCTGCGGAGCAGTCCTGCGGGCCGATGGGGGTGACCCTCATCGATGGCGATCTGACCAGTAAGGACTCGCTCGTCGGTGCGGTCGCGAACAGCCGGCCCGACGAGGTCTACAACCTTGCCGGGCAGTCATCGGTTGGCCTGTCGTGGTCGCAACCTGCGCTGACCGCGCAGGTCAACGCGGTCGGCGTAGCCACCCTGCTTGAAGTGCTTCGGGAACATGCTGCTGACGCGCGGTTCTTCCAGGCATCATCTGCCGAGATCTTCGGAAATCCTGAGACCTCGCCGCAAGACGAGAACACTCCGATCCGCCCCGTGACACCATACGGGGCCTCAAAGGCGTACGCGCACCTCCTCGTTCAGAACGTCCGCGCGGGCTGGGGAGTGTTCGCGTGCAGCGGGATTCTCTACAACCATGAGTCTCCGCTGCGCCCCACGAGCTTCGTGACTCGCAAGATCACGGACGGGGCCGCGCGTATAAAGCTCGGGCTTGCGCGGGAGCTGCGCTTGGGGAATCTGGACGCCGCGCGCGATTGGGGCTACGCGGGAGACTACGTCGAGGCGATGTGGCGCATGTTGCAGGCCGAGCGACCCGATGACTATGTGATCGCCAGCGGCGAAGCGCACACCGTGCGAGACTTCTGCGAAGTGGCGTTCTCGCGGGTGGGGCTCGACTGGGAAGAGTACGTTGTCGTCGACCCGGCGTTCTTCCGGCCAGTGGATTGGCAGGCGCCGGTTGGGGACTCGAGCAAGGCGGGCGAAGTGCTCGGTTGGGTGCCCGGTGTGTCCTTCGGCGAGGTGGTTGAGATGATGGTGGACGCGGATGTGGAGCGGCTGGAGGGCGTGCACGGCCCTGCTCGCCGTATTGTGGCGCAGGGAGACGGCCATCGTGACTGAGCCACTGTTCGGGGGCGCTTTCGACGGTAGACGGGTGCTGATCACAGGGGACACCGGTTTCAAGGGCGCGTGGCTCGCAAGCTGGCTCCTCGAACTTGGTGCCGAAGTGAGCGGGCTGGCGCTTGAGCCGGACACGGACCCCGCGCTGTATAACGAACTAGGCCTTGCGAGACGCATCGACCACACCACAGCGGACATTCGTGACCTCGCAGCGGTTCAGGACGTCGTTCGTCGAACACGTCCAGATGTGCTGATGCATCTGGCGGCGCAGCCGCTGGTGCGGCGTTCGTATGCGGAGCCGATCTACACCTTCGAGACGAATGTCATGGGAACAGCGAACGTGCTCGAGGCGGCCCGGGGCGCAGAGTCCCTCGGTGCGGTGGTCGTGATCACGACGGATAAGGTGTACCGCAATAGTGAGACCGGTGCGGCCTTTGCGGAGGACGATCCGCTCGGCGGACACGATCCCTACAGTGCGAGCAAAGCCTGTGCGGACATCCTCGCGCTTTCGTACGCGAAGTCGTTCTTGCATCCGATGCGAATCCCGACGGCGACCGCTCGGGCGGGCAACGTGATCGGTGGCGGAGACTGGGCCGCCGATCGCATCGTTCCCGACTGCGTGCGTGCGCTGTCTGCGGGGGAGACCGTGGGTGTTCGGAATCCGGGCTCGGTTCGCCCCTGGCAGCATGTCCTCGAGCCGCTCTCCGGCTATCTGTGGCTGGCGGCCCTGATGCTCGCCGGTGACATGCATGTTGAAGAAGCGTTCAACTTCGGACCTGAGGCTACGTCGGACCGGACGGTCGGCGAACTCGTCGATCGCTTCGTGACGACATGGGGCTCGGGCTCGTGGTCCCAGCTCGCTCCGATTGCTCAACCGCATGAAGCTGGACTGCTGCATCTCGATGTCTCGCGTGCGGCCGAGCTTCTCAGCTGGCATCCGGTGTGGGATTTTGAGACAGCGGTCGACCGCACGGCTGAGTGGTACCGACGGCGGCAGTTGGACGGGGCAGCTGCTTCTGAACTCGTGAGGAACGACATCCGTACGTATGTGGCGCAGGCCCGCCATGCTGGCTTGCGCTGGGCGTCGACCGTCTGACCCCGATGTCTCGGGGTACCATCGTGCTAACCTAGTTCAACCGCGAATAATGCAGCTACCTCGCTGCACTGAGCCTGGCCCCAAGCATTGGAGCGGAGCATGAAGGTAGTCATTCTGGCCGGTGGACTCGGCACCCGTCTATCCGAGGAAACGACGGTCAGGCCTAAGCCCATGGCCGAGATCGGTGAGAAGCCGATCCTGTGGCACATCATGAAGATCTACAGCCACTACGGATTCAACGAATTCGTGGTGTGCACCGGCTACAAGGGGTACCAGATCAAGGAGTACTTCCAGAACTACTGGTTGCACAATACCGATGTGACGTTCGATATGAAGACGCACGAGATTGAGGTCCACCAGGACGCGAACGAGCCCTGGCGCGTCACCGTAGTAGACACCGGAGCTGACTCGATGACAGGCGGGCGAGTCAAGCGCATCCAGCCATATGTTTGTGGTGAGCCGTTCATGCTGACGTACGGTGATGGCGTCGCCGACGTGGACATCTCGAGGCTCTTGGAGACCCATCAAGCTGGAGGCAGGGAAGTCACGCTCACTGCAGTGCAGCCGCTCGGGCGGTTTGGTGCCCTGAAGCTTGGCAAGGACAATGCAGTCGAATCCTTCCTCGAGAAGCCCCTCGGTGACGGCGACTGGATCAACGGTGGCTTCTTCGTGATGGAGCCGACAGTGTTCGATCGCATCGAAGGAGATGACACGATTCTGGAGCGAGAGCCGCTTGAGTCTCTCGCTGCTGATGGCCAGCTCGGTGCCCACTTCCACGAGGGGTTCTGGCAGCCGATGGATACGTTGCGTGACAAGCGGCTCCTCGAAGAGCTGTGGGACACCGGCAAAGCGCCGTGGAAGGTTTGGTGACGCTCAACAGATGAGATTCGTTGAGACCACGATCCCCGGACTCGTTGAGTTGGTCGCTCAGCCGCTTCCCGATAACCGGGGTCGGTTTGTCAAGACGTTTGTACGTGGCGAGTTTTCGGCTGCCGGCTTGCCGGGCGACTTCGTCGAGGAGTTCTACTCATACTCGATCGCTGGTGTCCTGCGCGGACTTCACTTTCAGCTACCGCCACAGGCCCAGGCCAAGACAGTCTTCTGTGAGCACGGAGCGATCTTCGATGTCGTACTTGATCTCCGCGTTGGCTCACCTGCATACGGCACGGCGCTTACATTTGAGCTGACGGGCAAGAACGGCCGCGGTCTCTTCATCCCCGAGGGTCTGGCTCATGGCTTCCGCGTGTTGGGGGACGGAGCTCTCGTGGCATATCGGACGACGACGGCCTACTCGCCAAAGTACGACGCCGGCGTTCGTTGGGACTCTGCTGGAATCGCCTGGCCGTCTGGCCCGTCGGTCATCTCCGAACGTGACGCGACGCTTCCAGCTTTCTCTGAGTTTGCGAACCCATTCGTGTTCGATGGGGGTGACGGGCGGTGAATGACGCCCGGAGGGCGCTTGTGACAGGGGGTACCGGATTCATCGGCGGACATCTCGTACGTCGACTTCTTGCCGATGGCCACGAGGTCCATGTGATAGTCCAGCCCGGAATCGAACAGATTCCCGCAGGGGCGACCTCGCATGTCTATGACGGCACGATGGAGCGCATGCTTTCCATCGTCTCGGAGACGAGCCCCGATGTGACCTTCCATCTGGCCTCGGTCTTCCTCGCCAACCACACCGCCGGCCAGGTGGACTCGCTTGTTACCAGTAACGTGCTGCTCGGAACGCAGCTGCTCGAGGCGATGACCGAATGCGGGTGCAGGCGGCTCGTCAACACAGGCACGGGTTGGCAGCACTTTGGTGGCCCTGAGTACGACCCCGTCAATCTCTATGCGGCAACCAAGCAAGCTTTTGAGGACATCGCCCGCTACTACGTTGCGCGCGAAATCAGCACCACGACGCTCGCCCTGTACGACACCTACGGTCCGTGCGACCCTAGGCCAAAGGTACTTCCGCTGCTCATAAAGGCCGCGCTGAGCGGGGAGCAGCTCGACCTGTCGCCGGGCGAACAGCTGCTGCACCTGGTCTATGTCGACGACATCGTCGATGCCTTCATGGTGGCCGCCGCAGGCCTCGAGGCCAAGTCTCCGCCGACTGTCCACCGCTACTCAATCACAGCCCAGCCTCCGCTGTCGCTACGGGAACTGGCCGCCGCTGTCGAACGCGTTACTGGGCGCAGCATCGACGCCCGGTGGGGCGCGCGAGCGTACCGGGACAGGGAGGTTCTGACCCCTTGGGTCGGCGAACACCTTCCCGGCTGGTGTCCCAAGATCGGTATCGATGAGGGCATTAGGCGTGTCATCGAGGCTGATCGGGCGTCATGATGCTGCGCCAGTGGTCTCACAGAATCCCATGGAGGACTGCATGAACTGCCGCTTCTGCAACACCCCGCTCAGCGACGTCTTTGTCGATCTCGGGATGAGTCCTTTGTCCAACGGGTACCTACGGCCCGATCAGCTGGGTGACCCTGAGGTCTTCTTTCCACTGGTCGTGCGTGTCTGCTCGGAATGCTTCCTTGTGCAGCTTCCCGAGTACGAAGCGCCTGACGTCATCTTCGATGACTACCACTACTTCTCGTCCTACTCGGACAGCTGGCTCGCACACGCTAAGCGCTACGTGGAGGCGGTGTCTCCACGCTTCGGGATTGACTCGAACAGCATGGTTGTCGAGATTGCGAGCAACGACGGCTACCTGCTTCAGTACTTCGCCGAGGCCGGGGTTCCGGTCCTGGGCGTTGAGCCTGCCGATACTGTTGCAGCGGCCGCGATCGCAAAGGGTATTCCGACCCGCATAGAGTTCTTCGGAGAAGAGCTCGCGACGCGTCTGGTCGCGGAAGGGAACCGCGCCGACCTCGTGATAGGGAACAACGTGCTCGCGCACGTCCCAGATCTCAATGATTTTGTCGCTGGAGTGCGTGTGCTGCTCGCGCCCACAGGTGTGGCGACATTCGAGTTCCCACACCTGATGCACCTTGTCGATCGCTTGGAGTTCGACACCATCTATCACGAGCATTTCTCGTACTTCTCGTTCCTCACCGTCCAGCGGATCTTCGCAAGCCATGGCTTGACTCTCTTCGACGTGGATGAGTTGCCGTCACATGGAGGCTCTCTGCGCATCTACGCCCGGCACGATAACGATGCTTCACAGCCGGTGCTTCCAGCGGTGGATGCGTTGCTCTCCCGAGAGCGGTCGGCTGGCTTCGATTCCATGGAAGCGTACCGGGGCTTTCAGCCGCGAGTCGATGCCGCCAAGCGCGACTTGCTCACATTCCTCATCGAGGCCAAGAACGAAGGTAAGAGCGTTGTGGGGTACGGCGCACCGGCGAAGGGCAACACGCTGCTCAACTACTGTGGCGTTCGGGCGGATTTACTCCAGTACACGGTCGACCGCAACCCGCACAAGCAGGGGACCTTCCTGCCGGGTACCCACATCCCGGTCTATGGGCCCGAGCATATCGCCGAGACCAGGCCGGACTATGTGCTCATCCTGCCCTGGAACCTGAAGGACGAGATCGTCGAGCAGCTCGCAGGTGTGGCCGAGTGGGGTGGGCGATTCGTCATCCCGCTGCCTGAGGTTGAGGTGCTCTAAAGGAGGAGCACACTGTCGAAGTGGAAGTGAACGCGATGACCATTCACGCAGATACATGTGGCGCTTCCATCCGACACGCTGCCGGAGTGCTCAAGCGGGCCTTGAAGAAGGTCGCAAGAGGGGAGCGGCTTGAGGATGCGGTACCGCTGTCACTGTGCACTCGTGATCACCTGTGCAACCAGCAGTTCGACATCGGGGAGTACACCTACGGCGTGCCCGTTGTTCTGCACGCCGACCAGCCACCTGAAGCCCGACTCCGGATTGGAAGATACTGTTCAATCGCAATAGAGGTTCGCATCTTCCTCGGTGGGGAGCACCGTCCCGACTGGGTCACCACATACCCGTTCCCTGCACTCCCCCAAATGTGGCCGAGCGCAGGGGGCATTTCAGGTACCCCAGCGACGAAGGGCGACGTGGTCATCGGCAACGATGTCTGGATTGGGCACGGCGCAACGATCCTATCCGGAGTCACGATAGGTGACGGTGCGGTGATTGGCGCCATGGCGGTCGTTACAGGCGATGTCCCGCCCTACGCCATAGCCGCCGGTAACCCGGCACGGGTCATCAGGAAGCGTTTCGATGACGAGACCGTTGCTCAGTTACTAGAGCTACGATGGTGGGACTGGCCGGTTGGGCGCGTCGTGGAGGAGATTCCGCACTTGTGTAGCGACCAGGTCGCCGAGTTCATCAAGGCCAACTGCGCGGCCGACTGAGCGCCAAGGGTAGCACCGAGTTCCGGGCGCGGTGGTCGTTCGAGCCGCCGGATCTAGTGGTTCCTTCTCAGGCGGTCGGACACTCGACCGACCAAGGTTCGAAGCTCGTCCTTTTCCACGGGGGTCAGGGCGAGCGCGATCAAGGCGACCCAGGCTGCTCCGACAGAGAGTGCGAGGGCACCTGCGAGGCCGAGCATAGAGTTCACTAGCGGCGTCAAGTAGCATGCGAACGCCACTGCGACGGTTGCGATCAGAGATAGATAGACTGGTCCCGCCGACCGCTTCAGCCAGTCCCAGAAGGAGACGCCAACCTCGGTTAGACACACATGCATTCTTGCAGGAAAGTCGATTATCCACGGTACAGCCGTGCCGATGACGACACCCATGATGCCGATTTTCTGAACGAGCACGATACTCAACACAAGGTTGCCGAGAGTGACAACGAAGATGCTGTTGAACAGTCGTCTGCGTGCGTGGCCACGGCTGATCAGAATTGACTCGCCGATGACGGGTCCGACGTGTAGCAGCTGATACGAGAGCAGGACCTGCGCCGCGAGCGATTGCGCGGCAAAAGTCGGCCCTAGCCAGTGCAGGATGATGGGCTTGGCGAGGATCATCAGGCCGACTACCACGGGCAGTACAAGTGCCATCACGTACTTCGTTCCTCGGAAGAAGAGGGTGTGGAGTGACGAGGATCGGCCCTCGGCTCCGAGTTGCGTGGCGAATGGCATCACCGCAGATCCTGCAAATTGGGTGAGCTGCATCACGAATCCCTGCATCTTTCCGGCTGACTCGTAGAGCGTGACGGCCGCTGCTCCCAGGAAGACGCCCAGTACGATGCGGTCAGTCTGCTGGTAGATTACGACTGTGCAGAGTTGGAGCACGAATATGACCCACGAGAAGCTGAGAATGTCCTTGAAGATCGCGTAATCCGCTTCACTTGGATGAAAGCGCACCCCCTTGAGAGCTCGTCTCGCCAACTGGGTGTTCGTTGCGCCTGCTGCTATTGCCACAATGCTCTGACCCACTATCAGGGTGAACGGTCCCTGGTGCAGAAGGAGCACTGCCAGCATCACGCCGAGGTTCGCAGCTGCCGCGAGAATTGCAGTGGTCGCACTAATCGTGAAGCGCTGAAGGCCTGCGAGAACCAGGCCGCCAGTCGTTGTGGGCCATGTCAAGATCGATGCGGCTGCGACGACGAGAAGAAGGTTCCGAAGTAGGTGGGCCTGTTCAGGGGTCACCTTGAAGATCGCGCCCGCAAAGACCGCCACGGTACCGAGTAGCGCCGCAACCAGAAGGCCCGCGCCAATGTAAAACACCAGCGCAGTCGAAATGTACTTGCCTAGGCCCTTCGCGTCACCTCGGGCGGACCTCTCAGCGACGTTCTTGACCAGCGATGTGCCGACTCCGAAGTCCACCAATGACGCATAGGCCGCGATCGAGGACGCCAGGAGGTACAGCCCGTATTCTGACAACCCGAAACTGCGAATGAGCAGCGGCATGAAAAGCAGCGACGACGCCATGGCGGTGAACTGCGCCATGCCATTCGCCAGTGTGTTCGAAATGAGGCGACGCTTCTCGCTCAACGTTTTCCCCAGTGGCGACGTGTCCTCAGGACGGGAGTTCGTGTGATCGGTCAAACGGAGGAGGCTAGCTTCGTCGGACTTCCGCAGCTTACCTGCGCGCACGGTGGTAACGGTGGCAGGAAGGGATAAGCTGTGTCAAATCGCGCGGATCGTTGGCGCCCGAAATGGATGGCCTGGCTCGAAATCGGCTAATCGCCGTGTGTGATACTGACGGAGTAAACGTTCGGCTGGAAGTTGGGACACCTTGGGATGGGATATGAGTCACACGACGTCCATTGGATCGGCTGTCGCACGGTGGCAATTCGCGCGGCGGTACAGGTCTGAAGTTAAGACCATCAGTCCGTTCTGCTCCTCCGACGCCAGC
>JBASNZ010000068.1:0-6269 GCA_049657775.1 Coriobacteriia bacterium | reverse complement strand
GCCGTGGCCCGGCCCAAGACCACGCCGCCCGCACTCGGTCGAGCTTGTCGCCTCGGTCCCCGATGGCGATCTGGCGCGAGAGGCGCTCGCGGCGGGTGCCACGCGTGTGTTGCTTCGCGTGTCTGCGGCGCACGAACCGGAGGCGCTACCCGCGGGTGTCACACCCCTTCTGTCCCGGGTCGCTCACGTAGACGAGGTGCCCACCCTGCTCGAGTATGCTCGCGCCTCCGGCGCCGCGGCCGTAGGAACCCTGGGACTTCTCGCGTCGGGAGCCACGGACGCGAATCGCATCGAGGCCGATTGGCCGCTCAATATCGCCAACCCGTGGACGGCGGCAGCGCTATCGGAACTGGGGGCATCACTCGTGTGGGCCTCTCCCGAACTCTCAGGCAGGCGCCTGTCCGCGCTCGTCGAGTCCTCGCCAGTCCCCGTAGGCACGCTCGTCGCGGGCCGAATGGAGTTGATGATCGCCGAGCACTGCGTGCTGCAGGTCGCAGGCGAGTGTGCTCACCGATGCCTCACGTGCCCACGACGCGCGCGCGCCTGGCTGCTGCGTGACCAGAAGGGTTACGAGTTCCCCGTCATTACCGACGCGACCGGCCGATCGCGCATATACAACTCCGTGCCACTCGATCTCACGCGAGCGCTCGACGAAGTCGTCGCCACCGGTGTCAGTGCCGTGCGCGTGGAGATCACCATCGAGTCGGCCGAGGAGACTCGTCGCATGGTGTCGGGGGTGGCCGACGCGCTCGCGCGCGTTCAGGCGGGTGGGCCGCCACCCGCGCAGGCCCTCTCGAGCGTGACCACGAGCGGGCACTTCTTCCGGGGCGTGCGCTGACTACTTGACCAGCACGCTCACCGGCAGGCTCGCCACGAGTCCCTTGTCGTCGGTGACCCAGAGCGTGACCGTGTAGGTCCCCGGCGTCTTGAACACGTGCTGTGCGGTCGTGCCATTCGTGAGCGGCGTCCCGTCACCAAACTCCCAGGCATACGTCACGATCGTGCCGTCGTCGGTAGATTCCGACGCGTCAAAGGAGACCGGCTCGTTGATCTTCGGGTTGTTCGGGCTGAACGTGAATGACGGTACCGGGGCGGCGTTCGCGGCCGGGCCCTTGGACACGATGATGGTCACGACTGTCTGCGTGGTTCCCACGCTGCCGGCCGCCGGATTCTGATCGGCGACCACGCCAGGCGCCACGTCCGTGTAATCCTTCTCGACGACCTTGAACAGCAGCATGAGCTGCTTGAGCAGCGCGAGCGCGTTCTCCTTGGTCATGCCGATCAGGTTGGGAATGGTGATCTTCGTCGGGACGGTGTGAAGCTCGCACGGCACCGGCATCCGGTCACTGAGGAACAGCCCCGTGCCTGTCTTCGTGCAGTATTCTCCTGCGGCCTGTCCCGACTCCAGGCAGATCTTCGCCGAGGCCAGACCGGACGGCCTGGAGAACTCGGTCTTCTTGGTCTTGGCGAGCGACACCTTCATGAAGTCGGCCCAGATCTCGGCCGGGAATGAGCCACCCGTGACCTTTCGGCCATGCACGGATGTCATCTCTTTCTGTGAGTCCGCGTAACCAACCCAGACAGAGGCCACGAGGTCGGGCGTGTAACCCACGAACCACGCATCGCGGTACTGCTGCGTCGTCCCGGTCTTGCCGGCGGCCGGTCGCCCGATCTTGGCGGCCGTCCCGGTACCCTTGCTGATGACGCCCTTGAGGATGTCGGTCACCAGGTAGGCTACGTTCGCCGGGATAGCCTGCACCGAGGTCGGTTTGGCCGACTCCAAGACTCCGGAGGCGTTCGAGACCTGAAGGATCGCGTGGGGGCTGACCTTGACCCCGCCGTTGCCGAGCGTACCGTACGCCGAGGCCATCTCAAGGGGCGTCACGCCCTTCTCAAGTCCGCCCAACGCGATCGCGGGGACCGGGGTCACGTCGGTTGTGATGCCAAGCTTCTTGGCGGTCTCCACTGTCGCGTCGGCACCCACGTCGAGGATGAGGGCGGCAAACACCGAGTTGACGGACTTCTCGGTCGCCTCACGCAGACGCATCGGTCCTTTGCGACCGCCGGAGGCACCCGTGACCTTCCACGTCTGTCCGCCGGGCACCTTGAACGACCTGGGTCCGCTCTCGTACGTCTGCTCGGGGGAGACCTCGTTCATGAGCGCGGTCACCAACACGAACGGTTTGAACGCCGAGCCGGGCTGGCGGTGCCCCTGCACGGCCACGTTGTACTGCTGCGTCTTGAAGTCGCGTCCGCCCACCATAGCGCGTATCTCCCCGGTGGCAGGATCGATGGCAACGAGTGCCGCGGAAGGATCGCTCGCCTTGTTCAGCGCGTTCTTGATCGCCTTCTCGGCGGCGGCTTGCATGGTCAGGTCGAGCGATGTCTTCACGCGAAGCCCGCCGCGATACACCATATCGGCGCCGTACGTCTCGGTCAGGATCTGCTTCACGTACTCCACGAAATACGGAGCCTGCGATGAGAACGTCTTGGGTTCCGCAAGCGCCAGCGGTTCGGCCTTCGCGGCTTCTGCCGCGGCGCCGTCCGCGAAGCCCTGCTCGACCATCTGCGAAAGGACGGTCGCGCGGCGGTTCTTCGCCGCCTCTGGATCGAGGAACGGGGAGTACCGCCCCGGCGACTTGATCACGCCCGCGAGCATCGCGCACTCGCCGAGCGTCAGATCGCCGACGTTCCTCCCGAAGTACGTTTGCGAGGCGGTCTGGACGCCGTACGCGCCGTGGCCGAAGTAGATCGTGTTGAGGTAGAGCGCAAGGATCTCGTCCTTGGAGAAGTTCTTCTCAAGGCGGTAGGCGAGCATAGCCTCCATGAGCTTGCGCTTGAGCGTTCGCTCCGGCGTCACGATGGCGATCTTCACGTACTGCTGGGTGATGGTGGAGCCGCCGTGGAGCACGTTGGGTCGGGTGATGTCCACCCAGAGCGCGCGCAGAATACCAAGCGGGTCGACGCCCTGATGCTCGTAGAAGCGTTGATCCTCGGTCGCGATGACCGCCTGCCTCAACTGCGCCGGTATCTGCTCGAGCGGGACGTCGGTGCGGTTCTGCTCGGCGAACAGTTTGGTGATCTGCTTGCCGTTGCGGTCGAAGATGATCGTCGTCTGGTCGCGCCCTTTGAGCGGCGCGCCCGGATCGGGGAGATCCTTGGCGATCTGCGCATAGACCACGCCACCTGCGATTGCCGCAATGATCACAGCGAGGACCGCCGCAACCAGGAATCGATTGAACCAGATCCGTCGTCGCCGCTTCTTGATGTCACTGGCGGACGGCCTCACACGATTGGCCGCCGAGCTCTGTCGCGGCTGTCCCTGCCGGGTAGCGGGCGCGCGTCGCGCAGGAGGAGCGGTGCGTTTCCGGGGCGCCGAGGTTCTCGATCGAGGACGGGGTGCGGGGTCGCGCCGGGCATTGCCCGAGCCGCCCTGACTGCCGCGTCCGCTGTTCGTGTTGTTCTGGCTCATACTTGGCCTCGGTCGGTCGTGTGGCCCGCGTTCAGCCCTTGTAGCGTCGAACGAACGGCACTGTCCGCCTCGCATCAGCGTACCGCACGCGCGGGGGATTTGGGCCGTTCGTCGTGCTAGTATGACGTGCAAACCACGAGCCAACCAGCCCGGAGAGCGTTGCAGTTCGGTAACGCCGAGCGGGGCCGTGACAGCCAAGGAGAGACGACAGAGTGGGCACACCGGCCGAGCAGATGCACGTGATCAAGAGCGGGATCGCCGACCTCGTCCCCGAGGCCGACCTCGTCCGCAAGCTCGGGCAGGGGCGTCCGCTCCGTGTGAAGCTTGGCGTCGACCCCACGGCTCCGGACCTTCACCTGGGGCACGCTGTTCCGCTGCGCAAGCTCAGGCAGTTCCAGGACCTCGGCCACATCGTCGTTCTCATCATCGGCGACTTCACGGCGTTCATCGGTGATCCATCAGGACGCAACAGCACCCGCCCGGCCCTCACGCGCGAGCAGATAGACGCCAACGCCGAGACGTACATCTCGCAGGCCTTCAAAGTCCTCGACCCCGACAGGACCGAGCTCGTGCGCAACTCGGATTGGCTCGCCCCGCTCACGTTCGAGGATCTCCTGCGACTCACCAGCCAGTTCACCGTCGCACGCATCCTGGAGCGCGATGACTTCCAGAAGCGCTACCGCGAGGGCATCGGCATTTCGCTTCACGAGCTGCTCTATCCGGTGGCGCAGGCGTACGACTCAGTCGCGATCGAGGCCGACATCGAGCTCGGCGGCACGGACCAGCTCTTCAACTTGCTCGCCGGGCGTGAACTCATGGAGAAGAGGGGGATGGATCCCCAGGTCTGTCTCACGCTCCCGCTGCTTGAGGGCACCGATGGCGTTCAGAAGATGAGCAAGAGTTACGGCAACTACATCGGACTCACCGACGCTCCCGATGACATGTTCGGCAAGGTCATGTCCATCCCAGACGCGCTCATGATCAAGTACTACCGTCTGTGCACATCCCTCGCCGTCGACGAGATCGACGCACTCGAGAGCGGGCTTGCGGCCGGTACGGAACACCCCAATGTCGCCAAACGCCGCCTAGCGCGCGAGATCGTCTCGCTCTACCACTCCACAGATGCCGCCGCCCAGGCCGAGGAGGCCTTCGACCGCATCTTCAAAGAGCACCAGGCGCCCGAAGATATCGAGGAGTTCGCGGTGGATGTGACCGACCCGGTGCACCTGCCGGCGCTGCTTGCATCGGTAGGCCTCGTCACCTCCAACGGGGAGGGCCGACGCCTTATCGACCAGGGCGGAGTTCGAATCGCCGGTGAGGTTGTTCCGGCTCGCGAGTATGACGTCGTGTGGTCTCGCGTGGAGGGCCAGGTCCTCCAGGCAGGCAAGCGCCGCTACGCACGCGTACGCGCGAAGTAGGTATGCGCGGCACTGTGTGCCGTCCGGCAGCGTCCGGGAGGGGACAGAGCGCGTCCCCGCAGGTAGGCGCAAGAATCGGGTCAAATCGGCTATTGCATGGCCGGTGCGTCGGTGCTAGAGTAACAAAGCTGCTTCTACCGACCGAGTGGAGCACGATCTTGATAAGCCGAATGTGGGCGAGGTCAATCGGATAGCGTGACGCGACGGCTACGGCGGTCGCCCGCCCATCCGACGCCTCCGATAGCGGAGGCGTTTTTTGCGCCCCGAAGACGTATCGATCGTTCCGAAAACCGGTAGAAACACATTGTTGACAGCGGGGAGCAAGACCAGTAACGTATCCCCTCGCTGCGCCTGAACCTTGAAAACTGGATACTGTGATGAAGCCAGTAAGGTCCGCAAGTCGGACCGCATGAATCCTGTCAAACCGAGAGGGTCAGTCAACAGACCAAACCGGTATGACTTTGAAGATCGACCCAAACCACCATAGACACCTTTGAATGTGGCAGGTGGGTCAAACCGGACCGGCCAGGTCCGATATTCTTCGTGAATCGCAGACTTCGGTCTGTGAACAACTTCAACGGAGAGTTTGATCCTGGCTCAGGATGAACGCTGGCGGCGTGCTTAACACATGCAAGTCGAGCGGAAAGCCCCTTCGGGGGAATTCGAGCGGCGAACGGGTGAGTAACACGTGGGGAACCTGCCTTTCTCTCTGGGATAACTCCGGGAAACCGGTGCTAATACCGGATACTCCTTTCGGACCGCATGGTCTGATCGGGAAAGCTCCGGCGGAGAAAGATGGCCCCGCGGCCCATTAGCTAGTTGGTGAGGTAACGGCTCACCAAGGCAACGATGGGTAGCCGAGCTGAGAGGCTGATCGGCCACACTGGGACTGAGACACGGCCCAGACTCCTACGGGAGGCAGCAGTGGGGAATTTTGCGCAATGGGCGAAAGCCTGACGCAGCAACGCCGCGTGCGGGATGAAGGCCTTCGGGTCGTAAACCGCTTTCAGCAGGGACGAAATTGACTGTACCTGCAGAAGAAGCCCCGGCTAAATACGTGCCAGCAGCCGCGGTAATACGTATGGGGCAAGCGTTATCCGGATTCATTGGGCGTAAAGCGCGCGTAGGCGGATCGTTAAGTCAGATGTGAAATCCGGGGGCTCAACCCGCGGCCTGCATCTGAAACTGGCGGTCTTGAGTCTGGTAGAGGAAAGTGGAATTCCCAGTGTAGCGGTGAAATGCGCAGATATTGGGAGGAACACCAGTGGCGAAGGCGGCTTTCTGGGCCACGACTGACGCTGAGGCGCGAAAGCTAGGGGAGCAAACAGGATTAGATACCCTGGTAGTCCTAGCCGTAAACGATGGGCACTAGGTGTGGG
>JBASNZ010000067.1:0-24090 GCA_049657775.1 Coriobacteriia bacterium | reverse complement strand
GGTCGCCTTGATCGTGAACGCCATGGGCGACGTGTTCTTGAGGTCTCCCGAGTTGTACCGTCCTTCCACGTTTCGGCGATCTCGACCCAGCCCTGCGTGTGCGCACCCTCATCAGCGTGTTCGTCGGGCACTTCATCACGTCGTTCGTGTTCGAGGACCAGCCGCTCCCGCTAGCCGAGGCAGTCATGCACGTGATCGGCTGGCAGCGTTAGCGCGACGTCCGGAGCACCGCTCGCGCCGCCACAAGTCCGCTCGCGCTTGACTGTATAAGCCCGCGCGTGACCCCGGCGCCGTCACCGATGGCGTACAGGCCCGCGACCTGCGTTTGCAGCGACTCGTCGAGCTCCAGGCGCGATGAGTAGAACTTGACCTCGATGCCGTAGAGCAGCGTCCCGTCGGCCGCGACACCGGGCACGAGTGTGTCCATCGCCTCGAGGAATTCGAGTATGTCCGAGAGGTGCCGGTACGGCAGCACGAACGACAGGTCGCCCGGCGTGGCACTTGGCATAGACGGCACGACAACGGACTCCGATATGCGCTTCGCGGTGGAACGACGACCCGCGCGCAGGTCGCCCAGCCGCTGCACGATGATGCCCTCGCCAAGCAGGTTCGCCAGTCGCGCGATCGAGTGACCGTACGTGATCGGCTCGTGGAACGGCTCGGTGAACGACTGGCTCACGAGTACCGCGAAGTTGGTGTTCTCGGTCTTCTCCTCGGCAAAGGAGTGGCCGTTGACGGTAACGATGTCCCCGTACGATTCGGTGGTTACCTCGCCGTACGGGTTCATGCAGAACGTCCGCACCTGGTCGCCGAACCGCTTGGAGTACGAGATGAGCTTGGCCTCGTAGAGACTGTCGGTCAAAGGCTCCATGACCGGCGCTGGAACCTCTACGCGCACGCCGATGTCGACCGCGTTGTTCATGAGGCCGATGCCCAGGGCGCTCGCCTGCTCGGCAAGCCAGTCGGCGCCGTCCCTGCCGGGCGCCGTGATGATGGTGTCTGCCAGCACACTCGTGCCGTCGGTGAACTCCACGCCTGAAACATGGCCCGCGTCCGAGACGATCCGCGAGACCTCGCAGTTGAGTCGGATCTCGACACCCGCGTTCTTGAGGTAGTCGTGCATCGCCTGCAGCACGGCGGGAGAGCGATCAGTGCCGATGTGCCGGATGCGCATAGGTACCAGGCGCATCTCCGCCAGTGTCGCGGCGTGCATGAGCCGCTCCGCGGTCGCGGCGTCGGGGCCGTGCACCTCGGTCGTAGCACCGAATTCCAGCCAGAGACGATCCGCATCCTCGATGAGACGCCCCAGGGCTTCGATGCCCACAAACTCCCCGAGCCATCCGCCGACGTCCGTGGAGAGCGTCAGCTTCCCGTCGGAGAACGCGCCCGCGCCGCCCCACCCGGTCATGATCGAACACGTCTCGCACCCGATGCAGTTGGTCTGACGCGCGGGGCACTTTCGCTTGGGAATGGACTTGCCGCGCTCGGCGATGAGGATCCGGCCTACACGACCCGAGCGTACGAGTTCGATCGCGGCGAAGATGCCCGCAGGCCCCGCGCCAACGATGACGACGTCAAATCTCTCCCGGGTCACTGCAGTCCTCTCGGTTGTGGAACGGAACACACCCGTACGGTTCATACCACGAGATGGCGTGCACGCGACAGGAGCCTGTTTCGCAAGTCGTTCGCCCGGAAACGAACAAGGTGTCCCGAATCTGGAGGTGTCCCGTGGCAGAACCAAAGCGCGTAACCATTTACACCACGCCCACTTGACCGTACTGCACATACGCGAAGAGGTACTTCGCTGAGAACAACATCGAGTTCAAGGACGTGGACGTCTCGAAGGACCACGCGGGGCTGCAGAAGATGGTGGCCATGACCGGACAGTACGGCGTGCCGGTGATACTCGTGGGTGAAAGCGCGATGGTGGGCTGGCATCCCGGAGAGTTCGAAAAGCTTCGCAAGGCGTAAGCGCGCACCCGGCGGGGTGCGCCAAGGCTACGAACGCGCGAGCGTGCCGACAGAGTGTCGTGTGACCGGCCTACGGAACGTTCTTGGCAAGCGGCACGAACTTGGTGTACCGGTCGAGATACGCCACGAAGCAGCTGTCCACAGGGCCGTTGCGGTGTTTGGCAACGATGATCTCGGCCTCACCCTTTGAGGGCATCCCGGACGGCTTCTCATTGCCGTAGTCGTCCGTGGTGGTGCGACCCGCCCCGATCGTGTCGCGGTGGATGAACATGACGACGTCTGCGTCTTGTTCGATGGCGCCCGATTCACGAAGGTCAGACAGCATGGGGCGCTTGGAGGTGCGCTGCTCGACCGCACGCGAGAGCTGCGAGAGCGCGACGATCGGCACCTGAAGCTCCTTGGCCAGGATCTTGAGACCACGGGAGATGTCCGCGATCTCGACCTGGCGGTTCTCCGAACGCCTGTTCTGCGGCTGCATCAGCTGCAGGTAGTCGATGATGATGAGTCCCTGCTTCTTGTCGCGGAACAGCCGGCGGGCCTTGGCGCGCACCTCGATGATGGAGATGGACGGCGTATCGTCCACCCACAGCGGCGCGTCGTTCATGCGACCCATCGCCTGCATGATCTGCGGCCAGTCGTTCTCGTTGAGGTAGCCCGTACGAAGTCGCTGCGAGTCGATGCGCGCCTCGGCGCACAGAATGCGCTGGACGAGCTGTTCGCTCGACATCTCCAGGCTGAAGACGGCCACGGGGAACTGCTTCTTTGCCGCCTCCACCGCGATGTTGAGCGCGAAGGCGGTCTTACCCACCGATGGGCGCGCCGCAAGGATGATGAGGTCGCCGGCATGGAGCCCGGCGAGGATCGCATCCAGGTCCGGGAACCCGGTGGGGACGCCGGTGATGTGCTCTTTGCGGTCGTAGAGCTGCTCGATCTGCTCGAAGCCGACCGTCATGAGTTCGTTGAGCGTGCGGAAGTTGCTGGAGACGCGCTTATTGGTGACGTCGAAGACGGTCTTCTCGGCCTGCTCGATGGCAGCGTCAAGGTCCTCGACGCTGTCGTAGCCAAGCGTGACGATGTCGGTACCGGCCGAGATGAGCTGCCGCAGCACCGACGTGCGCTTGACGATCTCGGCATAGTACGACGCGTTGGCGGCGGTGGGAACCATGCCGGTGATGTCGAGCAGGTATGGCTTGCCGCCGGCCTGGTCGAGCTGGCCGACCGATTCCAGCCGGTCGGCGACGGTGATCTGGTCCACGGGCTCGCCGCGCGTATACAGGTCGCGTATGGCTGTATAGATCTTGGCGTGGGCGGCGCGGTAGAAGTCGTCGGGTGAGACAACGTCCAGTCCGACTTCCACGGCCTCGGACGACAGGAACATGGAACCGAGCAGTGACTGCTCGGCCTCCAGGTTATGTGGCGGAACGCGATCCGCCGGGCTGTGCCCGCTGGCTGCCATCCCCACTCCTGTCATTGCAGGTCACGCGCGAGACGCCCGCCTATCGGGCGCCCGCGCCAGACCCACGTTGTGCTACTCGGCCTCTTCGACCTCGGCGTCCGATTCGACCTCTTCGGTCTCCACGGCAACCTCGACCTCGGGAGCGACCTCTTCAACGACCTCAGCCGGAGCCTCGGCAACGGTGACCGGGGCAGCCATCGCCTCGACGGTGGTGCCCTCGCGAACCACGCGAACTGTGACTTCGGCCACAACGTCCTGATAGAGGTGCACGACCACGGGGTGGTCGCCGACGACCTTGATGTGAGCGTGTGCCTCGAGCTTGCGGCGATCGATGTCCACACCCAGCTGCTCGCTGAGGGCGTCGACGATCTTGCCCGGGGTGACCGAGCCGAACAGCTTGCCTTCTTCGCCAGCCTTGGCCTCGATCACAACGGTCTTGCCATTGATGGCCGCAGCCAGTCCCTCGGCATCCGAGTGACGCTGAACCTCGCGCTTGCGAATGTTGTGCATGCGCGCCTCGAGCTGCTTGATGTTGCCGGGCGTAGCCTCGACAGCCATCTTGCGGGGCAGAAGGTAGTTGACCGCGAAGCCGCGAGCGACCTCGATCACATCACCTTCGGTGCCCCGACCCTTAACGTCGGAAAGCAGGATGACCTTCATCGTTTCTCCTCGTTCGTCCTCACGTCCGGACGCGAATCCGACCGCGCGGTATGTCTCACTCTAATTCGTGCCGGGCGCCTCCGCCACAGCCGTTCGGCGAATCAGTGCGGGGTATCGGAATCGGAGTCCGCACTCCTCGAACTGTCCGTCGTGCCTCCAGCAGCACCGTGCCCGTCACGTGGCAGCTTGCGGATGTTCAGCCACACGTCTGCGAGTCCGGTGAGACTCACGAGCGGCAAGAGCACCTCGGTCAAGCCAAGCACCACATATCCGAATGTACGCGACGCCCGGGCGAACCCGGCCTTCTTGTACAGCCCGGCGAACACAGCCACACCCTGCACGAAGAGCACCCACCTGACGACTTGCAGCAGGTTCTCGCCCACCACACCCAGCAGCTGGTCGTTCCACCCGCCGGAGAACTTGTCCCCGGCGATCAACGCCACGGCCACGATCAGACCCCACACCACGTGTGGACTGATGTCGACCTGCTCCAGCCGCGGTGCGGGTTTGACCTCAACGCCGAGACGTCCGGCGATGGTGGCTACCGCCCCAACCGACAAGAGCGCGGTGAACGCTGCCGCAAGCGTGAGGATCGCAGGCCACATTCGTACGAATGTATCGCCTACTGCCTCAACCTGCCTCGTGACCTCCTCAACGTTCTGGCCGCTGGAAGTAGCCTGCTCCAGTGCCGGCTTTGTCGCCTGATCCGAGATCGAGCGCATGAACCCTTGCGCGCTCGTTCCTTCCAGTGCGGCCACGCCGGTGAGCAGCCCGATCCACACGACCGCGTTGAGCACGGTCACAAACAGCAACACCCCCACTATCGACCGCTTCTTGAGAAGCGCTGCCGACAGCGGGCCTGCAAACAAGAGCCACGGGACCACATAAAGCGGGCCCACGGGATCGACGATGACGGTTGTCGCGCCCGCGAGGATGGCCACCGCTATTGCGAGCATCGGCATGCGCCGATACCACAGCCAGGCAAGCGCGCCTGCTCCGATCGGAATGCCCAGAAACGGCACCGCAAGCGAGAGGGCGGCTCCGACGAAGCTCAGTCCCGAGGCGATGGCGATGCCACTCGCACCAGGACGCGCCGCGTCATTGCTAGCGCCGGCTCTTGCCATCGACCCTTCCACTCACTACCGGGACGGCGTACGGAACAAGCGCCATCTCGCGTGCCCGCTTGATCGCGGTCGCGAGCTGGTGCTGGTGCTGTGCGCAGTTGCCGGACACGCGGCGGGGCTTGATCTTGCCGCGGTCGGTCATGAACTTACGAAGCATGTTCACGTCCTTGTAGTCGATGTACTCGACGTGGTCCTTGCAGAAGACACAGTACTTCCGCTTAGGCTTGCGTGCGTAATCGCTCACGTCGTTCAACCTCCTTCCTTCGGCCACTCAGGCCTTCATTTCATTCTCGCCCCGGCGGGAGGGTACCGCCGGTGACGTGTTGTTGCGTCCCTAGAAGGGGATCTCTTCGCTGTCAAGATCCGGAGCCGGCGCGTCAACGGGGGGCGTGTAGGTTCCGCCACCGCCCGAGCCGCTATCGCGGGAGCTCATGAACTCAACCTCGTCGGCCACTACCTCGAGCTTGCTGCGCTTGTCGCCCTGCGGGCTTTCCCACTGGCTCCAGCGAAGCTTGCCCTCGATGGCCACCTTCGAGCCCTTTGAGAGGAAGCGGGAAAGCGGCTCGGCGCGATTGCCGAACACCGTGACGTCCACGAAGTTGGGGACTTCTTCCCACTCGCCCGTGCTCTGGTTCTTGCGGCGATCATTCACCGCGACGCCCAGCTTGAGCACGTTCATGCCACTGCCCGTGGCGCGAAGCTCGGGGTCGCGCGTGAGATTGCCTGTGATGATGACCTTGTTGATGCTCATTGGATTCCACCTCGTTCGTGCGGCTGCTCGCCGCGCTGAGTCCGCTCAGGGGTGCGCCGACCTAATCCAGGTCGTCACGGCGCAGGATCATGAAGCGGATGACCGGGTCGGTGATGTGCAGGACGCGGTCGAGCTCGGCGATCGCGGCGGTCGTTGCGTGGAACATGACCACGAGATAGTCGCCGTCGGTGAAGCCCTTCATCTCAAAGGTGAGATGACGCTTGCCCCAGGCATCCTCGGAGTCCACGACGCCCCCGTCAGCGGTGATGATGCCCCGGGTCTTCTCCAGGACAGCCTCCCGCGCCTCGTCGTCGAGGGTGGGGTTTAGGATGAGCATAAGTTCGTAAGCCTTCATGTGTTCACCTCCCTTGGGCTTAAGCGGCCCCGGGACTATGAAGGCTAAGCCCGGAGCAGGAAATGAAGCCCTCGCATAGTATCAGAGTCCGTCCGCATCCACAAACACGTACCCCACGTCTCTGACACCTGCGGTTTCCTTCGCTACACGACCTCTCCCGCATACTGCCGACGGATACGCGTCATGACGGCGCCACCCGTGCCGATAAGCGCCGCTCCGCCGAGCATCGGCCCCACGGGGAGCGCCGGTGCGGAGGGCACGTCCGGCGTGCTTGTCCGCGCCAGTCGTCCCGACCTGGCGACGAACGGCCTGGCCGGCGCCACCGTGCTTCCGCGCATGTGTGTGATCGCCCGACAGTAAGCGGCTCCGATGGTGGTCCGAGACGACGCCAGTTGTCGCTGCGTTGCGGCGGCATCGATGGCTTCACTGCCGACCGGGTCGATAACGCCGCCCGCAGCCGCACGATGGCTCGTACTCCCAAGGGCGTCTGCAGCCGGGACGCTCCCGTCGACCGCGCTCCCGGCCGCACCCAGGTCCGTGAGCCCCGAGGCGACGGCGCTCGACGCTCCCGAGTCGGTCTCCCCCTCCGGGGCAGAGCCCGTGCCGACGCCTGCCCCGTGATCCGTGACGACTGCCGCGGCGAGCATGGGAGCCGGATCGATGTACCGCTCGCCCGCCCGGACGCTCAGGTGCACGTGACTCTCGATGACAGATGCGTCGCCGGTCTCCGAGAGCGTCCCAAGGTCATCGCCAGCCGAGACCGCCTTGCCGGCCGCTACGCGAACGGATGCGAGTGGCGACACTGTGACCTTGAACCCGCCCGGAGTCTGGATGGTGACAGCGAGGACGCGTCCACCCCCGTCCGCGGGTACCGCACCGGCGAAAGTGACCTGCCCCGATGCAGCCGCCACGATGGCATCGCCGACGCGGGCCCCGAGATCGACCCCGCTGTGCGTGAGCTGGCGGCCATTCGCGGCGTATGCCTCGCCGAATCCGAGCAGGATACCCCCGGGTACCGGCGCGGACAGCGAGGACTCCGAGGCCACAGCGGATCCTCCCGCGAATGCGGAGACCAGCACGAACGTCGCAACCAGAAGACACAACCGCCGTCCCATGACACACCTCCGCCTGTCGGCGCCGCGGAGTTGAGGGACGGCGTAATCGAACCTATGTTCGATAGCCTACAGGGCCGCTCTCGCGGGGACAAGAACGTCGGCGACGAATGGCGTGCGCTTGCGATGAGCGGAATGCGAAGGCCGCCTGACGGCGGCCTAAGGAGTGTGGATGGAGCGGGCGACGGGTCTCGAACCCGCGACCTCAAGCTTGGGAAGCTTGCGCTCTGCCAACTGAGCTACGCCCGCGTGTCGCGTATTGTAAGTCAGCCATTACCGGGCGGCAAATCAGCGCCTGGACGAACGCCCCACATCGCCCGCGTTGCCCCACTTGCGCCCGGCAAGCCAAAAACCCGCAGCTAGAAGCGCCAGCCCGGCCGCGAGGACGAGCTTCCAGGGCTTGACCGGATCCGCCGCGAGTCGACCCGGAATCTCCACCGCAAGCGATGTCGCATGGATGTCCATGTCGCCGCCATGCTCTGCACACGCGGCATGGAAGGTGCCCTTGACGGTCACCACATCGCCTTCGTGCTTGTAGTTGCCGAATACCGTGGCCTTGTGTGCCTCCGCGGCTGGCAACCAGACCGGCATGCCCGTGTTGTATCCACCCAGTCCGGCACCCTCTTCTACGTTCTTGAGGTAGTAGGCGTCGTCATTGAGGTGCAGCCAGGCGTAGTCCCCGCGGACCATCGCTTCGCCGATCGCCTCTCCGGTAAACGTCACCTCGGTCCCGTCGTACTTCTTGGGCTCCTCAACAAGTCCCGTGCTTGACGGGTTGTTGGGACTTGGCTGGGTGGTGCCGGTCGGCTTGCATCCGGCCGAGCCGAGCAGCGCGATCACAAAGAGCGAGGCGAGGGTGGCTGCGATGAGTCTGTGCCTCATTACCGCCCCCTTACGATCGACACGGCGTAGCCCACAAGAGCGAAGACCGACATGAACTCGAGCCGTCCCATCCACATCGCGATGATATACAACCACTTCATGACGTCCGGCATCAGCGGGTTGGTGATGCCGCACGACAGACCCGTGTTGGAGGCTGCCGAGACACCCTCGAACGCGGCCTGCAAGAAGTCGTAGCCGCAGAGCGTGCCCACGATGGCCATGAGTGCGTAGAGCGCGAGATATGCGATGGTGATCGTCATCGCGGTGCGTACGATCCCGTCATCGAGATACACGTCGTGGATGTGGTGGTACTTTGCGCGCACCACGGCGGACTCGGGGGAGATGATCCGGCGGATGTCCTGGATGAACGCCTTGAACATGACGCCCATACGGATGCCCTTGATGCCACCGCCGGTGGAACACGCGGATGCGCCGACCGCCATCGCCATGGTCGTGGCCATGAGTCCGATCGGTCCCCACTGCGTGACGAACGCGCGCGAATAGATGGTGGAGAAGCCCGTCGTGGTATGCCCGGACGCGAGCTGGTAGAACGCTTTGCGGAAGAGCGTCATCGTGTCCGGATAGACACCCGCCTTCGCCAGGGCGAACGTGGCGATAAGCACCGTGAGCGTGAGGGTGATCGCGAACGAGACCGTCTCAACATTGCGCAGTATCTCCTTGCGCTTGCCCGTCCATACCGCCCAGTGCAGCGCGAAGTTGAACGAGCCGGCAATGAAGAGAACCATGCTGATCAGCTCGTAGCTGAGCGCATGGTAGTAGAAGGTGTTGTACGACTGCGGGGCGAAGCCGCCGGTGGACCACGCGCCCATGAACACCCAGAGCCCGTGCAGGAGCGCCCGGACCGGGTCCTGCCCAAGCACGAGTCCCGTCACGAACAGAGCCGCGGTGCCGATGGCCAGCCAGGTGAGAGAAACGAGCCAGATCGCGCGTGCGGTCTGTACCACGTTTGGCAGCAGACGCTCGTCCTTGCCCTCGCCGACATACACCTTGTACGCGCCCGCCGTCCCTTTGAACAGGAACGTGAGCGCAACGACCACGATGCCCTGACCACCCGCGTACGTGAGCAGGTGGCGCCACATGTTGAGGCCATAGCTGATGTGATCGAGGTCCTGGAGCAGATACAGGCCAGTGGTCGTGTAGCCACTCATGACGTCGAACATCGCGTCCAGGAACGTACCCTCATGCCCGGACAGCCAGTGCGGCAGCGCGCCGAGAATGGTCGCCACGCCCCACGAACCGGCCGCGACAACAAGTCCGTGGCTCCAGTTCAGGTCCTTCTCGGTGCGGCATATGAGCTGCGTGCCGAAGCCGAAGACAAGGCATGCTGCGATCGATATGGCAAAGTCGACGACCGTGTCCCACTCCCCGAAGATGACCGAGGTCACGAGCGGGATGACCATGAGAAGGCCGACGCCGATGACGACCTTGCCGGTGTACTTGCCGATGACGAGATGGTCTTGCTTGCGGGGTCTGACGATCATCGCCAGATCACCTTCGCAAGCGTGGCCAGAAGATACGCGATGAGTGTGAGCGCCAGGATGAAGCCGGTCTCGGTGAGGATACCGCCGATGTACTCCGGCCAGTGCTTGCGATGGGTGAGGCTATGCTCCCCCCGTTTGGCGGCCACCTCAGTTGCTCCCCGTGAGCGCCTTCTTGAGCGTGGCCTCGTGCTCGACCCGCGTGAACGCGATGACGACATCGCCGGTGTCGAGCTCGGTGTCACCGTGAACCGTGACGACTTCGTCTCCGCGGATCAGAGCGACAAGGATGCAGTCGACCGGAAGCTTGAGGTCGACGACTTTCTTGCCGCACACAACGCACCGGTCGTGGGGCAGCTCTATCTCCACAACGGCCATGTTGCCCTTGCGCAGGCTGATGAGCGTACGCAGGTCCCCGATGGTCGCCTCTTCCTCGATCATGCGGGAGATGATGGTGGTCGACGAGATCGCCTCGATGCCAAGCGCGTTGAAGATGCGCTCGTTCTTGGGGTTGTTGACGCGGGAGACCGCCCTCGGAACGCCAAAGGCCACCTTCGCCAGCTGGCACGAGACCAGGTTGTCGTCGTCGTCCCCGGTTGCGGCGACAAAGACATCGGCATGCCCCATGCCCGCATCTTCCTGATACGCGGCGTCGCACCCATCACCCTGGATGATGAGCGGACTCTCGGGGAGCTCGGAGGCGAGCTTGTCGACGACCTCGGCCCGCTTCTCGATGAGCGCGACGGCGTGTCCGCGTTCGAGCAGGGTGCGCGCTAGGTATGAGGCGACCTTACCGCCGCCGTTGATCACAACGTACACGGCTACTCCTCCATGTAACGTGAGACTTTGGCGAACGCCTCGTCCTTGACCGCGGCAACAACGACATCGCCTTCGTGCATCACGGTGTCACCGCCCGGTAGGAACGTCGACGAACCCCTCATTATGGTGGCTATGCGGAAGCCGTGGTCGAACTGCACGTCGCGGACCTTGCGACCCTCGACGGCGGCGTTGCACTTGAACTCGATGATCTCGACATCGCCCACGGTGTTGAGGTGATGCCCATGACCGGACTTGATCTTCTCCAGGAGGGACTCGGCCACAAGCGTCGTGCCGCACACGTAGTCCAGGTCCAGTTGCTGATACGTTCGTTCGCGGACCGGGTTGTACAGACGTGCCACCGCGTGGCGAACGCCGAAGAGCTTGCGCGCGACCTCGGCAGCCATGAGATTGGTGTTGTCGAGGTTGGTGACCGCGGCAAAGGCGTCCGCTTCGCGGATCCCGGCCTCCTCAAGAACCTCCTCGTCAAAGCCAAGGCCCTTGATCGTCACTCCGTTGAACGTACTCCCCAGGCGTCTGAAGGCATCGCCGTCACGATCGATGACAGTGACGTTGTGCCCCTCCACAGACAGCATGGTCGCCAGCTGCGAGCCAACTCGCCCACATCCCACGACGATGATATTCACCGCAGGTAACCCCCAGTTCGCAAAACCCTTGCCTGTCCCACCGGCACGAGAACATTCCGTGAGACTATTCCTGCCCCACAGGGCCGTCAATACCGGATTCTGCTGGCGCGAGGGCGTCTGCACCTATCAGGCGATGCGTCGGGTGTGCCGAGACCAAACGCGGCGGCATCCTCGAGCGGCCAAGGCCGACACACGGGTTGCCTCGGAAATGCCCATGCCGCAGCGGACGCAACCTCAAGATGCCAGAAACGCAACGAGCGCCATCGTGTGACGGCGCTCGCGGTACGGTCTGAAGGTGTGGACCGCGCGGAAGCTACTTGCCGATCTTGAAGATCTTGGTTCCGCACTCGGGGCACAGACCCTGAGTAGCCGGACGGCCATTCTTCATAACGATGTCCTTGGCGTCCTTGATCTCCCGCTTGGCCTTGCACTTAACGCAGTACCCTTCCTTCGCAGCCACGGCCGCACCTCCTCGTATGATGGATACCTATGTACCGATCTCCCCCGAGATCGGTCGCGGACCCCCTTCTGGGAGTCACCCTCGCAGCAAGTGTACACATATTCGGGCCTTTGTGAACATTAATCGCCGGTGCGCGGGGAGAACAGATTTCCTACCGTGCGACCAGCGACGATGAACGCAAACGCCCCGAACGCGACGAGCACGGCCCACAGCGCGCCAGCTGCGGCCCAGAACGGCAGCGGGAAGATGCGGATGAGCAGGGCGTCGTAGGGGAACACCCAGGTGCCCGACGCGAAGAACAACGAGTGGAACCCGGAGAACAACGCGTCGAAATCGATGATGCCTGCTGCTGCCACCACGACGAGTATGCTGAGCAGGGCAAACCCCGCCCACTTGAAGCCACGCGCCAATGCCGCTTGTGCTCCGTGGGCGACCGCGTGGGCAACCAGGATACACAGTGCGACGAGTGCGACGATGGTGACCCATCGCGCGGCCAGGATGACGTCGCGGACGTCCTCAAGGTGCGACACGGCGGCCTCGTCGAACGCCTCTTGGCCCGCGACCCTGGGCGGCAGCGCGCCGTCCTTGTGGGTCACAAAACACCTCACCTCTTCGGCGACTCCGCGTGTGATCTCAGGCGACAGATCAGAGAGCTCGTACGCGCCTGAGGCCGGAACCATGATCGCGGTGAACCACGGCATGAGTAGGATCGCCACGGACACGCCCACGATCACGAGCGCCGTGGAGACCGCGACCATGGTCGAGCGGAGTCGACCGCTCATGTCGGCTCCCCGTTGTCGAACGTGCGCGGCTCCGAGACGGCCACGCGGTTGCCGCCTGCGGCCGCGGCGGACTCAAGCGCCGCATCGGCGGCGTCCAGCAGCCCGTCGACCGAGTCCCCGTCACCAGGGAAGACCGCCACCCCGACACTGACCGTCACGCTCAGCCCGCGGACCGACATGCGTTCCACACGGCCCCGCAACTCCTCAGCCATTGCCAGGGCACGTCCGCGTACGGGTTCGATCTCATCGTCGAGTCCGGCGACCTCGGGCACGACGATCGCCAGCTCCTCACCGCCGATGCGGCACGGCACATTGACCTCGTACACGCCCGGGATCGAGCCGTTGCGCGCAACCTCGATAAGCACGCCACCTAGTGCCGAAAGCATCTCGTCACCCACGTCGAGACCGAATACGCGATTGATCTCGCCAAAGCGGTCGACGTCGGCGATGAGCACCGCCAGGCCCCGGCCATCGCGTATGGCCCGCTCCAGCTCGCTCGTGATGACGCGGTGGAAGTACTGGCGGTTGAACAGTCCTGTGAGCTCGTCGGTGAACGCCGACTCGCGAAGCTCGCGCTCGCGCTCGCGGATGCGCTGCATCATGAGGATGCCGATCATGCCGGCCCCGCAGTACATGGTGACCTCCCATAAGTAGCGCACCACCACGTACGTGCCGTTGTCCCACAGGTGGTTGGTCACGAAGGGCATGTCGACGTGCGGTATCCATCGCAGGGAAACGGCAAGCAGCACGAACCCGTAGAGGGCCGAAGAGATGGCGACCAGCATCCATACGTGGCTGCGCCGTGGCAGGATGAACGCGCCTTCCAGGATGAAGAGCATGTACATCGAGGAGAACCACGAGTACACGCCGCCGCTGTAGTAGACCAGTACGGTCGTGACAAGCATGTCAAAGATGAGTTGCGCCTGATTGAGGAATGCGACGTTGCCGACTTTGCGGTACGTCATCTGGTAGAAGGCGTTGTAGCCGAGCACGAAGACGAGCGCGAGTGCCGGGATCACCATGTTGTGCCGGAACTCCGCAAGCGGCACCGCGTTACCATACACAGCCGCCGCGATCACAGAGAACACCGCCAGCGCCGCCACGATGGCCCAGCGAACGCGGATGACCGTACCGACGCGCTCGATATTGGCCCTGAGCGCCTCGATCTCGTACTGCGTGGGCTGCTCCCGCCACGACACGACGGCCGTACGAGCGAGCGCTTTGGCGAACTTACTCTGGTTCAAGCGTGCCTCCGGACGCATCACCGCGGCTCGGGGACATCGCCCCCGAGGATAACCGAGTGTATCACGCAGCAGCGCCGCTACAGGTCGCGGATGAGCTTGGTGATGAAGTCTGTAGCCAGCTCCAGGTTCTCCTCGGAGACCGTATCCACGGTATCGCCGTACGAGTGCCAGTTGGGGATCCGCCCGTTGATATCGAAGCCCATGAACGAGAGTGCCTTGAACCCGCGCACCAGGGCGGGCGTGGCGTCGGTCATCGCGCCGCGGTACTCGCGGAACTTCACCAGCATCTGCTCCTCACGAGCAACGCGCTTGGCCGATGAGGCCAGCCGGCGATCCGAGTGATGGCGTCGGCTGATGCCCTCCTTGGTAACCCAACTGAGCGTGCCCGCGCCCACACTGTCCACGTTGATGATGAGCGAGTCACGGGCCTCTTCTTCAAAGTCGCGGAGGAAGGCACGCATGCCCCACGAGCCGGACTCTTTAGCGCCCGTTGCCACAAACCAGACTTCCTTCTCGATGAGCGCCCGGTCCATGCTTGTGGTCACGCGGCGACGGATGCGAGCCGCCTCTTCGGCCGCGAAGCCGGGGTCCCCAAACCCCGCCTCGCCAGCGCTGCCGCCCTTGAAGCCGAATTCGTCATCATCGTCATCATCCGAGACGAAGTTATCCCACGTGCCTATCTTGCGACCTTCGCGGCGCACATCAAAGCTCTTGCCCAGGCCAAGCCAATCGCCCAGGCCGCGACGCTCGTCGGAGCGATCGGGCTTTGGGACTTCCGCCCGGGGCGGAGCATCGGCGAATGACGTCTGCCGGGGCTCCGGCTCGTCATCGAGGTCCTCACTCCACGACGCGTCGGACGTGAACGAGCGCTGACCGGTGGACGCCGACTCCTGAGCCCGGGGCGCGGACTCCTCGTCCCATCCGATGTCATCGAACGTCCCAAGGCTGTGTCGCGGCATATCCTCAACGGTCGGGGCGATGGGAGTGTACGTGAGCAGGGCGTCTTCGATCACGACATCCACCTCGACGGCCTCTTCCACCGAACGACGGACCGGCGCCTCGGAGGAGTATCGCGAGGGCTCGGGTTCGGGCACAACGCGCTCTAGAATGCCGAGAAGTGCCGCAACACCCGATGCGTTGTCGTTGGCGCCATCGGTCGCATGCATGAACAGTTCGCGGTGAACGTTGATGACGAGCGGCACCAGCAGTCCGGCAGCCGCGACGAGCGCCGCGTACGTGCTCCACGGCTTCCACCCCGAGGCGAACGGCATCGCGCCCACAAGGATGACGACGGGGGTGACCACGCTGGCCCACCGGGTGAAGTCGACCGTTGCTGGATCCTTCTTGGTCACACGCTGCCCGAAGGCCAGCGAGGACTTGGCCGTGTCGTAGTGCGCCACAAGGATCACGCGCTTGAGCGGCTCGCCCCGGCGCTGGCGGGGGATATGCCGGGCGATGATGTTCTGGCTGGGACCCTTGGGCATGATGCGAGACAGCACCGAGCGGGTATCCAGCTCCAGCCACAGCACGACCGCGGCAACGACGGCCAGCGCAAAGCCGACCCAGGGGTGCCAGAACGTGAGGACGGCTCCGCCGATCGTGAGGGTGTTGAGGATGATGTATGTCCACGACGCCGTTCGGGGGGCGTCAAAATCCTGCCGCTCCACGTCGAGTCCGCGCGAGCGCATGAAGACCTCGATGTAGTCGGCCGCGCGTGCCTCGGCGTCCGTTGTGGCGGGACGCGGACCGATCGTTTCGGCGAGCTGGTGAAGGTGCTCAGTGAGCTCTGGCATCGAGCCTCCCGGGGTACGTCTCGCAGTCGTGCGGACTCGCTGCCATGATACCCCGAAGAGGCCCGCCTAGTGACAGAGCATGCAGCCCCGGATGTGCCGCACCGGGTGCTGCGCCTGCAGCACCGGATCCTCGCTGTGGCACACGCAACCGGGGATCGGGCTCACCACGCCCGACTCAAGCTCGAGAGCCTGCCCTGCCGCCACTATCCGTCTCGTCGCTCACGCGACGCCGAGGATGGTGTCGAGATCGGCCTGTGCGGTTTCGCCGATGGGCTTGATGTCGAACGTGTCCACGAGCACCTGGAGCACCGCGGGCGTGATGAACGCCGGGAGTGTGGGCCCGAGGCGGATGTCGGTGATGCCCAGGTGCAGCAGCGTCAGCAGGATCGCGACGGCCTTCTGCTCGTACCACGACAGGATCATCGAGAGCGGGAGCTCGTTCACGCCCACTCCGAACGCGTCGGCAAGCGCGACGGCGATCTTGATGGCCGAGTAGGCATCGTTGCACTGGCCCACGTCGAGCAGACGCGGAATGCCGCCGATGTCGCCCAGTTGCTTGTCGAAGAAGCGGAACTTGCCGCACGCAAGCGTGAGCACTACGGTGTCGGCTGGGGCCTTCTCCACGAACTCGGTGTAGTAGCTGCGGCCCGGCTTGGCGCCGTCACAGCCGCCTACCAGGAAGAAGTGCTTGATCGCGCCGGACTTCACGGCCTCGATGACAGTGGGGGCAACGGAGAGCACCGCGTTGCGGCCGAAGCCGACCATGACCGAACCCGCGCCGACCTCATCGGTAAAGCCGGGCATCGCCAGCGCACGGTCGATGACGGCCTTGAATTCGCCGTTCTCCACATGCACGGCGCTGGGGTGCGCCACACGGCCGGTCGTGAAGATGTTGTCCGCGTAGGTCTCGCGCGGATTCTGGATGCAGTTGGTGGTCATGAGGATGGCGCCGGGGAACGCGTCGAACTCCTTGCGCTGGTTCTGCCACGCCGTGCCGTAGTGCCCGTAGAAGTGCGGGTACTTCTTGAGCTCCGGGTAGCCATGCGCCGGCAGCATCTCACCATGCGTGTAGATGTCGATGCCGAGGCCCTCGGTCTGCTCGAGCAGCTCCTTGAGGTCCTTCAGGTCGTGACCCGATACCACGATGGCCTTGTTGGGGCGGTGGCCGAGCGGAACGCTCGTGGGTACCGGATGCCCGTAGGCGCCGGTATTGGCGGCATCGAGCAGCTCCATGACCCAGAGGTTGACCTCGCCGGTCTTGAGCGCGAGGGCTACCCAGTCGTTAAGATCGAGGCTCTTATCCGAGAGGGCGGCCAGCAGCTCGTGCATGAACGCGTAGATGGCGGGGTTCTCGTGACCGAGTACGCGAGCGTGGTCCGCATAGGCTGCGATGCCCTTGAGGCCATAGACCGCGGTCTGCTGGAGCGCCTGTACGTTCTCGTCACGGTCGCGGTCCGAGAAGTGACCCGCAGATTCGCCCTGCGCTACGAGACCTGCGAGGTCCCCGGCGGGTTCGAATGCCACCGCGGGATCGTCGGCCGGTACAACGCCACCTGCGGCCTCCACGGTGGCACGGAGCGACGACTTCACGGTGGCGCCCTCGCGGATGATGCCCGCAAGGTGCTCGGCGTCGAAGTCGACGTTGGTGACGGTGGTGAAGAGCGCCCGCGTGGTGAAGACGTCGGCGGCGTGATCGACGATGCCCACCTTCGCGCCGGCGACGGCGATGGCGGCGATCCCCTTGAGTTGGTGGATCAACAGATCCTGCAGAGCCGCCACGTCCGCGGTCTTACCGCACACGCCAACGGTCGTGCACCCGATCCCCTTGGATGCTTGTTCACACTGGTTGCAGAACATATCGGTTCCTCTCTGAGTCCCGGGACTTGTGCCGTAAGGCGGGCCGGTCTTACCCGTGGATCAACGAGGGCAGACAACGAGTGCAAACCCACTCGCTGCGACCCTGCTGACGAACAGGCAGCAGCGACGCGTGGTCTTCGTCGGTGCCGCAGTTGAAGCAGACCTGCGGGATGTAGGTCTTCATCTTCTCGGCGATGACCGGCTCGGCGGCCGCGTGATCGAATGGCACCGCTTCGCGGGTCTCGATGGTGAGCGCGCCGGTGGGGCAGACGCCCAGGCAGAAACCCGCGCCGTCGCAAAGCTCTTCACGGACGACCGTGGCCTTGCCGTTCTCGATGACGATGGCGCCCTCGGCGCATGGGCTCACGCACAGACCGCAGCCGGTGCACAGCGCTTCTTCGATGTGGACGATCTGGCGGGTGATGGTGCTTGTCATGGGGGGTCTCCTTACTCGGCGGAGGCGTGGGCGGCGGCCTCGCGTGCTTTCTTCTTGTACGTGCGAACCTCGAGCGTATGCTTGATGCCGTCGATCGCGTGCCCGTGGAACAGCGAGCGCGGGCCGGAGAATCGCATCATCTGACGCTGCCACTCGGACTCATCGGCGCTGTAGCAGTGCGAGTCGCAGTTGGAGCAGAACGGCTTGGGGTCCTTGGAACAGTACGCCCGGCGCTTCTCGGCATAGGCCAGGTGAGCAGCGCATTCCTCGCACAGCACCGGCGTCTTGCGGCCGTACACGCCGAGGAGTGCCGCATCGGTCTGGACCTGCATGCGAGAACGGTCCGCGTGATGCTTCTTGCAGAAGATCGCTATGAAGTCGCCGACCGTCCGGGTGTCGCCGGCCACGTGCCGGTCGAGCATCTTGGTCGCGAACTTCTCGCTTGTCGCTTGCTGCTCCATGTCACGTTCCTTCGTGTGCCTTCGTACAAGAGCGTACGATGACGATTCGCGGCGCACATTGACTCATGTCAAAATCGCCGCAGAACTTCTAGGGGGTACCCGTGCCCGAAGCTCAGACCAGACCCGATGTGCTTGCAGCGCTTCGCGCGTGCCGCCTGTGGCACACCGCCAGCGATGCGGCCGTCGAGCGTCTTGCCTCGCGGGCGCACGTGGAGATGGTGCCGCGCGGCACTGTGCTCGCCACCGAGGGCGACCCCGCCGACCGCTTCGGCATCGTGGTCTCGGGCAAGGCGCGCGTGTACCACCTGCAAGCCGATGGCCGGGTGATCACGTTTGAGAACGTGGAGAGCAGCGGTCCGCTTGCCGCAGTGGCCTCGCTTGCGGGTGCGCGGTATCCCGCCAACGTGGACGCCGCCACCGACGCCACCATCGCCTGGCTGCCGCGTGAGTCGCTCTTGGACCTCATGACCGAGGAGCCCGCGGTCGCGCGCACGCTCATCGCCGACCTCGCGAGCCGCGTCATCAACCTCACGGCAGTCGTGCAGACACTTGCGCTCGACGTCCCGAGCCGCCTCGCACGCTACCTCTTCCAGCGCTCGCTCGCGGTTGGCGAGGCAACTCCCGAGGGTCTCAAGGTCACCCTGGGGATGACAAAGACCGCGCTCGCATCGTCGCTTGGCACGGTGCCCGAGACGCTCTCGCGCGCGTTCGCGCGCCTGCGCGACGAAGGCGTGCTTGAAGTGCGGGGCTCCACCGTCGTTGTGTACGACGTGGGAGCACTCGCGCGTCTGGGCTCAGGGTACGACGAGGCGTAGGGCGCCGGCCTGCCTGGTGTTTGCTCGCTCGCCGCGCGGGGCTGCGTGCCGTACCGCCGAGGCGACCATCTCAGCCGGGTAGAGCCCCGCGGTCTGGCCGGCGCGCGCCATCGAGCCAGCGCCCGCGATGATGAGCGTGCCTATGATGATGAGCACGTTGGCCCATGCGCGGTAGCGGTACTCCTTCTTGGGCCAGAACTTGATGATCGACCAGAGCGAGCCGCCGATGAGCAGGAGCGTCCCGCTGATGTTGAACGGCAGCGACATCACCCGCGGGAACGAGCCGCCCGCGCCAAGCGCCGCGCCACCGACCGTGATGCCCGCGACCAGCTTGTCCATGAGCAGCTCGGTCGTGAGCGTGCCGTACAAGAAGACCGCCATCCCGATGAGGACAAGCGCCAGATACGCATGCCCGAAGACCCGCTTCTTGGTGATGAGATAGAGCGTGCCCAGACCGAGAAAGCCCACCATGGTGGCGGCAAGCACGATGTAGAAGCGATAGACGATGGGGTTCCACGCACCCGTGTACTCGGAGTAGGCCTCCATGACCGCGGCCACGGCGTAGAACAGAAAGCCGACGGACCATGCGAGCTGATGCGGCTTGCGCCGCTCGAGCCACTGCTTGAACAGCAGGCCAACGTACAAGAAGCCGATGAGCCCCGTCGCGAGCGGCCATCCTCAACCCGACCAGTTCATGCGTCCCCCTCCGTCGCGTGCATCTACTACTCGTGCGTCACCTACTTCTTGTCGGCCTGCGCGTCTCCGATAGCTTTGATCGCGGCGTCCGCGGTTCGCGCTGCGTCGCGCGCGTCAAAGTATCTGGTGATCGCCTCGGACGTGAGCGCCTCGTATGCCGCGGCCACGACCGCGGTGGGCGACTCGGGCAGCTTGTCGGCCAGCGCGATCACCTTCTTCTCCTCGGCGTTGTACGCGTCCAGGAGCTTGTTCGCGTCTTCTACCTTGCCCGCCAGCCACGTGGCGTCGATCTTCTTGGAGCTCGCAAGCAACTTGAGCTTTCCGTCGATGTACGCCACGAACGGCGACATGTCCGCCTCGGCAAAGCCCGCCGTGACCGTGCCCAGCGCCGAGCGGGCGGCCGTGAGCCTGGTCTCGGCCTCAACGGTCAGGCTCGTGGACTGCGACACGCCGGCTTTGGTGTGCTTGTTGTACTGAGCGACGGCGCTATCGGAGAGCTTCTCGGCATCGGCCACCAGCTGCCACGCCTCAGCGGCGGGCCCGACAACCGTGGCCGCCCGTTTGTCGGTAGCCAGGATGATCTTGGCCTCGTCGAGCATGTCCATGCGCGACGTGATGGCGGATTCGAGCGCGCCCGCCAGCGCAACGTCCTCGTCGGCCAGATCCGCGCGAGCATCGGCTATCACGCCGAGTGCCTCGGTAAGCGTCGCCTCGGTGGGGTCGATGGTGTCGTACGCCTCGGTGGCCGCGTCCGCGAGCGCGGAGGTCACCTCGCTCCGCACCGCACTATCGATGGCCAACACGTCGGGTTCGGCCTGGGAGAGCATCGCGGCGGCGTTTGCCAGCTGCGCCTTTGCCGCACGCGGACGATCGAGTGCCCGCAGCGCCAGGTAGCCGAGAGCGCCGACGAGCGCCACGACGACGATTACGACAAGCACCTTCCAAACGCGCCCGGACTTTCGCGGCGCTTTCACATCATCGTTGTCCGCCATCGTTCCTCCTCGGACAAGCCCCCCTGCGGGGCTGCGGGCAGGTCGATCGTAACGCTCGGGGCCTTGCGCGCTTCTCGCGCTATCGAGACTCCGCCACCGTGCGCCTCGGCTACGATTCGCGCTAGGTGCAGCCCGAGTCCTGCCTCGGTGACCGGTTCGCGTTGCGCGAGGTGCTCGAGATGCTCGAGATGCTCGAGCAAAGCATCCGCTTCGTCGTCGCTGGCCTCGTGGGTCTCGATGGTGAGTGAGACCCTGTGGCCGGCGTCGCGAACGGAGAACGCAACGCGCGCTTCTCGCCCGCACGTACGGCCGAGGCACCTGACGAGGCCCAGGACCGAGCGTTCCGCGCACATCCGGTCCACAAGTGCGGTCCC
The DNA here is from genome assembly GCA_049657775.1 of Coriobacteriia bacterium. GTDB lineage: Bacteria > Actinomycetota > Coriobacteriia > Anaerosomatales > Anaerosomataceae > JBASNZ01. The sequence continues at coordinate 2,907 of JBASNZ010000067.1, read as the reverse complement.
CGCGCCGGTGACCCTATCGGCCGAGAATCGCTCATCGGCGAACGATCCGTCGAGCCGATCCAGTAGCCGCTTGACCATGGCGACAAGATCGACCTCCTCCATATTGAGCGACGGCGCCGACTGGAGACCGCTCAGGAGCGCGAGGTCCTCGAGGAGCGCCTCGATCTCGGCACACCTGGCCAGCATGCTGCGGGTGATGCGCTCACGCCGCTCGGAGTCTTCCGCAATGACCGGACGCGAAAGCAGCTGCGTGTATCCCGTTACCGCGGTGAGCGGGCTGGTGAGTTCGCGCACCACGAGCGACGCCAGGTACAGATCACTGGGCGAGTTGCTCCCCGCGGGGCGAACGTTGTGCGGCGGCGCGATGGGACCGTGAGCGATCATCACAGCGTAGGGGTTTGCCGCCTCGTCGAAGATGGGCAGAGCGTGCACGTCGAGGCACAGCGGCGTTCCGTCTTTGCGCTCGATGACCACGTCCATGGCGAACACTTCGCGTCGAGCCGCGCCCTCTCTCAGGCGGTGCAATGCAATGACGCGGCGGCTCTCGGGAATCCCCGGAAACACCGCACCGATCGTATCGGCCGAGGACCACCCCACCAGCCGCTCGCATCCCTCGTTCCAGCGAAGAACGCGACCGTCCAGGTCCACGACGAACACGACCTCGTGCATCGCGCCGAACGACTCGATCATCATCTCACCCGTGCGCGTGAGCGCGTCGATCCGCGTACGTGCGGTCTCCAGTTCGCGATCCCGCGTGAGCGCCTGCCCGAGTGCGCGACCGTGAACCGTGAGCATCCGCAGGCCGATCTCGGTGGGCGGCGCCTCGGTGATCGTCACCAGCGCCCCCACGGGACCGTGATCGTCCCAAAGCGGGATGAGCACCACACGTTCGCCGTCGAGGGCGCTCTCGTTCCAGTCGTCGAGTATCGCGGCGGAGCGACCGTAGATGACGTCGATGGCCCGGGGCGTCCGCTGCGGCGAGAGATGGTCCGGCCGGACGCGGTCCGCAGGCGTGACCGCGACGCAGTGGTATGCACCGTCTCTGGCCAGCGCGTAGGCGTAAACGGCGAGGGCCGGCATCGCCTCGGCCACCTCACGCACGGCACGCTCGAGTACCGGCATGTCGCCGGCACCCTCCGCGCCCGGGGCGCGCTTTACGACCAGTCTGGTCCCTGCCATCGTCACCTCCCACGTACACCTCTTTGTAGCCTTGCGGGCGGCTCAGGGCAAGCGTAACAGTTGTACACCCTTTCTACCTGAGACTTTATACTTTGGCATGTGTGTTGCTTGCAGTTTGATGGGGCTGAGCGACCCGTCATCTCCTCCCCCCTCGAAGACGGGTAACGCCGATCCCACTAAACGAGGTGTGCTTCCCCCAGCACACCTCGTTCCTCATTCTCCGGGACCTGTTCGCACCCTCACTGTGCCCGCTCTCCAGCCCTGCCATGTTGTCTCGCGCCACTTGTCGTGTCGCGGTTTCGCTTCGAGCCGCGCACGTCGTAGAATCGGGCGTACCGACTCTGGAGGTGGAACGACACGTGATCGACGCAAGCGAACGACTGGTCAATCTGGCACTGCACCTGGCCAATGTCCGCCAGTCCGTATCCGCCGAGGAGTGCCGCGTTGCCGGTCTGGGCTATCCCGAGGACCAGGACGACGCCGCATTCATCCGTATGTTCGAGCGGGACAAGGACGCCCTGCGCGCCGCAGGGCTTGCCATCGACGTGGACGAGAACGAGCGCTACCGGATCGACCGCGCCAACACCTTCGCGGCACAGGTGACGCTCAGTGCCGAGGAGGCCGCGACGATCCGCGCGTCGGCGGCCGCACTCTCAAGCGATGAGTCCTTCCCATTTGCCGAGGACCTCGCTATCGCACTCGCCAAGCTCGGCCACGGCGCCGGTGCCTCATCGGCGGCGTCGAGCACGCTCTCTCACGAGGATCCCGCCGCCCAGGGCGCGAGCGCCGCGATCGTGGCCGAAGCCATCGCGGCGCGTAAGCTCGTGGGATTCGACTACACCAACGCGCGGGGCGAATCGCGTCCGCACGAGGTCGCCCCCTACGGCATGTTCTTCCGTGAGGGTCGCTGGTACGTTGTGGGGATCGATACAAGCCTGGGCCAGATCCGCGTGTACGCGCTCGTCCGCGCGACCAACATAGAGATGAACCCCACGGCGCCCAAGACGCCCGACTTCGACCGCCCCGAGTGGTTCTCGGTGGCCGACTACTCGCTCCTGCCGTTCCAGTACGGGCCCGAGGAGGCCGAGGCGGTCGTTCGCTTTGACGCCGAGGACGCCTGGCGTGCGGGTCGCCTGTCGGGCGGACGCGGCACGCTTGAGCCGCAGCCGGACGGCAGCGTGCACTGGCACATCCAGATGGGCGAGCCGCGGGCACTTGCCGCATGGTGTGTGGAACACGGCCCCGGAGTGACACCGCTCGAACCGGAGACCGTGGTCCAGACGCTTCGCATGGGACTTGGGGAGGTGCTCTCGCGCCATGGCCGCTAAGACTTCAGTAGCACTACGCACGCGCCACATGCTGGCGCTGCTGCCCTATCTCAAGCAGGGCAAGACGATCGCACTGGCCGATCTGGCCTCGGCCGTGGGCTCCACGGTCGCCGAGGTCTCGGCCGACCTGACCGCGCTCTCATTCTGCGGCGTACCGCCGTTCACGCCCGATGAGATGATCGACCTGGCTATCGACGGCGACACCGTCACCGTCTACGGCGCGCCGCCCTCTCTGGAGCTTCCCGTGCGCCTTTCGCCGCGTGAGGCACGCGCGCTGGTGGCGGCCCTCGAGGCCGCCGGGCACTCGTCGGACGACGCGCTGGTGACCAGGTTGCTGGCTGCCGCGGCCACCGAGATCGACGCCGAGGCGCTGGCCGCAACGCTGCGCGCGGGCGAGGCC
>JBASNZ010000066.1:0-10224 GCA_049657775.1 Coriobacteriia bacterium | reverse complement strand
ACGTTACTACGGGGATCCGCGCGAGTTGCGCCTGTTTAGCGGCGCCGGCGACGATCCGTTGCCACCGTTCGACGCGCACCTCGGCACGTCCGGCGTCGAGTCTAACGACCGAGCGCGAGGTCGATAGCGGGATGATGCGCTCCACACCGAGTTCGGTGGCCATGCGCACGACCAGGTCCATCTTCTCGCCCTTTGCGAGCCCCTGCACGAGCCACACGCGGGGCACGTCCGGGGTCGGGACCGGGCCGACGATCTCGCCCTCGATGGCGTCGGGGCCGATCGCGCTCAGGCGAACGCGGAAGGCTTCGCCGGCAGGCGTGACGGCCACGATCTCCTCGTCCACGGCCAGACGCAGCACGTCACGAAGATGATGCCGGTCGGCATCCGTCAGCGGTAGCGGACCGATCTGTGGCAGAAGCGGCCCCGCAAGGAAGAACCGGTGCGCGCTCACAGGACCGACGTGCTGGTGCGGCGCGTGCTCACCGGCGCGCCGTGTGGGAGATTCGCGCTCACGCTACCCGCCCAGCCAGTCCTTGAGGCGCTCGAGCTTGGTGGCGGCACCCTTGCCGGTGCCGAACGAGTCACCGAGTTCGCGCAACAGCTCACGCTGCTTCTTGGAGAGCTTCTTGGGCACGTCAACGCGCAGGTGCACGACGAAGTCGCCCGTGCCGCCCCGTGCGCGCGGCATCCCACGGCCCTTGAGGTGCACGGCGTCGCCGTTCTGCACGCCTGCGCCGAACGCGACCTCTTCGTTGCCGAAGAGTCCGGGCACATTGAGCGTGCCGCCAAGCGCGGCCTGCGCGATGTTGATGGCTGCCATGGCGTGAAGATCATCGCCCTCGCGATGGAGGAACTCGTGTGCCTGCACGCGCACGACCACGAGCAGGTCGCCGGTCCTGGCGCCGCGGATGCCCGCCTCACCGTGACCGGGGACGCGCAGCGTCTGGCCGTCGGCGATACCTGCAGGGATGTTCACACGCACTGTCTCGGTGATGCGGGCCTGGCCCGAACCGGAGCACTCCGGGCACGGCGGCTCCACGATCGTACCCGTGGCGCCGCAGCGATCACAGGGAGTGAGCGACTCCATCATCCCCAGGATCGTCCGACGGGCGTGACGCTTCTGGCCGCTGCCGTTGCATTCGGGGCACGTCTTGGCACTGCCGCCGGGGGCCGCACCGCTGCCCGTGCACGTGGGACACGCGCCGGTGCGCGTGACGCTGATATCCTTCTCCACGCCGCTCGCGGCTTCCGCAAGCGTGATAACGGTCTGCATCCGCATGTCGCGACCCTCAAGCCGCACGCGCCCGCCGCCGCCTCCAAACCCGCCGGTGACGCCGCCGAAGAACGTCTCGAAGATGTCGTTGATGCCAAAGGCGTCGCCCATGTCGGCGTAGCCGCCGCCAAAGCCCCCGGCACGGGGGTCGGCCGAACCGAAGCGGTCGTAGTTGGCCCGCTTCTCGGCGTCCGAGAGCACTTCGTACGCCTCGTTGATGGCCTTGAATTGCTCCTCGGCGTGCTCGCCGTCGGAGACGTCGGGATGCGTCTCGCGCGCCTTCTTGCGGAAGGCCTTCTTGATCTCGTCGGCCGACGCGTCACGCGCGACGCCAAGCACCTCGTAGTAGTCGGTTGAAGCCACGGTTCTCCTGTCCTGCCGGCGTGTCGGAATGCTCCGCCACGCACGATTCCTCCGTTATCCGAGTACGTCTGTCAGCGTATCAGCCACGGTCTTCACCGTCGTGATCGCGCGGGGGTAGTCCATGCGGGTCGGGCCGATGACGCCGATGACACCGGTTCGGTCGGGGCCGCCATACGGGCTGGCGACGAAGCTCATCGACCCGAGCGCGGAGACCGAGTTCTCATGCCCGATGCGCACCGCGACGTCACCCGAGTGCATCACGTCCGAGAGGACCTTCAGCATCGTGAGGCCGTCTTCGAGAAGCGCCACGAGCGGACGCGAGACACCGGGGTCGGCCAGTTCCGGCTGCGCGAGCAGCGCCGCGACGCCGCCGGTGACCACGCGGTCCTCATCGGCCTCCTTGAGGCAGTCCACGACCTCGTCGAGCACTTGGAGCGTCACGAACGCAAACGCGTCGGCGGGTGCCGAGGCGTCGTCGCGGATGGTGAGGATCTGCTCGCCCACCTTGTCTTCGAGTATCGCGGTGAGGTACCGCTCCACCTCGGCGAGCGTGGCGTCGGGCACCGGAACGTCCAGGTCAAGCGTGCGGTTGGCTACCTGCCCCGAGTCGGTCACGACCACCACGAGCGCGCGGCGCTCGGCAAGCGGGACCACCGAGACGCGCCGCATGCGTGCGCGGCGGAGCGCGGGCGCGGCCACAACGGCGACGTAGTTGGTGAAACGGGACAGCAGCATCGACGTCTCGCGCATCACGTCGGGCATCTCGTGCTCGAGCGCGTCGTACGCGCTGTGGATGCTGCCGACCTCCTCGGAGGACAGGCCGAGCGCGCCGATACGTTCGTGAACGTCGTCGACGAAGGCGCGATAGCCCGTGTCTGTGGGTACGCGACCCGATGAGATGTGGGGCTGAAGCAGAAAGCCGCTCTCTTCGAGCGCGGCGAGTTCGGCGCGCACGGTCGCGGGCGAGCACCCCAAACGGTGCCGCTCCACTAAGACCTTGGAGCCGACCGGCTGGGTGGTGCTCACATATTCATCGACAAGTGCGGCGAGAACAGCGCGCCGGCGTTCGTTCAGCATGTTCGAGACTCCCGGGTTGGCACTCGGCACGTGCGAGTGCCAAACGATGGTACCACGCAGGAGGAAGCGGGGCGAGGTTCGCGCCAGGTGACAGGACCCCGGACGCCACGACGCCGCTATCGCCCACCGCGCACCGATCGAACCTCGTACTCCCCCGGACCTACCCGCACCAGTCGTCCCTCGCCCTCACGACGCTCGACAGCGGCAACCGCCGAGCGAATGATCATCGCCCGCTGCTCGGCCGTGCGGGGCTTGCGGCGCGTGCGTCGGTGCTGCGCCAGGCGCACCATCTCGGGAAGCGTGCTCGCGCGCATGGCGCGCCACTCCTCCAGGCTGTACTCGCGTTTCACGATCGTGCCGCCTCCTCGAGCGCCCAGGCAAGCTTGTCGCTCACGTCTTCTGTTATGGCGCGCTCACGCAGGTACGGCTCGTCTAGCTCGCGTGCGGTGCGAATGAGCGCGACCGCCCATAGGCACGACTCCTCGTCGTGCCAGTGCACGCAGGCATTCAACCTGTCGACGATAAGGTCTTCGATACCGAGGATGTGCGCCCAAAGGCCGCCGATGTCGACACTCACGGCGCGATCCCGTTGCGCTGCCTCCAGGCCAGAGGCGGGTACTTCCAGCACGAGGCCGAGACGTTCGTCGTACCAGTGGCGTCCTTCTCGCATAAACCCCCACCGGCCAAGCACGTCAGCAACCGGCTCTGATGCTCCGGCCAGATCGATATCCACGGTCGGGTAGTCGCCGGCCGTCCAGAACTCGACCGCATGGCCACCCACGATCACGGGTGCAGGCCATCCGAGCGCTTCTACACCACGAGTGAGCACGGCGACGAACGCGAGTCTGCGTTCGAGCGTATCGCTGAAGGCGGACACACGGGCATCAAGGTCCTCACGCGACGGAACGCCGCCGGGCTCGCGGGCGGGCATGCCGCCCGACGCGATCGGGCGCGATTGCAGAAGCCAGGCCTCGAGGTCAGTCTCTCGGACACGCCACAACCGACCGACCTTCGTGGCGGGCAGAACGCCAGAGCGCACCTTGTTGTACACGGTGCGTTGGGTGACGCCGAGGTACTCGGCCACGCGATTGATGTCCCAGAGCTCACTCATGAGTACATCCTAGCACCAATAGGAACCTATAGGAACTCGCAACTACTTCCCCACGAGCCGCACTCCCGGGAACCGCCCGTGCGCACGCGCATCCCCGCTCACGCCAAGATCCGCTCGCGCCTGGCGTCCGCGCCTGCGGAGCGTCAAGCACGCCCGATCGAATAGGGATTGCCAAGCGCGACTTCGACCGTCCATAATCCGCCATAAGGTTGCTTAACGTACGTTTCGCCGGGGGGCAAATATGCATCGCTTTGGGCGGATCACCTGCGCAATCGCTCTGGGGGCCGTGATTCTCGTACTCGGTGGCGGTGTCGCCTATGCGTACGACGAATCCACAACTACGATCCCACCCATGGTCGAGGAGAACTGCGTCCGCTGCCACAGCCCCTTCGGGTATTCCGTCTTCCATGGCTCGACCGCGATCGGCGTTCATGGCAGCTATACGTCGACCACGAACAAGTGCGCGAGTTGCCATAGCGTGCATGTGGCATCCCCCACGGGATTCAGCCTGCTGCCCGGGGCGACGATCAAGGCGTCATGCGAGTCCTGCCATGACGGTACGGGCGGTGGCGGCGTCTACGGTACGATCGCTGCCCGCGGGCTCACGGTAGCGGCAGAACACTCGGTCGAGATGACCACGGTCGTCCCGGGCGGTAGCGCCGCGGACGGCGGCTCGGCGGTCTACGACTTCGGCGGAATCAACGACACACTCACGTGCACCGACTGCCACTCCCCCATGGAAGCGACCTCGTTGCTGCGTTCCAGGGCGATAGGTACCGTATCGCGGGCTCGACTACTCGCCTGCCGCAGATCAAGACGCACATGCTCAAGAAGAAGCCCGGCGTGACGCCCACGTCGACTCCCGAATACGGCTCGGACTGGTGTCTCGCGTGCCATCGCGGACGTTCCTCGGCTCTGGGAACCGTGCACAATCACCCAGCGGAGTCCGATGACACGACCACCGGCACGTTCTTCGTCTACAGCCGCGTCGCCAGACTCGATGTGAGTGGCGCCTGGACCGGTACGACGGTCGCCAACCAGACGCTCGGCTTCTCCAACCAGGGATACCTGATGCCGTTCCCGCGCACGCCCGAACAGGCGGGACACGACCCGATCTGCCAGCAGTGTCATGAAGATGCGCGCAGCCTGGGGTCGCTCTCTGCCGACGGCACGCAGGCGAACGTGACGCCGTTCCTCGTGACGATGCCGGACGGCATTGAGACGTCGAGCAATCCGCGGTTCCAGAACTTCCCACACGAGTCGACCAACTTCAGGATGCTCGTCGAGGCTTCCGCGACATCGGCCAACGACGACCTCTGCCTCAACTGCCATCCTCCAGCGGGGCTGCCGTAGGTCTTTGTGGGCGAGTTCGAACTGCCGTAGAAACGCGATTCGGTCCTACTCCCCTGCCCACACGGCCGAGAAGACCTCATTGCCGAGCAGCCAGCCGCGATCGGTCAGCCGCCACCGGTTGCCGACGAGCGCCACCAGCCCCTGCCGCGCGAGCCGCTCCAGTACCTCACGGACACCGGCGAGCTCCACCAGCGTGCGAGAGACGCCACGGCTGAGTCGAAGTCCCAGCATCACGTCCTCACGGGCGGCGTCATCAGCGTCGAGTAGATCGAGATCGGCCTGGGGCGCAAGCTGCAGCCCCGCTTCCAGGTCGCACGCCACCGCGTAGCGCACGCGCGCGATATCGTCGGGCACCACGAACCCCGCCGCGCGCGCGGTTGCGGCCGACAGCATCCCGTGTGCGCCAGGCCCCACTCCCAGGTACTCGCGACCCGTCCAGTACGCGGTGTTGTGGCGCGACTCATAGCCCGGACGCGCGTAGTTGGCGATCTCGTAGCGCTCGAAGCCCTCACGGATGAGGATGTCGCTCGCAAGCGTCATCATCTCCGCGGCGACGTCCGGATCCGGTTCGGGGAAACGGCCGAGAAGCACCTCGGCGGCCATCGGCGTACCGGACTCGAGCGAAAGGGGGTACACCGAGATGTGCTCGGCACCGGTGCTGATGGCGTGCTCCACACTCGCTACCCACGAGCCGGTGCTTTGGCCCGGGATGCCGCACATCAGATCGACCGAGAGCGCCATGTTCCAGCCTCGTACCGCTTTGGCGGCCGCAAGCGCCCGCGATGCGTCGTGCGCGCGCCCGAGCAGGCGCAGGATGTCATCGTGGAAGCTCTGGACGCCCAGGCTCACGCGCGTCACGCCCGCCTCGGCCAGCAGAGCGACGAGCGTGTCGTCGAGCGAGTCGGGGTTAGCCTCCACGGTCACCTCGGCGCCATCGGCGAATCCGATGTGGCTTGCCAGGCCGTCCACCAGGCCCGCGAGTGAGGGCCCCAGCATAGACGGCGTCCCTCCTCCGACGTACAGAGTCTCGAGCGCGCGCGGCTCGAGTCCGCGCTCCGTCCACCCCACCGCCTGCTGTGCGAGTGCCTCTGCGAGGGCGTCGGTACTCATCGGCAGATCGGCCGAGGACACCGAGAAGAAGTCGCAGTAGGCGCACTTGGAGCGGCACACGGGAACGTGCACGTAGAGGTGCAGGGGCAGCGCGGGCGTGTCGGCTCCGCTACTCATCGACTTTGAGGATCGCCATGAAGGCCTCTTGCGGCACCTCGACCGTGCCGAGGTTCTTCATCCGCTTCTTGCCCTTCTTCTGCTTCTCCAGAAGCTTGCGCTTGCGCGTGATGTCACCGCCGTAACACTTGGCGAGCACGTCCTTGCGCTTGGCGCTCACCGTCTCACGGCTGATGATCTTGGCGCCGATAGCGGCCTGGATGGGCACCTCGAACATCTGGCGAGGGATGATCTGCTTGAGCTTCTCGGTCAGCAGCTTGCCGCGAGAGTACGCCTTGTCCTTGTGAACGATGAACGACAGTGCGTCCACCGGCTTGCCGGCCAGCAGCACGTCAAGTTTGACCAGCTCACCCGGGCGGTAGCCGATGTACTCATAATCCAGGCTCGCGTAGCCTTTGGTACGGCTCTTGAGCTGGTCGAAGAAGTCCATGATGAGTTCGGACAGTGGTATCTCATAGTGCATGTCCACGGTGGTGGCCGAGAGGTACTGCATGTCCTTGAACGTTGCCCGGCGGCCCTCGGCAAGCTCCATCACGGCGCCCACGTAGTCCGGCGGTACGAGGATCGTGGCCTTGAGGTACGGCTCCTCGATCCGCTCGATATGGCTGGGATCCGGCATGTCCTGCGGCGAGTGGATCTCAAGTTCACGGCCATTGGTGAGGTACGCGTGGTACTCCACGCTTGGCGCGGTGGCGAGTAGGTCCAGGTCGAATTCGCGCTCAAGACGCTCTTTGACGACCTCCATATGCAGCAGACCGAGGAAGCCTACGCGGAAACCGAAGCCGAGCGCGTGACTGCTCTCTGGTTCATAGAGGAGTGCGGGGTCATTGAGGCGCATCTTGTCGAGGGCGTCGCGCAGCTCGGGATACTGGTCGCCGTCGATCGGGAACAGCCCCGTGTACACCATCGGCTTCACTTCGCGATAGCCCGGCAGCGGGTCGTGCGCGCCATGCTTGGCGAGCGTGACCGTGTCGCCGACCTTCACGAGCGAGGGGTCCTTGAGGCCGGTGATGATGTAGCCGACCTCCCCAACGCCGAGCTTGTCGACCGGCACGTTAGCGGGACGGCGGACGCCGACCTCTTCGATGTCGGTCACTGTCTGCGTGGCCATCATCCGGACCTTCTCGCCCTTGGAGATGGACCCGTCGATGATTCTCACGAGCGCGACGACGCCGCGGTACGCGTCGAAGTACGAGTCGAAGATGAGCGCTTTGAGCGGCGATCTCGGATCGCCCACAGGATGCGGCACGCGTGCGACAACGGCCTCGAGCGCGTCTATCACGCCGATGCCGCTCTTGCCGCTGGTGAGGACGGCCTCGTCAGCCGGCACCGCAAGCGCTTCTTCTATTTCGCGGCGCACGCGTTCCGGGTCTGCCGCGGGCAGGTCGATCTTGTTGATGAGCGGGATGATCTCCAGGTGCGCGTTCATCGCCATGAGCGCGTTGGCGACCGTCTGCGCCTCTACACCCTGCGCCGCATCTACAACGAGAAGCACGCCTTCGCACGCCTGCAGCGAACGCGAGACCTCGTAGGTGAAGTCGACGTGCCCGGGCGTATCGATCAAGTTGAGCTGGTAGCGCTTCCCGTCGCGCGCGTCATACATCACCCGCACGGCCTGCGCCTTGATGGTGATGCCGCGCTCCCGCTCGATGTCCATGGAGTCGAGCACCTGCTCGACCATGTCGCGCTCCTCCACGGTGTGGGTGAGTTCGAGGATGCGGTCGGCAAGCGTCGACTTCCCGTGATCGATGTGCGCGATGATCGAGAAGTTGCGTATGAGTGTGGGGTCAGTCATCGGATGGTAAGGATAGCAGGGACGCCCGCGCGCCGATAGACGCGGGGAGCGTCCTCATCGCCTCTCGCTAGAAGGTGTTGTCATACGTCCAGGGACCGTGGGGGCCGGCGCCAAGCGCCTGCAACTCACCGTCACTGTGGCAGAACAGGCACGCATCCGGGTGCGTCCAGGAGCTGCCGTGCGTGTGGCATGAGAAGCAGTCATCAGACTCGGTCGGGAGCACCCCGCGCTGGTCGCCCCAGTGACCGTCGGCGACATGGCACCCCTCACACTCGGCATGCCAGTCAACCAGTCCGCCAACGTGACAGGCCGAGCACAGCGCCGAGGAACTCCCGCTGGTGACCCGGGCCACGGCAGTGCCGTTCACTGTGGCCGGGAAGTGGTACACGCTCTGGCTGCCGTGCGAGGCGTGACACGTGTTGCAGGCGATCGGCGGATCGTTTCTCTCGAACGGGGCTTTGAGGGAACCGCCAACGCCGGTTCCGCCCGCGCTGCCGTGTGCGTCGGCCGCGCCGGTGTCCCAGGTGGCGGCAACCGGATAGAGCCCCACCGGATCGACCACGCCAGAGGGCATTTCGCCGTCATGACACGCGAAGCAGAATCCCGCAGCGGCCGGCTGAACCTCCGTGGATGCCGAGCGATCTGTCGGAGCGTCCCCGATCTCCTCGGTAACCCAGCTTTGCGTCTCGTTGTTGTAGAAGGCCAGTCGCACGGGATAGCCGACGGTCGGCTCTCCGTGCCCGGTCCAGCGGAGCGTGAGGGTGCTGCCGCCGGCGCCCGTCACCGGGAACCGCACGACGTGCCAGTTCCAGTCACGGTCGATCGATGCAAGGTCGGTCCGCCAATGAACGCCGTCGACCGTCGCAGCCCGAGCGAGTGTCTCAGCCGAGACGGCGGTTCCGGGAGATGCAGGCGCGGGAACCATCGCGCCGCCACTCTCCCATCCTGCCGCAGCCGCAACGGTCGTGTTGAGTCCACCCGGTGGCTCGACCTCCAGGACGATGCGGTCGCTGTCGACCGAGTACTCCTCGGCGAACGTAGTGGTCACCGGTACGGCCGATGTGGGTACGGCGAGTCCCGGCAGGAACGACCCAAGCGGATACAGACGCGACACCCTGGCCGTTGGAACCTTCACGGCGATGCCCGCGGGGCGCGACTCCCAGTAGCTGATACCGAAGTAGTCGTTGGCAGACCACGCGGTCTGGACCCACGTATGGCCCGCGTCCCTTGCCCGCACGCGCCAGTTGAACGCGCCATACCCGTTGAAGCTATACGTCTTGCTCGTCGCGGTGATCCAACCACTCTGGTTGATGAGTGTGGTGCCGCTGTAGAGCTCCACGTAGTACTCGACCGCGTGGTCGTCCGCAGGCTGGATCGCGCCCCACTGAAGCGTCACCGACGTCGAACCGCCGGAGAGCACTTCCCCGACCGGCACGATCACGGGTGTGTGGAACAGATTCCCCGCGCGATACATCGCGTCCGCCGAGACGGACTCGTTGCCCAGGCCATCGACCGACCGTACGCGGAAGTGGTAGAGCGTACCGGCCTGAAGGGTGGAGAGCACCACCTCTGGAGTGGTGGTGGGCTCACTTGCATCGATCGCGCCCAACTCGTAGGCGGTGGTTGGGCCGATCTCGACGTACGACGAGGCGATCTCGTCGAGTGCCCATCCAACGAGTACCTGGGCCGACGTCGTGGCATCGAGCGTGACGTTTGAGATAAGCGGCGCGCGCGCGTCGTGCTGCGCACCCACGAGCGCGTACACGTACCCGGAGGCATCGATGTAGGCACCCGCGCCGTCATCGATGGCGACCGCGATGTTGTCGGGGTCCGAGTACACCCTGGTGCGACCGTCCTTGTGCACGTTGTGGCAGCTCGAGCACTCGATCCTGGCGCCTGTGGCCGCCTGGGCGGCGGGCATCACGTCGTGGTGCGTCGAGTTGTTGGTGGAGGTGGTGAGCTGCGAGTAGATGTTGGAGCCGCCGGCCGCGTTGGATGCCGAGGAGTGACACGCACCTGTGCCTC
>JBASNZ010000065.1:0-8153 GCA_049657775.1 Coriobacteriia bacterium | reverse complement strand
GGATAAGCGCCGACGCGGGCGTGGGACCTGCCATCGCGTCGGGCAACCACACGTGCAAGGGCACCTGCGCGGACTTGCCCATGGCGCCGAACAGCAGGAGCAGCGCGACCGTGGTAGCCGCGGCGGGCGCCCACGTGAAGTCGTGCAGCACCGTCGCGAAGTCGAATGTACCGGCCGTCACGTACATCACAGCGAGTCCGAGCACGAAACCGACATCGCCGACACGGGTGGTAAGGAACGCCTTGATCGACGCCTTTCTCGGCGCCTCCTGCTCGTGCCAGAAGCCGATGAGCAGGTACGAGCACAGACCCATGACCTCCCAGGCCATGTAGAGCTGAAGGAAATTGTCGGCAAGCACCAGCGTGAGCATGGCCGCAGTGAACAGCGACAGCACCGCGTAGTACCAGCCGATGCGTCCATCGCGGTGCATGTAGCCCACCGAGTAGACCTGGACGGCAACGCCCACGAGCGTGACCACGACGACCATGATCGCCGAGACGGGGTCTACGAGTATGCCCGCGCTGAGCGCCGTACTGCCGACGTGCGCGAACGCCAGGCTCGCGTGGTACACCGCCTCCCCACCGTGAACGCCGCCGGGCCACACCTGGAGGAACATGGCGATCGAGAGAGCGAGCGAGCCGACGACAGCGGCGACCGACACCCAGATCGACCGGTTACGGGCGCGGTTCGACAGCGGCGCCAACAACACGAACGCAAGCGCGGGAAGGAATGGTATGAGCACGACGTAGCCCACGGCCTACCCCTTTAGTTCCTGCATCGAATCGAGCTCGATCGAACGGCTCTGCCGGTAGATCGCAAGCACGAGGGCAAGGCCGAGGCCGATCTCGGCGGCCGAGACGACCATGGAGAAGACCGCGAAGAACTGCCCGGTCATTTTGGCGGGGTCGATGAAGCGCGAGAGCGCCACCACGTTGATGTTGACGGCATTGGTCATGAGCTCAAGCGACATGAGCACCATCACAGCGCTCTTGCGCGAGAGCGCGCCATAGAGTCCGAGCGAGAAGAGCACGGCGGCAAGCACCATGAAGCCGATCGGTCCGGCGGGTGCGAACAGACTCATCCCCGGTCACCTCCCGACCACCATACGGCGCCCACAAGCGCCACGAGCAGTACGACCGAGGCGATCTCGAACGGCACCATCCAGCGTGTGAACATCGCCTCGCCGAACGCGGCGACATCGGGCACCTCCTCGGGCATGGTCCCCGGCCACAGCGGGGCGCGCATGATCGCAAGAATGAGCGCACCCCCGAAGAGCGTGGCGATCGCCGCGCTGCCCCAGCCTGACTCAAATGGGCGGATCGCGTCTTCGCGGCGCCTGAGCGTGAGCATGATGGTGAAGATGACGAGCACGGACACTGCGCCGGCGTACACGAGCACCTGCACGAGCGCCAGGAACTCAGCGTCCAACAGCAGGTAGATACCGGCGGTGGCGAGCATGACCTCGAGCAGCCAGAACGCGGCATGCACGACGTTTCGGGTGGAGAGCATCATCACGGCGCCGCCGATCGTCGCGAAAGCGAGCAACACGAACGCCAGTCCATTCACGGTCTCACTCATCGGCGCTTCCCTCCCCGCTGTCCTCGGTCGCGGTGGCGGCTCCGGCCGCGCCGGCACCGTCGGCGGCCTGTGTAGCTCTGGCCGCGGCCGCCTCTTTCTCGGCACGATGGCGCGCGCCAGTCGCGGCGTCCAGATCCAGGATCAGGGTCTCGGTGAGCTTGGTGGGGTCCGTGACGGCAAGCTCGTACTCGTGGCTCATCCGGATGGCGTCGAACGGACACGCCTCCACGCACAGCCCGCACATCATACACGCGCCGATCTCGTAGCCGAACCGGTCGATGTGCTTGGACTTGTCCTCGCCGGTGGTGACATCGAGCGAGAGGATGTGGTCGGGGCACACCCGAACGCAGGTGAGACACGCGGTGCACTTGATGGACCCGTCCTCGAAGTACTTGGGGCGAACGGCCCACCGCGCGCGCTCGGGAAGCACCGCACGCTCGTGCGGATAGCGGATGGTCATGGGCCCGCGCAGCATGTTGCGCATCGTGATGCGAAGCCCGTTGAGTATCCCGAGACCCCACATGGCTAACCCCACACCTTGATGACGATGCCCGAGAACACGAGCAGCACGAGCGCGATGGGAATCATGCGTTTCCAGCCAAGCTCCATGAGCTTGTCGATGCGCACGCGCGGCAGCGTGCCACGGATCCACATCATCACGAAGATGCCGATGTACGTCTTGACCATGAAGGTGAGCGGCCCGAGCGCCACGCTGACGCTCTCAGGCACCCATGGAAGCGTCCAGCCGCCAAAGAACAGCGTGACGCCAAGCGCCGAGACGATGAAGGTGTTGCTGAACTCCGAGAGGAACAGCAGGCCGAACTTCATGGCGGAGTACTCGGTTGAGAAGCCGCCCACGATCTCGGACTCGCCTTCGGACATGTCGAACGGGGTCTGGTTGGACTCCACGAGGGATGCGACGACGAACAGCAGGAACGTCGGCCAGAAGAGCGGGTTGAACACGAACCAGCGGGGGATGATGGCAAGGACGGCACCCTGCTGCGCCTCGACGATCGTGCCCAGGTTGGCGCTGCCAACGAGCATGACGATGGGCAGGACTGAGAGCAGCAGCGGAACCTCGTAGGCGATTTGTTGCGCAGCGGCGCGCATGCCGCCAAGGAGCGACCATTTGTTCGCCGACGCCCAGCCGCCCATGAGGATGCCGATGGGCACCAGCGACAGCGCAGTGAAGGTGTAGAGCAGCCCCGCGTCGAGGTTGGTGATCTTCCAGGTCGACGAGTAGGGCAGCGCCGCGTACGCCATAAGCGACGGTACGAACACCGCGAGCGGGGCGATGCGGAAGAGCCACCGGTCGACCGCGCGCGGCGTCACATCCTCCTTGGTCAGGAGCTTGACGACGTCCATCGTGGTCTGGAAGATGCCCTGCGGACCCATCTCCTGCGGTCCGATGCGCAGGTGCAGGTAGCCCAGCACCTTGCGGAGCATGTAGATCATCACGACGCCGTTGCCGAGCATCAGCCCGACTGCGGCAAGGACCTTAAGGATGGCGAGAAGGATGGGGTTCATCGGTCGATCTCCCCCATCATCACGTCCGTCGAGCCGATCATCATCACGACGTCGGCAAGCAGGTGACCGGGAACGATCTCCTCCATGGACTGCAACGCGAAGATGGACGGCGCCCGGTAGTGCATGCGATACGGGTTCTCCGTACCGTCCGATACCAGGTGGATGCCGGTCTCGCCGCGGGCGGACTCGACGGCCGCGTACACCTCGCCCGCAGGTGGCTTGATCGTCTTGGGGACGGCCGCGGTGAAGTCGCCCTCGGGCATGCCGTCGATGAGCTGGCGACACATCCGCGCGGCCTGGCGCATCTCGCCCATGCGGACCTCGTAGCGGTCCCAGCCATCGCCCACGGTGCCGAGCGGAACCTCGAAGTCGAGCTCGGGGTATGCCGCGTACGGCCGGTTCTTGCGCACGTCGTAGTCGATCCCGGATGCACGGAGGTTGGCGCCAGTGAGTCCGAACGCCAACGCCTGCTCTGCCGTGATCGTGCCGATCCCCTTCACGCGGGACTGGAAGATCTCGTTGCCGCCCAGGAGGGCTTCGTGCTCATCGAGGTAGATGTTCTCGAACCCGTCGAGGAACGCGCGGATCTTGGTGTCGATCCCCGCTGGCAGGTCGGCCACGACGCCGCCCGGACGCACGTAGTTGAACATCATGCGCTGCCCGCTGATGGCCTCGAGGACGTCCAGGATCGCCTCGCGGTCGCGCATCGCGTAGAGGAACTGCCCCATGCCGCCCACATCCAGGCCGAACGTGCCGTACCACACGAGGTGGCTCGCGATGCGGTTGAGCTCGCCGACAAGCGAGCGGATCCAGTTCGCCTTAGCCGGAACCTCGATCTCCATCAGTTGCTCGACGGCGAGCGCGACGGCAGTCTCGCCCATGATGCCGCCCACGTAGTCGCCGCGGTCCATGAGCGTGCCGATCGCGTTGTAGCGGCGGTGCTCCGCAAGCTTCTCGATACCGCGATGCAGGTAGCCGACAGACGCTTCGGCCGCGACGACCTCTTCGCCGTCGATCTCGATGATCATCCGCAGCACGCCGTGGGTAGACGGGTGCTGCGGTCCCATGTTGATGATGAGGTGCTCGGTCGTAAGCCCATCGACGCCTTCCGGCGCGCGGCGTAGGCCCTTGGGAGGCGTCCCCGGGAAGTGCATGCCTTCGCCGAGAAGCCCCGAACCCGTCACGTCTGCGCGATGATCGCTCATCGGCGGAACTCCTCGGGCGTGCGGATCTGAACAGACTTGCGCAGCAGCGGCGGCGTGCCGTCGGTGGTCAAGAGTCGCTTGGGGTTGGGGTGCTCCGCCAGTCGCAGGCCAAGAAGCTCCGCAGTCTCCCGCTCGGGCATAAGCGCCGAGGGATACACACGCCAGACCGAGTCGAGACAACCGTCGTACGGGAGGGTGCACTTGACGAACGCATCCACCGCATGCGAGTACGACCGCACGTGGTAGGTGACCTCGACCGACTCGCCCGTGTCGGTACCCATCAGGTCAACGAGCGACTCGTAGCCACCCGCGGCGAACGCCTCCAGCGCGGCAAGCGCATTGTCGTGAGGCACCGTGACGACAACGCCGAGAAGGCCGTCGGATACAACAGCATCTTCAACAGTTGCCATGAGGCGCGCGATGTCAGCTGCGGCGGGCTTCAACACGATCCTTCGCGTTCGCGGCGATCTTCTTCTGGAGCTGGATGAAGGCGTACTGCACGGACTCAGGCCGCGGAGGACAGCCGGGGATGTACACGTCGACCGGGACGACCTTGTCCACACCCAGCACCACGTTTGGATACTCCCGGAACGGACCCCCGGTGGAGGCGCAGGCACCCATCGCCACGACCCACTTGGGCTCTGGCATCTGGTCATGGAGCCGCTTGACCGTCTCGGCCATCTTCTTGTTCACGGTACCGGCGACGATCATGACGTCCGCCTGCCGTGGGCTCGCGCGGAAGAAGACGCCCATGCGATCGAAGTCGAACCGCGGACCCGAAGCACTCATGAGGCCCTCGATCGCGCAGCAGGCGATGCCGAAGGAGACGTACCACAGCGAGTTGCGTCGCGCGAAATCAAAGAGCTGCTCGCTCTTGACGAACGCGATCGAGTTCTCGCCCGTGAGACGGTCTAGCGCCACGAGAGTGCCCCCTCTTTCCAGGCGTACGCAAGTCCGCAGGCGAGGATCCCGATGAAGACAAGCATCTCGATCAGGATGAAGGCGCCCATGCTGTTGAAGGCGACCGCCCACGGATACAGAAAGACCGTCTCGATGTCGAAAACGACGAAGAGGAGCGCGTAGACGTAATACCCGATACGGAACTGCACCCACGGCGGACCGATCGGCTCGCTGCCGCATTCGTAGGTGGTGAGCTTCTTGGGCGAGGGATTCGACGGGGCAAGCAGCCGGGCGACAAGTAGCGTCGCGGGGACGAAAAGCACCCCGATCACCACGAACATAGCCAGGACCAGATGGTCCGCGGACGCGTTCGGCATGAGACGCCACCTCCTCCGATCAACGCACGTGCACACCCCGGATACTACGGCGACGCCCACAGCGGATCACAAGGAGGTCCACCGGGGCGAGGTCGTAGGAATGTAACATGAGTTACAATATCGCTGCAAGCCCCCGGGGGTATTTTTGGCCGGCTGCCGAAGCCCCCCGGATGCACCGCCACTCGTCGGTGATCCACCACCGCGTGCGTGAGCGAGAACACACACATCGGCCGCGTTACACACCTATACTAGTACGTCGGTTGTAGACCAGCCCTCACGGTGGCTGCTGGAACATGGAGGTTCGCGTGAGTTCTTCTCGCAAGACAGGTATGGCGGCGCGCGTCACGCCCGCGTTCGTAGCGGTCGCGTTCGTACCGCTGTTGGTCGGCGGCATCGTGGGTGTCATGTCCTTCGACGCGGCAATGGAGAAGGAGGCGAACGCCGCCCTCGAGGTCAACATGGCCAGCGCCGATGACCTCACCTCTCAGACCCTTGCGGCCTCGGCCACCGGGCTGCAGACGTTCGCGTCGGTCTCCCAGGGATCCCAGGCGATCTCCGCCCAGGAGCTCAGAGAGCTCGCTCATAATCTGGGGGCCACCTACGTGGACTTCGTTGGCGAGGACTCGAAGGTGGTGGCGACGAGTCTGGGCAAGGCCGGAGGCAACAGGGAAACGGATCCTCTGGTCAACGTCGCGCTCGCAGGAACCACCTCAAAGTCATGGGTCATCGTACCCCAGGAGGAACTCACGGCGCGAGACCTGATCAACGCGACAGCGATCGACGTCGTCAAGACTGCCAGGGGCACGACCGGCAAGACCCGCGTACAGAACGCTCTCGCGCTTGAGACCGCCGTGCCGTATACCGTCAAGGGCAACAAGGGCGCCCTCGTAGCCGTGACCATTCTCAACCGGTCGACCAATCTGGTGGATCGGATCAGCGACCACACCAAGGGTGTGGCGACGATCTTCCTGGGTGAGGTGCGCGTTTCCACGAGCGTGCTCGACTCCGCCGGCGAGCGTGCCATCGGGACTGTCGCCTCGGACGAGGTACAGAAGACCACCCTTGTTGATGGCGGGCCGTACCGCGGAGAGGCGTTCGTGGTGAACCGCACGCTCTACACCGCATACGAGCCGCTGCGCGGCCCCGACGGGAAGATCATCGGCATGCTGTTCGTCGGCCTTCCGCAGGACCGCTTCATAGCCGCACGCAACGGCTTCATCCTTCGGACCGGACTCGCAGCGCTTCTGGGCATCGCGCTCGCGATCGTGGCCGGCACCATCACCGCACGGCTCTTCGCGGGTCCCGTGGCCCGCGTCTCTCAGGCCGCGGGCCGCGTCGCCTCGGGCGACCTCTCGGCGCGGGTCCCGGCTACCGGTGTACGCGAACTGAGCGACCTTGCGACAGCGTTCAACACCATGACTGACGGGCTGTCCCGCGTGATCAGCCGCGTCGGCGCCACGGTGATCGGCCTTCGCCAGTCCTCCAGCCAGATCGCGGACGCGTCGGAGCACCAGGCAGACATGGTTGCCGAGCAGGCCAGCGCGGTCGCCGAGACCACAGCGACACTTGAGGAGATGACCGCCACATACCGCGCGGTCGCTAGCTCCGCACAGGAGGTGCTCCATCGCGCCGAGGACGCTCTCGAAGCCGCTCAGACCGGACACGCGCAACTCGACGCCAGCGCCACCGGCGCTGAACGCCTTCACCGCAGCGCCGAGGCGATGTCGGCCTCCGTGAACGAACTCCACAACGCGACGGGCGATATCGGCGAGGTTCTCAGCATCATCAACAGCGTCGCCGAGCAGACCAAGATCCTATCCCTCAACGCCGCCATCGAAGCGGCGCGCGCCGGAACGGCGGGCAAGGGCTTCTCGGTGGTGGCCGCCGAGATCCGCAAGCTCGCCGAGTCGGTCACTGCCTCCACATCACGGATCGAGGACCTCATCGGCGGGATCCAGCGCGCCGCCAACGAGCTGCGCCGCAGCGCGGAGCAGCAGGCCACCCTCGCCGCCGAGAGTGCGGATGCTACGAGCGGCTCCGGACACGCCTTCGGCGACATCGTGGAGCATATGGCCACCACCGCGGGCGCGGCACGCGAGATCGCAGCCGCGGCGTCGCAGCAGAGGACAGCCTCCGAGCAGGTCCTCTCGGCGATGCAGCACGTGAGCACCGCCGCCAACGAGACCGCGGCTGCGGCCAAGCAGGTCGCGCAGTCGGTCAAGGACATCGATGATCAGGCCCGTGCGCTCGAGGACAGCCTGGGTGGGCTCTCCGTCTAGCACTGACAGCCCCGAATAGCATCAGGGGAGTCCGTGTAAAGCGGACTCCCCTGTTCGTTTCTTGTGGAGCCGACGAGCGGATTCGAACCGCTGACCTGCGCATTACGAGTGCGCTGCTCTACCAGCTGAGCTACGTCGGCATCACCTGTTGCCGGTTACCCGGCCGTACCACCACTCTCGCCGCCGTCGGCCGGCCTGCGCCGCCTGCGTCTGCGCCCATCTGAGGCGGACGCGTCGCCCTCCCCGGCCTTCGGGGCGCCCTCGGGCGCCTTGGGCGCCCGCGATGC
>JBASNZ010000064.1:0-5999 GCA_049657775.1 Coriobacteriia bacterium | reverse complement strand
AAGCGGTGAGGGTGGTGCGCCACTTCTTGGTGGCGATGTTCCGCCCGGAGAGCTTGAGCGCTGTGAGGAAGCTCATGCTGGTCTTCTTGAGCTGGTAGCCACGCTCTCCTCGCTCGGCCCGCGTGGGGTTGCTGTCAGATATCACGTGACCGTCCTGGAACTTCACGATGCGGTCGGCATACTCCTCGGCCAGCTCCGGGTTGTGGGTCACCATGATGACCAGCTTGTCGGCGGCGATCTCCTTGATCAGATCGAGCACCTGGGCGCTGGTGACGGTATCGAGGGCACCGGTTGGCTCATCCGCCAGGATGATGTCGGGATCGTTGGCGAGCGCGCGGGCGATGGCGACACGCTGCATCTGCCCACCGGAAAGCTGGTTCGGCTTCTTGTAGATGTGGTCTTTGAGGCCCACCCGTTCGAGTGCCTCCACCGCCTTCGCACGCTTCTCCGCAGCGGGGACACCACTGAGGGTGAGACCCATCTCCACGTTGTCGACGACGCTCAAATGAGTGATGAGGTTGTAGGTCTGAAAGACGAAGCCGACGCTGTTGTTGCGGTATGCGTCCCACTCCCAGTCCGCGAAGTCCTTGGTGGACTTACCGTTGATGATCAGGTCGCCGCTGTCGTACTTGTCGAGTCCACCGATGAGATTGAGGAACGTCGTCTTGCCGGAGCCGCTCGGGCCCAGGACGGCAACGAACTCGGTCTTCCCGAATTCCAGGCTGACGCCATCGAGCGCGACCTGTGTGAAGTCTCCGGTCGTGTAGCTCTTGGACACGTTGTTCACTTGCAGCATGCGGTGGTTCCCTCCGATTGTGTGGACCGATCATCCAGACATGGACCGAGGTCAGCGGTCCATGTCGGCCAAAGCTGCCACGAGCGAGCGCTGGATGCGAATCATTGTGGCGACGTCCTCGGCGGCAAGCGATGAAATCAGGCGACGTGCGAGTTCGCGCTGAGGGGCCGTGGCATCCCGGAGGACCCGGGAGCCTTCATCCGTGATCGAGATGTTGGTCACGCGACGATCATGCGTGTCACCGCTGCGCAGCACGAGGCCTTCGGCCTCGAGCGACTCGATGAGCGACGACGTCGCCGGAGCCTTGATCCCGAGGAGCCGTGCGAGCTCGCCGGCTCTCTTCTCGCCCGATTCAGAGAGAACTCGTAGCAGGAGGAGACGCGGTCCGTCGACAAAGGGGGCGGGATGAGCACGTTCGCACTGTGCAATGAACAAGCGGCTCATCATCATCACGTTGGCCGACACCTGGTCGAGCAGTTCGTCGGAGATGGTTTCAATGCGTTCGGGCGAGATAGACACGGATACTCTTTCGACTGTCACATGATTTGAGTATCGAACTATATGTGCGCAGTCCCCGCGTGTCAATCGTATGTACATACTGAAGGCATCAGCAGCGCCCCTCCGCACGCGGGAGACGCCCAGGCTTCGGGACCCCTTACAACGGCCTTCGCCTTCATGGACTCGTGCGCGGGCGACTGCAAACGCTTGACTCAGCGCAAACGAGACGGTAATCTCAAACTTACTTACCGGTCGGTAAGTTCCCGATCCAATGAGTCCGGAGGTTCAGCGAGCAATGGAAGCAACGAGCGACCGACAGATCGGCGCCTTTCGCGATACGCGCCAGCAGATCCTCGATGTAGCGCGACACCTGTTCTCTGATTGCAGCTACCTCGGCGTGTCCATGAAGGACATCTCGGAGCGTCTGGGGATCACGAAGGCTGCCCTCTACTACCACTTCTCCAGCAAGAGGGACATCTACGCGACGGTCCTCGACGAGGTCCTGGTGGACCTGCGCGCGAGCCTGTGCGCCGAGCGCCCGGACGAGACGGCAGAGGAGCAGCTCCGTCGCATGGTCAAGGACTACCTGGAGTTCGGGATGCGCGAGAGGAGCCTCGTCAACGCTCTGATGCTGAAGCTCTCCCCCGCTGAGACCGAGCTGCGTCAGTTCGTCGTCTCCTCGAGAGAGCAGCTGATCGACTTGTTCCGTCCGGCCGTCGAGGGCGTCTGCGCCTTGCGACATTCAGTGCCGAGTGTCGATGGCCGACTCCTGACGACGATGCTCGTTGCGATGATGGATGGACTCGTCTTGGAGCGCTCTTTCTTCAAGAAGGCACTCGATCCGGATGGCATCTCGGGCCAGATCGTTTCGGTTCTTGGACTCGATGCCTCCCCTTCGGTGAGCGTGTAGCTCACCAGTTCCGGAGAATCAACCGACCGTCCCTGAGGACGAATGCCACTCCGGCGCGCACCCGATCGGCTGATCCTCCGGAATCATCAACGGCAGGTACCTACGCAGGAGATGTGAGGGAACCTGATGGCCGTACGGCTCGGATTGGCACTTGGCAGCGGAAGCGCACGAGGCCTCGCACAGATCGGTGTGCTCAAGGTCCTGGACCGCGTCGGCATCGAAGTCGGCTCTATAGCCGGAACCAGCATCGGCGCACTCATCGGCGGCGCGTACGCCGCAGGAGTCTCACCCCTTGAGATGGAGGAACTCGCCCTGTCGGTGAACGTGAAGCGTCTCGTGTCGCTTGCAGACATCGCCCGGCCGACCACCGCCCTCGTCAACGGTGCGCGAGTGGGGGAGTTCATCCGCGGCCTGGTGGACGGCATGAGTTTCGCCGACCTCGTCATCCCCTTCGAGTGCGTGGCCGTTGACGTGGCCGACGGGCGGGCGGTCGTGCTGCGCGAGGGGGATCTCGCAAGCGCTATCAGAGCAAGCCTGTCGACACCCGTCATCTTCGCCCCCGTTGAGCGCGCCGGACGCCTGCTCGTGGACGGCGCAGTGCTCAACCCCGTTCCCGTCGACGTTGCGTGGGGCATGGGGGCGGACACCGTGGTCGCGGTCACCAATCTGGGGATCCCCAGAAGCGCGGTCCTGACCTTCTCGAACGACGTGCCCGAAGGCGCGATCGAAGTCGGCCGGGTCAAGCGTGTGGGCTTCCCGGAGATCGTCTACTCCCGGGTCTTCGCCGCGGTCATGGACACGCTGCGCTCGCCCTCCGTCTTCCAGCTGGCCACGGGCTCGATCGACCTGATGCAACGTGAGTTGTCGGAATCGCGACTCGAAACGGCGGACCTGGTTATCGCACCTCGGATCGACGACGTCGCATACTATAGCTTCTACGAGGCCGAGAAGATGATAGCCGCAGGCGAGAAAGCCGCCGAGGCCGCTGTTGCCGACATCAGAGCACTGATGTCGGCAACAGCGCCTTCACTGGTGAACTGATGATCCCGGCCTTCCCGGCCGCCCGAGACTGACGTAAGAGGAGGCGCACCGTGCACGATACGCTGCTGATCACCGATAGCTGCTGTGACTTGTCGCACGAGACCCTTGAGGAAGCAGGCGTGGAGCTGCTGCACCTGCCCTACGCCCTCGATGGCGAAGAGCAGCTTGGCGAGGCGGAGCATGGCCTCTCACCCGATGCCTTCTACGACGCACTTCGCGCTGGTGTGCGCTCGACCACCTCACAAGTACCTTCAACGGAGTATGCGGCAGCCTTTCGGCGAGCACATGACGCTGGCAAGTCGGCGATCGTGGTCACGGTCTCCTCTGGCCTCAGCTCCTCGTACGATACCGCGCTCGTGGCGCGCGAGCGCTTCTTGCAGGAGTTCCCACATGCTCGGATACACATCGTCGACTCTCTCTCCGTCTCTGCCGGGCACGGTCTACTCGTGATGGAGATGGCCAAGAAGCTGTCTGACGGCGCGTCGGCCGAAGCCGTGATCCAATGGGCGGAAGACAACCGCCTGCGAGCCAACACGGTGTTCACGGTCGACTCCTACGAGTACCTGGTACGCGGAGGAAGGATATCGCCCGCAGTCGCTGCTGCGGGCACGGTACTCAACGTGAAGCCGGTGCTCCACGTGGATGCCGAAGGCCGGCTTGCCCCGTTCATGAAGGTCAGAGGGAGGAGGCGCGCACTCTCGGCGCTGGCCGATGCGACCGCCAAGCGGATCACCAACCCCGGGGAACAGACCATCATCGTCAACCACGCACAGTGCCCTGAGGACGCAGACGCGCTCATCGACATGCTGCAGGAACGCGTCGCCGTACAAGCGGTGAGGACCGGCCGCGTCGGACCCGTCCTCGGCACGCACAGCGGTCCAGGTGCGCTGGTTCTGGGCTTCTGGGGGATGCCATGGACCAGCCACGCATGAGTCACGTCGCAGATCCCGGAGCCATGCCGTACGGGCACGGCGTACTGGCCGTGCCGGGAGGTGCCGTTCGTCGGAATGGCTCCGCCACCTTCCCTCCTGCTGGGAACAATGGGACGTATGGAGGTGACGGCCATGAGTCCCACCGAGCCGATGCGTGTGGCCCTGATCGAGGCCGGTTCGCCTGGGCTCAACATCTACTCGCACGTCGCGATGGGCCGGGGCGTGCCGCTGCTCGCCACGGTGCTTCGCGACGCCGGCTACGAGGTGCGGGCGTTCGTGGAGGACATCTCGGGCCAGGGGTCAGTGGATTGGGACTTCGTGCGCACGGCCGACGTCGTCGGCTTCTCGGCCATCACGTGCACGCTCACCAGGACCGCAGACCTCATCGTCGAGGCCCGGCGTCTCGTCCCGGACGCGCCGATCGTCCTCGGCGGACCCGAGCCGACGTGCGCTCCCGAGAGGGCGTTCGAGACCGGTGCCGACTACGTGATCAGGGGCGAGGCTGAGTTCTCGCTCCCGCGGCTGCTGGACGCACTGCGCGGCTGCCCGGACGGCGCGCCTCCGGATGCGGCCATCCAGAGCATACCTGGCATCGTGTGGCGGGGACACGACGGGCTCGCGTTCGGCCCTCCGCCCGTCCAGTTGACGCGTGCCGAGGTTTGCGCGCTTCCGCTGATCGACATGTCGCTCGTTGAAGGTTTCGAGCGTCGCACGACCGGGCTCGTGTGGCGGTCGCGTGGCTGCCCCGGCCGGTGTTCGTTCTGCGAGGTCCACCAGATCTGGCCGCGATACGTCTTGCGGGACGAGGAGACGAGCGTAGACGAGCTCCTCGGGTGCCAGCTGGAAGGCCAGGCCAACGTCTTCCTCATCGATGACAACGCCGCCGCCAACAAGCCGTCGTTCAAGGACTTCCTGCGGGGTGCGATCGAGCGCGGGTATGCGGGGTCTATCGCCATCCAGCTCCGCGCGGATGCAGTGTTCGACCGGTTCGGCCGCCTCGACAAGGAGCTGCTCAGGCTGCTGCACGACCTCGCGCCGATGACGATGCTGTGCATCGGCGTGGAGTCCTCGGCGGACAGCGACCTTGACGAAGTCGGCAAGCACATCAGTAGCGACCGCATAGCCGCAGCTCTCAGGGCGATGCGCCGACACGGCCTGCTCGTGCACGGCATGCTCATCGCCTTTGCGGGAGACACCGCAGAGACGCTCAAACGCAACGGTCGATTCGCGCGCAAGTACTTCACGTCGCTTCAGTACCTTTTCGAGACGCCCCTACCCGGGACCGAGAGCACAGCAGAACACGAGGCGGCAGGCCGCGTGCTCTTCCACAAGATCGAGCACCTCAGGTTCCTCGACGGGATGCATGTCGCCATACGCCCGGAGCGGATGTCCGCGAGGGAGATGCAAGAGCTGATCACAGCCGAGTACCGGAGCTTCTACTCCCGGCTGAGGATCGTGCGGGCCTTCCTTGCGGGGTTGCTGCTGAGGCACCGGCGCCTGGGACCTGGTCAGCGCCGCTACCTGCACGAGCTCCCGCTAGCCACACGCCTCCGCGAATGGGCGTGGATGCATCTGCAGTTCAAGTTCGCGCCGTGGGCGGTGCTTCGCACCGGCCGCCAGCGGGTGCTGGCATTCCTCGAGGATGCCGACTACGGGCAGTATCTCGGCTCGCTCGAAGGGTGACGGGGATCAAGCTCCCGACGCGCCGCGTTCAGTATCTGTGTGACGGCAGGGGTATGTACCCACGACCGATCGAACAACAGGAGTGAGGCAGAATGAGACCAGAGATCGTCCCAGGCGCAACATTCCCAGACTACGAACT
>JBASNZ010000063.1:0-3216 GCA_049657775.1 Coriobacteriia bacterium | reverse complement strand
CCTGTGGCGCGTGATGCTTGTGGGCCTGGACGACCTGCCCGACGCCGTGCTTGCCGAGATCGCGCGCATGGCCGGCCCCGAGTGGCCGCTCGAGCGCGTGTTCACCCACATGGCGGCCGGTAGGTCGCGCCCCGCGCTGGACATCAAGACGCTTCGCCACGAGCGCCTGCGCCACGACAAGGGCGAGACCATGCTGGACGCCTCCGAGCTGGAGCTTCGTGCGCCCGAGTCCTCCTCGGTGCTTGCCGAGTTCGCCGACGGCGGTGCGGTGTGCCGCATGTACGAGGGCTACGAGTCGCGCGGCGAGCAGCTTGAGATGGCCAGTGCCGTCTTGCAGGCATTCTGCACCGACACGCACCTGTCGGTGGAGGCCGGCACCGGCGTGGGCAAGTCGGTGGCGTACCTGGTGCCCGCCGCGCACCTGGCGCTTAACAACCGCATCGCGGTGGGCGTGGCCACCAAGACCAACACGCTTATGGATCAGCTGCTCTACCGCGAACTACCAGAGCTAGCGCGTGAGATGGGCGGAAACCTGCGGTACGTGGCGCTCAAGGGCTACGACCACTACCTGTGCCTTCGCAAGTTCCAGCGCGTGGTTGACACTGCGGACGGTACCGACGAGGAGACCCGCGCCAATGCGGCCATGCTGCTTGCATGGGTGGCGCAGTCATCGTGGGGCGACTTGGACGCCGTCAACCTCCACTGGCAGAACGCCCTCAAGCGGCAGGTCGCCGCCTCGGTGCCCGACTGCACCAAGAAGCGCTGCCGCTTCTTCCCGCACCTGTGCTACCTGCACGGGCAGCGCCGCCGCGCCACACAGGCGCACATCGTGGTCACCAACCACGCGCTGCTCTTTAGGGACCTCACGCTGGGCGGCGGCATCCTCCCGCCGGTGCGTCACTGGATCGTGGACGAGGCGCACGCCGCCGAGGACGAGGCTCGCGAGCAGCTGTCCCACGGCGCGTCGTGGACCGACTGCAAGGGCGTGCTCGCGGGTCTTCACGCGCGTGGCCGAGGAGGAACGCTCGACGGTCTGCGCTCGCGCGTGTCGCTTGCCAAGGGCGAGGTCAATCCCGACCTGCTCGCCAGGATCGACGAGCTGCGAGAGGTCGTGACCGAGTCGGCCACCATTGCCGACAGCTTCTTTGACTTCGTCAAGGACCTGAGCGAACGCCTTGAGGGCACGTACGACCGCAGCGAGATCCGCATCACGCCGCTGGTGCGTGAGTCGGGCCCGTGGGGTCGGGCCGCCGGGGTGGGCCGCTCGCTTGCCAAGCGGCTTGCGCACGCGCTTAAGCTGGGGACCGAGATCGTGACCATGCTGGAGCAGGTCGGCGAGGGCTTCGACGACCAGCGAGCCGACCTGGTGGGGCAACTCTCGGGGCTCTCCGGGCAGCTCGACGGGTTGTCCACCGTGCTCGACGGCGAGGACGAGCGGATGGTGTACTCCGCGGTTGTCAACCGCCGGCGCGACGCGCAAGACGAGGCCATCGGCGCCGCGCTGCTGGACGTGGGCGAGGCGCTTGCCGAGGAGCTCTACCCCCGCGTGCGGTCGATCGTGTTCACCAGCGCGACGATCGCCACCGGCGAGGACTTCTCGCACTTTGAGCGCGCGGTGGGCCTGTCCCGCCTGCCCCAGGAGGAGCGCCGCACGCTGCGTCTTGCCAGCTCGTACGACTTTGAGCGCCAGATGGCGGTCTTTGTCCCCACCGACATCGCCGAGCCGGGGCACAAGACCTACATCGACGATCTGGAGAAGCTGCTCTACGGCATCCACACCGCCATGGGCGGCAGCGTGCTCACCCTCTTTACCAACCGCCGCGAGCTGGACGAGCTCTACCGCCGCCTTGCCGAACCGCTGGAGCGCGAGGGGCTGCGGCTGGTTGCGCAGACCGCCGGCGTTTCGCGAAAGCGCGTGGCCGATGAGTTCTTAGCCGACGAGCGCATGTCGCTCTTTGCCACCAAGTCGTTCTGGGAGGGCTTTGACGCCAAGGGCGATACGCTGCGGTGCGTGGTGATCCCCCGCCTTCCGTTTGGCCAGATCAACGACCCGGTGTTGGAGGAGCGCAAGGAGCGAGATCGCGCCTGGTGGGAGCACTACTACCTGCCCGAGGCGATCCTGGAGTTGAAGCAGGCGGCGGGCCGGCTGATACGGTCGAGCACCGATGAGGGGTGTCTCGTGCTGGCGGATGCGCGGCTGGTGGGCAGCAAGACCTACGCACAGCGGTTTCTGGATGCGCTGCCGGTGCAGGATGTGGAGCGGATGCGAGCGAGCGAGGTCGTGAGCGAGGTAGCGCGGAGGTTCGGGCGGTAGGGAGGTGGGGCGGGCTCCGGGCTTACGGAGACTGCGTAAGCCGCTCGCGCGTGCAGGAAGAGCCCAAGGAATGCAGAAGGACTTGTGCGCAAGGCGCGGTCACCTGTACCGCAGAATATAGGGTTAGCCTGAGCGTCGCAACGGGGGGACAGTGCCGCCAGTCCAAGACACCATTGAGCTTGTACGGGAGACGCTGTCGAGCTGTTCGGCTGACCTGTGTGAGGCATTCCGCCGCAAGTCGAATGGGAGCTCCGGTCGGTGGACACAGCTGACCTCATCAATGGACGCCGTCGAGGACTCTCAGGAGGCAATCGACGCGTTCTTCCTGGATTCGCAGCAGTTTGAACCAGAGGATTCGTTGCTGGTCGGCCAGAAGTACCTACGTCTCTACGGCCTACTTCAGGCGATGTTCCTCCAGCAAGATGCCATCGCCAGTATGCTCGAGGCGGTTGGCCTCGGGTACGAACCCATGTCTGACTCGGAGCGCGACCTGCTGAAGGGCGTGCGAACCATCCGCAATCAGTCAGTCGGCCATCCAACCAAGTACGTTCGCGGCAAGCGGACACAGCACGCCTTCATCGTCCGCGCCTCAATCTCACCAACTGCGTTCGAGTATTTGCTGTGGGATTCAAGTGACCCCACCCCTGAGTTCATCGCGGTAGACCTCGGGGCCCTGCGCTCTCAGCAGGCAACCGCCATCGACACAGCTCTTGGCGATGTAGACGATCACTTGCAGGTCATCGCCAAGGACTTTGAACTCGGCGACCTTGATTGGTGGCTGGACGA
The DNA here is from genome assembly GCA_049657775.1 of Coriobacteriia bacterium. Classification (GTDB taxonomy): domain Bacteria; phylum Actinomycetota; class Coriobacteriia; order Anaerosomatales; family Anaerosomataceae; genus JBASNZ01. The sequence continues at coordinate 116 of JBASNZ010000063.1, read as the reverse complement.
CTCAGGACCGCCAGGCTAACAAGTGCTTCCAGCTGACGCGCCAGAGTCGTAGGCTGGGTATCAGGCTTCGGCGCGCAGCTGAAGCACCGAGACGTTAGGCCCACGCCAAGGTTGTT
>JBASNZ010000062.1:0-8153 GCA_049657775.1 Coriobacteriia bacterium | reverse complement strand
GATGATCACCTGGGCGCTCATCATCATCCTCGGTGGCATGATCTCGAGCGAGCGCAAGAGCGGAACGGCGATCCTCGTGCTTACCAAGCCGCTCAGTCGGACGGCGTTCGTGCTTGCCAAGTTCGTCTCGCAGGTGACGCTGCTCGTGGTAGCGACGGTGCTTGGCGCGGTTGGCACGTGGGCGGTCACGCTCGCGATCTTCGGCGAGGCACCGGCGGGCATGCTCGCCAAGATCACCGGTGTGTGGCTCGTCTTCGCGATCTTCATCATCGGCGTCATGACGCTGGCCTCAGCGCTTGTCGACTCGCAGATGGGATCGGTGTTCCTGGGCTTTGGGGTGCTCGTGTTCCTGTCGCTCGCATCGCTGTGGGGCCCCGCGCTTGAATACACACCCGCGGGTCTTATGGGGGCGCCCAACTCCTTGCTCATCGGCCAGGAGATCGCGACGCTCTGGCCGCTCGTCTCCGCGGCGATCATCACGCTGCTGTGCGTGGCGGCCGCTGTGGGTGCGTTCGGCCGAAAGGAACTCTAGAACGCGAACGGAGCCCCTGCCGGGGCCCGGCTCGCGCAGCGCGCACGTTACACGCAGCCTAGACGTACGTCTTAGCCAGATCGTCCAGCGTGATGTGGTCGGCCTCGACGGCGCTGATGGCGTCCCAGACCTCGCGCAGGCGGGGGTTGGTGGCCCGTGCCGCGAAGCTCGCGTAGAGTGTCGTCGCGCGGTTTTCGCGCGAGAGTGACTCATCGATATCCGAGGCCCACGAGCCCGTCGTCTCGCCGGGAGTGAGTAGGTCGGCGGGCTTGGCCGTCTTGGCAAGCTTGCAGAATACCGAGCAGTGCTCGGCCTCGACCTGGGCCAGCCGCTTATATGCCGAGCGGAGCGCGTCGTTGTCCTTGCGCTCGGCCATTCCCAGATAGAAGCGCGTGTTCGCGCGCTCGATCTCGATCGAGGTTTCCAGGTCACCGCGCTCGACCTCGGTGAGCTCGAGATCGTTGATGACAGCATCGAAGTCCTCGGGGGGCCCGAAGAACTCCACGTGCGCGCCACAGAACGGGCAGTTGCCCGGCTCCGCGTAGCCCAGGTACGTCTCGCCGCAGATGCGGCAGCGGTACATCGCAAGCTGCATGTCACTCTCCTTCGTCACGTGTGTAGGGGAGGCCAAGGGCGTCAGCGACCGTCATCCCAAAACCGTGCGCCGCGGCGGGCCCGTTCGCGGTTATCACGGGACCATCCACCTCCACGGTGGTGCCCGTCCAGCGCGCGCCGTGGGCGATGAGGTCGTCTTTTTGCGAGGAGAACGCGGTGGCGCGGCGGCCCGCCAGCAGCCCCGCGTGGGCAAGCGTGCTCGGCGCGATGCAGATGGCTGCCACGACGCGCCCCAGTGCGAGCGACTCGCGTGCGAGCCGATGGGCATCGGCATCGTCAAAGAACACGCTGGCGCCAGCGCCGCCCACAAAGATCACGGCATCGTAGTCCGTTGCCTCCACGTCCGCTATCGCAATGGTGGCATCGGCCACCATCCCAAGCTTCCCGATGCACGTCTGCGGCGTCACGCTCGCGGTCGTGACGGTCGCCCCTCGGCCCTCAAGGGCCTTCTTGGGGTGATCGTATTCCTCGTCCCGGAATCCACTCGGGGCGATGACCATCACTACCTGGCTCATGAGCATCCTCCGTTCGCGCTCAAACGGGCGACACGTCTATACTACCCTTACGCATTCTCCCTCGCCCTCAGCGAATCCGCAGGAAGGCCGACTGGATGGAGTCTCTCGAGACCCGTGATCATCCTCGGGGCAGATACGGGCGAATAGCGCCCAGCCTGCCCGTCGCGCCGCTCGTCTTGCTGTGGTTCGTGCTCGTCATGACATACGTGGCGACAAGCCTTACGTCGGCGCGCGGAACCATCATCGAGATCGTCCGCCAGCTCGCATACATCGCGCCGTTCGTCGCGTGCACGGTGGCCGCGATCCTCGCGTACGTGCGTTCGCGTGGGGACGAGAAGCGGCTGTGGTTGTCGCTCTCGATCGGCACGCTGCTCCTGGTGCTCTCCGAGTCGTATGTCAGCATCCGCATGGTTCTGGGGCTCGATCTCACCTCCTCGTGGCCGGCCCTGCCCGCGGGGTTGTCTCTCACGGCGGGGGTGGCGCTCATCGTCTTGCTGTTCAGGCTTACCGACTTCAGAACGCTCACCCGCACCGCGCTGGGCCGCCATCTGGCCGATGCATTGGGTGCATCCCTGGTCGTGTTCGGAGTCGCGCTAGCGGTGTTCCTGGTGCCGCTGTCCAGGCGCTATCCGGGAGCTGACCCCACGGAGATGCTTCTTGCGTCGGCGTACTCGGTGATCGGGCTGCTCATTCTGGTCGCGGTTGTTGCCGATTGCGCGAGTCGTGCGTGGAGCCGGTGGGAGGTGTGGGAGCGCCGGGTGGTGCTGGCGCTCGGTCTGTACGGGACAGCCACGCTGTTGTGGCCCGTGTGGTACCTGGGCGCCGCGATGAATGCGGCGAGCGCGTGGGAGCTGCTCATCGAGGTGGCCTGGATGTCGAGCATGTCGCTCGCGTTCGCCGGCGCGCTGACCCGGCTGCGATCACCGCACTTCGAACCCCGGTTCCGTGCCGTGCCCAGAATGCGGCCGATGAGACACAACGCCATCGCCGTCACCGCACCGTCCGTGTTCACCATCGCCATCCTCGCTTTCGCGTTCTTGGGGCACACGCAAAACGATCCGCCGCTGATCTTGGGCACCTACCTTGCGATCGCCGTGGGTCTTACCGCCGTCGTGGTCGTGCGCCAGGCCGCGTCGGCTATGGAGAATGAGGTCCTCTTCAGGACGGCGATCAACGATCCGCTGACCGACCTTCTGGGCCACCGGTACTTCCACGAGCGCCTGCAACTGGACCTGGACAATGCCGCCCGACACGGCGACCCGGTGAGCGTGGTGATCGTCGATCTCGACGACTTCAGCCGCGTGAACAACGCGTGGGGACACGGGCGTGGCGATGAAGTGCTCAAGCAGGCGGCAGAGGCGCTCAGGGGCGCGTGTCGGCTCGCCGACGCTGCGTGTCGTATCGGTGGCGACGAGTTCGCGTTCGTACTTGGCGGCAGCGGCACCGAGGAAGCCATGGTCCTGTGCGAACGGGCCAGGCAAGCGCTCGCCCGGATCGACGGTCCCGACGGTCGCCCACTGACAGCCTCGATCGGCGTCGCCACGTTTCCCCGGGACGCCTCCGATCGCGCGGAGCTGGTTCGCCGGGCGGATGGCGCTGTGTACTGGGCTAAGTATCACGGCAAGAACCGCACCGTGGTGTTCGACGAGTCCGTCGTGGAGGCGCTCTCCGCCGAGGAGCGCGCGGTCAAACTGGAGACCGAGTCCCACCTGTCTACCATCCGGGGTCTGGCCGCGGCAGTTGACGCTCGGGACCCGATGACGCAGTTCCACTCGCGCAATGTGGCGATGTTGGCGGTCATGCTGGGCCGGGAACTCGAACTGGGCGACACCAAGATCCGGTTGCTCGAAGTGGCGGCGCTCTTGCACGATATCGGGATGATCGGCATCTCGGATCAGGTGCTTCGCAAGCAAGGGTCGCTCACGCGATCGGAGCTCCGGAACATCCGCCAGCACCCGGCGCTTGGTGAGCAGATACTCTCCTCCACACAACTCGATGAGATACTGCCGTGGGTCCGGCACCATCACGAGCGTTACGACGGGACGGGGTATCCCGACGGGCTCGCTGGTGAGCAGATCCCGCTCGAGGCCAGGTTGATCGCCATTTGCGACGCGTATGATGCGATGACCGCCGGACGCTCCTACCACTCGGCGCTGTCGTCATCAGCCGCGGTACAGGAACTCGACCTGGGCATCGGCACGCAGTTCGACCCCGCGGCTACCGAGGCGTTCATCAGGATGGTGGGCAGGCGCAAGCTGCTTCGGCCCGAGACCAGATTCCATCGCGACGACAACCAGGCTGATGCTGGATAGCCGGTCGCCGACTAGTCGGTTTGTGAGTTCTTCAGCTTGTGGTGCTGATTCGGCATGAGATTCGGAGGCACAGCGCGGTGGCCAGCGACGTTCCGTCCGCAGAAGGCAAGGAAAATGCCGGCCGAGGGGTGGCCGGCATTTCTAGTAACGCTTGTTCGGTCCGAAAAGATACGCTCCGATCTCAACATTTCTCGCGACTCGCGCGCAGATGTTCCACGCTGTGTTCCGGACGTGCGGGCTACTCCTCGGCCGCCTCTCCCGAAGGTACGAACGTGAGCGCGGAGACGGGATCATCCCGGTAGAGTTCGATGAAGGCGCGAACATCGTCGGGTGTGAACCCGTACGTGCCCTTGATGTCCTTGATCGGCTTGGCCTGATCGCTTGCCGGCACACCAAAGACCTGCTCCACCTCGTCGGCCGAGACGCCCGCCGCATCCATGACCTCGGACAGCACGCTCGAGCCCTTGATGAGTGCGGTATCGAACTCGGCGACAGGCGCTCCTTCGCCCTCCGCAGCGGTCTTGGCGCTCTCGGTGAACGAAGGAGCGGACCATCGGAAGTCGCCGGTGGCCGTCGCTACGCCCACGATCACCGCGAACCCGGCCACGATGACGCCGGTGGCGGCGAGAGGGGAGAGTCGGCGTCCGCCACGCGTCTGCGTCGAGAGCGTGTCCTTCACCGGGCATGCGGTCGTGCACTCGCCGCACGAGATGCACTCGGAGGACTCGACCGTTTCCACCTCGGAGACGGGGATATCCATCGGGCAGGCCGTGTCGCACGCCCTGCAGTCGATACATGTCTCGGCGGTGCGGCGCACCTTGAACAGGCTCACCTTGGAGAAGATGCCGAGAAAGGCGCCCATCGGGCACAGGTACTTGCAGAAGAATCGGTCGTATACCATCGAGCCCACCAGCGCCACGCCAAGGACCACGAGTCCGATGGAGACGTCGGTGAGAACCTCGGCCGAGGTGAGGTGCTGCCAGGCCGCCCAGGGGTCGTATGGCCGCACCGAAAGGTCGGCGGCGGTCCACGCCATCCCCACGAACACCACGAGCACGATGTACTTGAGGTACCGTGCCGGGCGGTCAAGGACGGCCGGCATCTCAAACGTGCGGTGGAAGATCTTGCGACCCAGGCCGCCGAACAGTTCCTGCAAGAAGCCCAGAGGGCAGATCTGGCCGCAGAACGAGCGGCGGAACAGCAGCGCCATCGCGATGGTGGCTCCGAGCAGTATCACTGCCGCCGACCCGTGTTCGCGATCGCGGGGGCGGTCACCACGGTTCAGCCGCAGTCTGCCTCGCGCCCGCGCGGTCGTCACAGCTGGTGGTCGCGAAGGTAGGCCACCACGCCCACACGGTCGTCGAGGTGCTCGGCGATGTACGTGTACGCCTGAACGAGAGAGTTGTGCTTCTCGACGATCGCGTTTCTGGCGGCGACCGCGGCGTTGAACTTCCCGGCGGCGGCGTTGTAGCTGGGGAGGAGCGCATTGTAGGCGGTGGGATCGCCCGAGAGCGCGTCCAGCTGCGCGTGCAGGTTGTTGGCGGCGGCCTCCAGTGTGGTCAGCTCCGCGTCGGCCTGCGCGATCTCCTCGCCAAGCTTTGTGGCGCGCGCCTCCAGCGCATCCGCCTGCGACAGGATCTCCTTCACCTGGCTGGCCGAGGAGTACCGTGCGGTTCCCGTGCCGAGCGCGAAGACCTGTGGCTCACTTGACAGCGTGGTGCCGTCTCCGACACTGTCAGGAACCATGCCGACGAACCCCCCGGTGGTGGTCTCCACCAGCGCGTAGCCGCTCGCGTCGTACTCAAGAGCGTCGGCGCGGATTCCGAGCGCGACGTGCTGCTCGGCCTCGAACAGCATGACGGCGACATCGTATCCCTCATGCGCGAGCATACCGCCCAGAAGCAGCGTCTTGTCGTCGCAGTCGCCGGCTCGCTCCACGAACGTCTCCACCGGGAACTTGGGCGACAGGTCACCCGGATCGGTGCGGTACTCCAGGGACTGTGCGAAGACGCACATGAGCTCGACATAACGGTCCGAGTCGAGCGCCTCGGCGTCGCGGATGCGGCGCATCTCGTCAAGCAGGCCCGTGAAGAAGGCGTCTTGATGCTTCTCGAAGACGAACGCGGGATAGTACTCCTCGATCCAGTCGTTCTCGTGCGCGGTGCCGAAACGGATGACGCTCTTCTGGGCCTGCTGAGCTCCGGCATAGAGCGAACCATCAACCGTTAGATCCACGACCTGCGGTTTTCCCTCGAACGTGAAGCTGTGGCTGATGGTTAGGTCGTCTTTGACCGTCGCGTCGAGCTTGATGGACGGGTAGACCACGCCGGTCGGCAGGGTGAGGCCGGCTGCGCACCCCGCGAGCAGCGTCGCGAGCGCGAGGAGCGCGAACATCCGTATCCGGGCCAAGCGGCGCATCCGACCTCCTGTGACGTGTCGTCCTGAGTGTAGCGCGGTACGCAGAGCCGTGGTGAGTGTCCCGCTCCCTTCGGGGATACTCACACTCGTGCCGATCCCCACACTCAGGAGGCCTGCCGTGACCGCTCGATTCGGATTCCTGCCGCTGGCGTCGATCCTGGTTCCCGAGGAGCAGCGCTCGCTGATCACCGGTACCTACGAGAAGGCACTGGCCATGCTCGGCGGTGAGCCCTGGACCGTCGCGGACATCACAGAGCCAGCGCCGCTCTTCTATCTTGTCGCCACGGGCGGCACGGAAGGGCTCATCCTGTCTGTCCAGGAGACGCGCGAGATCACCTCACCGGACGAGCCGGTCTTCTTGATCGCGCACCCGGGCAACAACTCGCTGCCGGCCGCGCTCGAGGTCCTGGCCAGGCTGCAGCAGGACGGCATCTCCGGTCGCGTGTTCTATCTCTCGGATCCCGAGGATGCCGAGGGACTGGAGCAGATCACCATGGCCCTCGAAGACGTCACAGTGCGAAACGCCCTTCGCTCCGCACGCATCGGCCTTATCGGTCCACCGTCGGACTGGCTGGTCGCCAGCATGCCCGAGCCATCGGTCGTCCGGGAGATGTGGGGACCCGAGGTCGTGCCCATCGAGATGGACGAGCTCGTCTCGCGCATCGAGGCTGTAACAGACGCGGCGATCGAGCCCGGCGTGAGCTCGCTTGTGACGGGTGCGACCGGGTGCGTGGAGCCGAGCGAAGCCGAGATAGACTCGGTGGCGCGCGTGCATGCGGCGATGCGTGAGCTGATCGCCCACTACGCGCTGGATGCCGTCACGCTTCGCTGCTTCGACCTGGTGCTCGATCGAGGTACCACCGGATGCTTCGCGCTGTCCGCACTTGCCGACGAGGACATCATGGCCGGCTGCGAGGGCGACTTGGTCAGCACAGTCGGGCTCATGTGGACCCACCTCATGACCGGCGAAATGCCGTGGATGGCCAATCCCGCACAGCTTGACGAGGACGAGAACACGCTATGGCTGGCGCACTGCACGGTGCCGCGAAGCATGGTGGAGCGGTACCGGTTGCGCTCGCACTTCGAGTCGGGACGTGGCGTGGGCGTCCAGGGCGTTATTCCCGACGGCGACGTGACCCTGGTGCGCATCGGCGGCGCGGCGATGGAGCAGCTCTGGATCGCCGAGGGAGTCGTCACGCGCTCGGGAGATGCCGAGAACCTCTGTCGCACCCAGGCCCACGTGCGGCTCACCGACGGGCACGTGAGCGATCTGCTCCGCGCGCCGCTCGGCAACCACATCGTGCTCATCCGCGGCCATCACGCCGACCGACTGTGGTCGTGGTGGGAGAGCATGCTCTAGGGCGAAAGCGCGCGCGGCGCCCGCGATGTGCGAGCGCCGCGTCAAACGTCGCAGTCCGAGGGCCTACCCTCCGTACCTCGCGATCGCCGCTGAGATGTCCCGCGGGGCCTCGGCGTGCTTCCACATCGGGCGGTCCAGTTGCGGAAGACCGTCCTGGTACGTGAACGACTCAGGCTCCTCAAAGAACACGCCGATGGGGATCTTGCACTCGTCCGGCGCGCACGTCAGCTCGTGGAATGTGGACATCGACAGGTCGAACGCCTTGGTGCGGTCGGTCGGATCGTAGTCGGACAGCTCCTCGATCTTGTACACGCGCTCACGGAACCACGAGAACGTGTTGATCTTGTTCCAGGTCACGCACGGCTGGTAGACATCGACCACCGAGAACCCCTCGTGCTGGA
>JBASNZ010000061.1:0-5470 GCA_049657775.1 Coriobacteriia bacterium | reverse complement strand
GAACGCGCCTATGCCCGCCCACGCAAGCCACGCGCACACGATCGCGGCGCCGATGCGACGCAGGGCGCCCGAGCGTCGCGCGAGGCGGTCCCAGAGGCCGAGTGACGGGTAGGAGAGGCGCTCGGCGGTCTCGGCATCCTCGCCTTCAACCAGGGAGTCCGCGAGCGCGGCGAGCGACTCGTGACCCGCATCGGGGTCGCCAAGATGATCGAGGATGGCATCGCAGAAATGCGACACGGTGGGGTAGCGCTCGGCGGCGTCGGCGGAGAGCGCTGCGAGCAACACAAGATCGATGCCGGCAGTAAGGCCCCGCTCGAACTCGCTTGGAGCGGGTACCGGGGCGATCTCGATGCGAAACAGAGAGCCCTCGGCGGTGTCGGCGTCGAACGGGTTGGCATTGGTGAGGATCTCGTACACGAGTGACGCGAGCGCCCACTCGTCGGTGCGTTCGTCGAGCGTCTCGCCCCTGATCTGCTCGGGCGGCATGTAGCCCACGGTCCCGGCGATACCGCGGGCACGGCCGGTCGCATCGGTGAGCGCGGAAACGCCGAAGTCGGCGACTTTCACTCGACCATCGCGCGTGATCAGCACGTTCGCGGGTTTGAGGTCCAGGTGAAGCACGCCGTTCGCGTGCGCGAAAGCGACCGCGCTACCCACTGACGAGACCACGGCGGCGACCTCGTCAAGGTCGAGCGGAGCGCCGGTGGCGTCTAAGATGTCTGCCAGAGACGCCCCGTCGATATCCTCCATGACGATGAATGCCTCATCGGAGTCCGTGTCCCACTCATGCACGGTCACGATCGACGGGTGATTGAGGAGGGCGGCGGTGCGGGCCTCGGCAAGGCCGGTGCGCTCGATCGGTCGACCGTGCCGGTCCACCGGAAGCGGCAGACGCTTGATCGCCACGCGGCGGGCCATCTTGGTGTCGAATGCGAGGGTGACGGAGCCGTGACCGCCCGCGCCGAGGTCGGCGAGCGGACGATAACGGTCGAGGATGAGCGGTCGGTCCACTAATCGCCTCCCGGGTCACGCCGATTGTAGCGCGAGGAGGCCCGAACGCCCTACGGGAGCTGCCCCTGCGGGTGGCAGTTCATGCACAGGTCGTCGTTGTTCTCCACGAGCATCCAGGTGTTGGCGGTCTCATGCGGGAAGTTCTGGAAGCGGGGGTTGTCGGTGTCGGTGGTGACCCACGCGGTGCCGTTCCAGGTGACGCTGTCGGGGCTGAGTATCGACGCGGTGGTGGCGTCGCCGATGGTGCCCGTGGCATCCAGCGAACCGACACTGCGCGAGTCTTCGTGGCACTGCTGGCAGATGGGCTTATGCGCGCCCTGCTGGGCTGTGCGGGGCCACGGCATGAGGAATCCGCGGTTCCCGCTGTTGTTCAGTTCGTCCACCCAGTGCTCCGACGACGTGTAAGTCCAGTCGTACGGTATGCCGCCGAGCGGCGCGAGGATGGTTGCATCAGTGGGCGTTACAGCATCGAGTATGGCTACGTTCGAGTAGTTGAACGCTCCCGCCCCGGTGTCGACGGGGTGGTTTCCGACAGTCCCGCCCGAGTGGCGACCGGCGTGGCAGGCGGCACACCAATCCGAGCCATACACGGTCACATCGGCGGTGCCGCCCGTGGGGCGCTGCTTGAGAAGGCGGTCAGTCACCGGCGATGGCTCGTTGGCTCGCACGCGGATACGGTCGCCCTTGAACGCGGCCACAGTGCGTGCACCATGCACGGCGTGGCAGTCATTGCAGGCGAGAACGCCGGCAGTTCCAGAGAAGGTCCCTGTCAGGGCTCCGCCTGTGGCCGAGTCTCCACCGGGAATCGTAGAGGTCGCATCCACCATCCTGTGCGCGGCGCCCGGGGTGGCGGCGTTTCGATCCTGCGGGTCAACTCCCGTCCGGGCGAGAATCGTGCCGTACACTCCCCACCCACCCGTCCCGTCATGGCAGGTGAAGCACGTGTCTGTCACGGTTGCAGCGGCGAGGAGGATGATTCCTCCGGTCGGAGCGTTGTGGACCGAATGGCAGACCCGACACTTGTTGGTAGTCGTCGCATAGCCCCCGTGCGGACCGTACCACTCGTAGAAGTTGAACCCGACAGGGTCGTCCGCCGAGTTGGGACTCGCGTGGCAATCGACGCACCCCGCGTCGGTGGGGTCGGGGCCGTAGAACCCGGCCTGGAAGTGGCAGATACTGCAAGGAGATGGGGTACCCCCGATGACGTACGGCTCATCGTAGCCGAATGCGGGCGAAGCAATCGCGAGCACCAGCGCGAAGACCAGCGCACCGATGACGGCTATGCTCCCTTGCACGGAACGCCTCACACGGTTCCCCTCGGCCGTGGGCGGAACATCTTGGAGCCTTCGAACCATCGTAAAGCATACAGTAGTGCGCGGCTCACAGACTACCGTTCGCCGCCGACGCCCTTCTTCCTACCAATACGCAACTTCATCGTCAGAATCCGGTCCGAGCTGAATACCCGGGCGGCCACCGTAACGAGCACCGCGAACCAGGCGACCTGGTAGACGATGCCAAGAATGATCCGATGATCAGCGCTATCGCGAGCGCCACCAGGATCGCGGCGAACACCGAAAGACCGAGCAGCACGTAGTCCGTGATCCCCAGGGTAAGTCCCAGCTCGGCGGCGATCTTACCGGCCGTGGCGATGCTGTCCGTGGCCGCCTGCCCGCCGAATCCCTGCACCATCCCCTTCATGTAGAAGCTCATGCCGACCATGTACCAGGCGGCCGCGGCCAGCGCGAGCAGCCCCGCGGCAAGCATCTTGGCGGCCACCATGCCCGAGCGGCTGACCGGCATGGCCAGCAGCGACTCCAGGGTCTTGTTCTCCTTCTCGGTGGCCACCGCGGTCGCCACCATCTGGGCGGCGAAGATGATGACGATGAACATCACGATCGGCACGAACATCGTCTGCGTCGTCACGAAACCCATGATCACATCGGGTCCGACAGGCGCCCGGGCGTCGCCGATGATCACGTTGTCGCGAACCTTCACCGGCGTCTTGAGGAATTGCGTGTCCATCTGTGGCGCAGCGGTTACCAGCGCCTGGTTACGGAGCGCGTCGTTGGCAACGGCGAGCGCACTGGCGAGGGCGGCAGAATCGCGAGAGCCCATGGCCGAGAAGTTGCGCACGAGGGTATAGGTGGTGATCTCGGCCGAGGAGGCCGTGCCGATCGCGTCGCCGAAGCCCCCGGGGATGACCAGAAGGACGGAGGCCTTGCCGCTCTTCATGCCCGCGATGACGCTCTCGAAGCAGCATCTGCGGGGTGAGGAGCTCTTTCATCTCCTTGCGGAACATCACGAGGAAGCGTCTCATCGCGCCACCGCCGCAAAGACGGACTCAAGGTTCTCGGCGTTGTAGCGGTCCTTCAGCTCCGCCGGTGTTCCGTGAGCGTGGATTCGACCGTGGTGCATGATGGCGACGCGGTCCGACAGGAATTCGATCTCGAGCATGTTGTGGCTGGAGAGCAGCACGCCCATGCCTTCGCGCGTGAAGGACTTGATCGTTTCGCGAATGTCGATGGCATTGAGCACGTCCAGGCCGCTCGTGGGCTCGTCGAGAATGGCCAGCTTGGGGCGGATCATGATGGAGCGGGCCAGCAACAGCTTGCGTGTCATGCCCTTGCTGTAGCTGCCCACCTTGTCCTTGAGCCGGTCGCCCAGTCCGGTGACCTCGGCCGCCGTGGCGACCGCCTTATCCTGGCGGTCCTTCTCGGCGAAGGAGATCTCGGCCATGAACTTCAGGTAGTCGCGACCGGTCATGTGCCGATACGCACCAGCCTCCTCGGGAAGGTAACTGATGCGCTCGCGCACAGCGGCTGGATCCGACACGGCGTCGACGCCATCGATGGTGACGGACCCCGCGGTCGGGCTGAGGATGGTGGCGACGATGCGCAGCGTGGTGGTCTTGCCGGCACCGTTGGGACCGATCAGCGCGAACACCTCTCCCGCTCGCAGCGAGAAGTCGATTCCGCTTACCGCCTCAAGTTGCCCGTACCGCTTTGTGAGCCCCTGCACGGTGAGAATGTCGTCCATCAGCCACCCCTCGCAGCTGTCGACACAACGCCGACTATGATGCCACATCCCGGGACGTGCATCTTGGGAGAGACGCCTCGCGCGACGAGAGGTCAGTCGGCCCCGCCGGATGGTATCGGGCATGCGAGCGTGGCATCCTTCGATGAAGGGAACCGTCGTCAAGTAAGCTATCTCCGAGATTAGAGATGGCCCCGGGCGAACAGGTGGCTGGATGACACACGTCGCGGGACTCAGTTCCGCCGAAGTAGCCGAGCGAGTCGCGGCTGGACGCACCAACGCCGTGCGTGAACGCACGACGCGCTCCGTCGGCCGGATACTGCGCGCCAACATCTTCACGTGGTTCAACCTGATCCTCGGCGTGCTCTGGGTGCTCACGCTGGTGTTCGGCTCGTGGCGAGACGCCCTCTTCGGCTTCGTGTTGGTCTTCAATACGGCGATCGGAACGGCGCAAGAGCTGCACGCTAAGGCCACGCTCGACAGGCTCTCGCTGATCTCGGCTCCCAGGATCCGGGTCATGCGCGACGGTTTGCCCGGGGAGGTCGCTGCGAGCGATGTGGTCATCGACGACGTGATGCTGCTGTCGCCCGGGGAGCAGATCGTGGCCGACGCCTCCGTGCTGGAATCGGCGGGGCTGGAGGTCGACGAGTCCGCCCTCACCGGAGAGTCCGTGCCCGTGGCCAAGGACGCCGGGGATGCCGTTATGTCCGGTAGCTTCGTCGTGGCGGGAACCGGATCGTGTCGTGCCACCGCGGTGGGCGCGGACGCGTACGCCAGGCGACTTGAGGCAGCCGGGCGCGCCTTCACGAGGATGCGCTCCGAGGTCATGGACGGTATCAACCGCATCCTGCGCTGGATCGCCGTGGGCATCGTTCCCGTGGGTGCGCTCACCATCTTTGCGAAATCCCGGAGCATCGCCGATGTCGGGGCGCGGGTCACGGACACCGTGGCGGCGCTGGTCTCCATGGTGCCCGAGGGGCTCGTCTTGCTCAGCAGCATCGCGTTCGCGCTCTCCGCGGTGGCGCTAGCGAGGCATCGTGTGCTGGTGAACGAACTCCCCGCGGTGGAAGGGCTTGCCCGCACCGAACTGCTTCTGACCGATAAGACCGGCACACTCACCGAGCGCGAGCCAGCCTTCAGTCGCGTCGAGATGGCAAGTCGCGGGGCCGATGAGGACCAGGCGCTGGAACCGCTCGGCGCGCTCGCTGCTATCGACCCGGCGCCCAACCCAACACTGCGCGCGATCGCGGCCTCGGTGCCGGCGCCTACCGGCTGGTTGCCCCTGACAGCGGTGCCGTTCTCCTCGGCACGCAAGTGGAGCGCCGCGGACTTTGGCGTTCGCGGGATCTGGGTGCTTGGCGCGCCCGACGTCGTGCTGGCAAGCAGCGCTGACGCGAGCGAGCTGCTCGCACGCGCGAGCATACTC
>JBASNZ010000060.1:0-2032 GCA_049657775.1 Coriobacteriia bacterium | reverse complement strand
GTGGTCTGCAGGTCGAGAGGCGAACTCAGCGCCGAGTCGACAAGGTCTGCGACGTCGAGGTCGATCCAGATGCTGGCGTCAGCAACAAGCACCGACCTGGAGCCCCTCGTGCTCGACCCCGAACTGCTCGATGAACGCCTCGAACGGCTGACCGAGCAGCTCGGCGGCACGGGATCTTGAGATGACATCTTCCGCAAGCGCGGTGAGAACCAGGCGCTCGAACCTGGTGGCCTTGGCGCCTTGAAGGTATTGATCGCCCGGCTCTTGCGTCCACCAGCCATTCCGCCTGAAAGCCGCGCACAAGCTGGCGTAGTAGCCCTCAGTGATCACGTCGACGGCGCGTGCTCTCGCGGCGATGGCCTGCATGCTCAGACCGTATCGATGCTTGAGCAGATGCAAGGTGCCGATGTCGAGCCGCTTCCGTTTTCCGGATAGCTCACGAATGACCATGACTTCGGGGAAGAGCATGGCACCAGCGAAGCGGTGCATGATTCGCTCGCCTTCCTGCCCCTCGGGCACTTCGAAGAGGAGGTGGCCGAGTTCGTGCAGCAGGGAGAAGCGCTGGCGATCGGCCGGAAACGCGTCGTTGATGACAATCACCCGAACGACATCGTTGGCCACAAGACTGCACCCATCAAAACCGTCCGCCTCGCTCAGAGCCCATACCTTGATTCCACGGCTCTCCAGGAGCTCCGCGACGTTGTCGATGGGGTCAAGCCCGAGCTCCCACTCCTGGCGCAGCAACTCGGCAGCGCTTTCAGCGTCTTCGCCGGTTGACACAGTCAACGGCAAGTCCCCCGGGCGCTGGAACTCGACCGCGTCGAGCTTCCAGGGCTCCATGAGCGCCTCAAGCTCCATGTAGCGCTCAAGCCAGTCCTCAACACGCGCCAGCAACTCACGCTGTTTGCGCACACCTAGGCTGGCCTTCTTGCGCCAACAAGGCGCGCCGAGTGTCACAGATGCTTCGCGAAAGAAGAAGTCGGTGTTGGTGTTGAGGGCATCTGCCACCCGCAGGAGCGCGTCAGATCCGGGAAGATCCTCGCCGCGCTCGTACTTGGCAATCTGGTTGTGCGACAGGGCAGCCTTCTGTGCGAGTCCTCTCTGACTCAGCCCGGCTGCGGTCCGAGCAGACTTGATGCGAAGTCCGATAGACATCGCGACCACCCCTCCAATGCGGTGTACATACTATACCCTTCTTTGTCCATTTGTACACCGCCAAAGACAACGCAGGTTACACGTAGTTGCCCCAGCGAAACGCCACCAGGATGACCGCGAGAATGGTCCCGACCGGGGGTCGCACCGCCAGCGCGATCACCACGACCCAGAAGACGACACCCACGAGCGAGGCGACGCCGCACCCGAACAGCGTGGGGTTGCCCCGGCGATCCTCGAACAGCGGTGTCACCCTCGGCCCCTACCGCTTGCCCGCCGCCGCGTTGCGCAGGCTTTCGCGCTTCCTCTCGCCAGCGGCCGCCCACTCTTCGGCCGAGAGCAGGCCGAGTGCGTCCATCTCGGGCGAGAAGAACTCCTGCGTCTGCGGGTTGCCTATGCGCCGGTGCGCCTTCACCTGATTCGACGCGCGGAGCATGGTGTCCCGTGCGGCAGATGGTGTAGCAGCGTAGTCGAGCGTGCGACCGTCGCGCACTCCCATGCCGCGCCCTGCCGCGTAGCTGTCCTGGTTGGCGCCCAGGTAGATGAACTCGTAGCCGGCACGGTCCTGGCGATCCTTGATCATGTCGAAGATCTGGTCGCGCCGGTACTCCCGGCTGGAGTTCTCCTCACCGTCGGTCATGATCACAAAGAGCACCTGGTCGGGATGCTTCTTGGCCACAAAGTCGTCGGTGATGCGCATCGTGTGCGCGATCGCGTCGTAGAGCGCGGTCATGCCGTGAGGGTTATACGTTGTGTCGTCCAAGTCGGGCACGTCGGCGATCGGCACGGCACGAGCGATGGTCTCGAACGTGGTGTCGAAGAGGGTGAGCGTCATGTACGCCGCTCCGTCCTCTTTGGCCTGGTCGTTCTTGAACTCGTT
>JBASNZ010000059.1:0-2047 GCA_049657775.1 Coriobacteriia bacterium | reverse complement strand
CGGGCGATCGTGGCCGAATCGCGCGACGCCGCGCGTGCCATCCTCGACGAGGCACGCGCCCACGCGGTCCGGTTGCAGGCGGAGTCGGAGGCACAGGCCAAGGCGAACGCAGCGGCGCAGACCAACTCGATCATCGCGAGCGCGACACGAGCGGCCGAGGCAGAGCGCGCGCGTGAGGCCGAGGTGCTTGCCGCTGTGATCTCCGCCGCAGAGAAGCGGGTCGACGGCGCCGTCGCCGACGCCCTGAGGGAGCTGGTGGGCTGACCGTGGCTGTCGCCCGGATGCTCAAGGTCTCCGCGGTCGTCCATGCGTCGGCAGTTGCCGACGTCGTGGAGAGACTGCGCGGGGTCGGCGTGCTCGACATCGCCCCCGACGCGAACGATCTTCCCGCACCCGACCCGCTCGCCGAACAGGACCAGCTCCAGGAACTGGACGCGTATCTCGCCGACGCGCAGTTCGTGGTCGACTTTCTTGGCCGCTACCACGTGAACGACGCACCCTTCTCCACGTTCATCTCGGAGAAGATCCACATGCCTGCCGAGGAGTTCGCCACTCTCGTGCCCGACGCGGAGTTCCGGCATCTGTACCGCGAATGCCTGGATGCGAGCGATCGGCTGGCAAGCGGCGAACGCCGTCGCGAGCGGCTGGTACGCCTCGTCGAAGACCTCACCCCGTGGCAGGGGCTACACCTGCAGTTCTCGCGCCTGAGAAGCACGGAGAAGGTCGCCCTCATCACGGGTACGGTGCCCGCGGTCGAAGGCGACGCCATCCGTCAGCGCCTCCGGGACGCGACTCCCGTCGTGTCCGTCGAGGAGCTGGGGGCCGTGGGAACGCGAGAAGCCTGGATCGTGCTCGCACACGAGAGCGCACTCGACGAGGCGCGCGCGGTCTTGAACCTCTCAAGCTTCACCGAGGTTACGTTCCCTGACCTTGAGGACTACCCGGCCGAGGAGATCGAACTGGCGCGGGACGAGATCGAGCGGATCGACGCGGAGCGAGAGACCGTGCTTACGCGCGCAAAGGAACTGGCGGCGTCGCACTATACCGGCGCCGTCGCCGTCCTCGAGGCGCTCGGTTCGGCCCGGGACGTCGTGACCGTTCGCGAGCGGTTTGGTTCGACCGAGCGCACCGTCCTCATCTCCGGCTGGGTCTCGGCCAAGCGCAGGCACGCTCTGGAGGACGCACTCGCGAGCTTCGACGGTGCGATCGACCTGGAGTTGTCCGAGCCCACCGAGGGGGACTCGCCTCCCGTCGAGCTCGAAAACCCCAAGCTGCTCAAACCGTTCGAGCTCCTCACGGACCTGTACGGACGCCCGCAGTACCACGAGATGGACCCGACGCCGCTTCTGGCTCCGTTCTTCACGCTGTTCTTCGCCATCTGCATCGGCGACGTCGGCTACGGGGCCATGCTCATCGCCGGCTTCTGGTTCATCAAGAACAAGCTGGATGTGGCTCCGGGGGTCAAGCGCTTCAGCGATCTGATGATGATCGGCGGAGCAGCGGCGATGGTCGTTGGCTTCATGTTCGGCTCGTACTTTGCGCTTCCGTACACCGATGTCGCCAAGGTGCTGCCGGTGCCGCAGTTCCTCGACCCGCTCGCGGACCTGCAGGTGTTCCTGGTCATCACAGTGATCCTGGGCGCGACGCAGGTGTTCTTCGGAGTGCTGGTGGCGGCCTACGACGCCGCTCGCCGCAATGATTACTCCTCGGCCCTCAACGACCAGATCTCCACCATCCTGCTCGCAGTGATGATGGGCGTGGCATTCGTTCCGGGTATCGGCCCGTGGCCGATCGTCTTCGGCCTGGGGATCCCGATCCTCATGAAGGGTCACGCGATCGAGGCGGCGCTGACCGACAAGGAGCTCGCCGTCTGGGAACGGGCGACCGGTGGGCTGTGGGTGGCGCTCGCGCTGGCCTGGATGTTCTCACTCGCCTTTGACGGACCGGCCATCATCGGTTGGGTGCTTCTCGGCGCGACCGTGGCAGGCGTGATCGGGTCCAAGGGCGTCCGCAGGGCATTCGTGGGCACGCTCGGTGGGGTGTACGC
>JBASNZ010000058.1:0-45163 GCA_049657775.1 Coriobacteriia bacterium | reverse complement strand
GGGCTGGTCGATCGAACGGCGACTCTCGGCCGAACTCGAACTCGTAGGACTCTCGCTGGCGTGTCACCCGCTGTCACTCGCGCGCGCGGACCTGGAGCGACGCGGCGTCACGTGGGCGAAGGACCTGGCGCGCTGCGAAGACCGTACCCGCGTGCGGGTCGTGGGAGTGCGGGAACGGGCGCAGACACCACGGACCCGCTCGGGTAAGCGCACGTGCTTTCTCACGCTCGAGGACCCCACGGGTCTCCTCGATGTCGTCGTCTTCGAAGACGCGCTCAACCGGGCAGGGGAGGTCATCGTCAAACACCGCGCCTACCTGGTCGAAGGCGTGCTCCAGAACAATCACGAACGCGGGATCGCGATCATCGCGGAGCGGATAGAGCCATACGTCGTCCGTACGCCGGGCGGTGCACCGGTCCGCCTACGCCGCGGCGTTCCGAGCGGTCCGATGGGCCCATCGCTCGGCGGCGCCGGCGCGCCCGAAGAGGAGTCGTGGGCCAGCGCCTACTCGGGCTGAGCGAACCCGCAACCTATTCGGGCTGAACGTCCGGGTTCTCGCGGCGATCAGCGATATCCGTACCCTTGCGGATGGCCGCATCGCCAAACTTGGCTTTGACCGCATCCACGCCCGCTGCCAGCGCCTTCCGGCGCGGACGTTCATCGGCATTGCCCGCTGACTCGGAGAAGAGGTCCAGCTGCACGCAGCTCTCATCAAAGCCGCTTGCCCCGAAACCAAGAAGCCTGAGGCCGGCGCCCGGGGACCAGGCGCTCCGTAGCAGTTCAAGCGCGACAGGAAGCATCTCCTCTGCCAGATCGGTCGGTAACTCGACCGTACGGCGGATGGTAGGCGTGGAAAAGTCCGCATACCGGAGCTTAACGGTGAACGTCCTGGCACTCAGACCCTTCTTGCGCAGCCTGGCGGCAACGTGCGCGACGAGACCACCGAGCGCGTGCTCCACCTCCTCGCGCTGCCGGACATCCGTCGAGAAGGTGTGCTCGTTCGAGACCGACTTCACGTCACGCTCTACACATACCTCACGCACGTCGACGCCGCGGGCTCGCTCGAGCAGGTCCGGACCCCATGTGCCCAGCACTCGCTCCGCGGTTGGTGCGTCAAGCGCCGCAAGCTCACCGATCGTCTTGATGCCAAGGCTCTTGAGCCGCGCCGCGCTGGCAGCGCCGACTCCCGGCAGCGCGCGAACCGGCAAGGGGGACAGAAACGCCGATTCAGTCCCAGGCCACACGACGGTGATCCCGTGCGGCTTATCAAAATCGGACGCGATCTTGGCCGTCGTCTTACTGGAAGCAACGCCTATAGAACACGACAGGCCGAGCGCATCGACGGCGGCCTGTATCTGTTGGGCGATCTTTACGGGATGTGCTCCCGAATCGGCGGGCGTGACGTCGAGATAGGCCTCGTCGATCGATGTCGGCTCGACGTACGGCGTGAAAGTGGCGAAGATGTCGCGAACCGCCCTTGAGAACTCGCCGTAGCGACCGAAGCGGGATGTGACCCAGATGGCGTCGGGACACAGACGTGCCGCCTGGGTGGATGGCATGGCCGAGCGGACACCGAATCGGCGCGCCTCATACGAGCACGTGGAGACCACGCCTCGCTTGCCAGGCTCCCCGCCGACGATGAGAGGCTTGCCGCGCCACTCGGGGTGATCCAACTGCTCAACGGACGCAAAGAACGCGTCCATGTCCACATGCAGCACGGCTCTGCCGGTCCATCGGCGATCGCTCACAGTATCCATGCGACAAGTGTACTTCGACGAGTGACATCCGCGGGTCCACATCCGTATTGAAGGGCGGCCTCTCCGCAGTGGAGAAGCCGCCCTTCGTGGCGCAGGGAGAAGAGGCTGGGTTAGAGACCGAGAATGGTCTCCACAGCCGTCTGAACGCCAGTGCTTACGGCGGCGGTGCCACCAAGGAACTTGACCCCGGCGATGTCCGCCTTGTGAGCCTCAAGAGCCGCACCCGCGTACGGATCGAGTGAAACCGCGGGGGTGAGCAGCATCACGGTGCGGAGCGCGCCGAGCGAGGCGCCGCCGGCGAGTGCATCCGGGAATGCCTCACCCGATGCGATGCCGACACCGTTCCACAGCAATCCACCTTCGACGCCACGCGTCGCGATGAGCGCGGCCGTCTCGTACCGTGTTGCTCCACCGGCGCGCTCGACCGCATCGGCGCCGAGCTTGACCTTGAGAGCGGATTCCACGCTTGATCCCACGGCGCCGGTTCCACCGAGGATGACGGCGGACGTGGCGCTGTAGGGAACGTAGACGCTGCCGGTGTCGGGATCGGCCAGAACGATCGGCCACCCAAGTCCTGCGGCCAGCGGAGCGGCGGCCATGGCATCCGGGTAGCTGGCGCCGGTCGCCACGCACATCGTGCCGTCGTATCCATAGTCCATCAAGCTGATGGCCTCGTTGGCTACCGCCTTGGATGTGCCGTAACGATCGGCGCCGGAAAGACGCTTCACATACCGCGGTACGAGGTCATCAAGTGCGTTCTCGACCGAGAGCGAGACTGCGGAGTACCCACCAAGGATGTAGACATCCATGGCGCCCAGGCGTTCGATCTCATCGGCGACCGCCGGAGTCAGAGCGCCAGGCTCGGTGAGGAGGATCGGCCCGCCCACGGCACCTGCCAAAGCGGAGCCACCGAGGGCATCCGGCCAGTTGGCGCCAGTTGCGAGCACGACTGTGTCGGCCCCATCCGGGAATGCCTCCTGCGACATCGCGATGGCGGTCTCGTAACGGTTGTCACCCGCGGCACGGAACGAGCCGTCGGCGGTGATCGGCATGATCTTCTTCAGGAAGATATCGTCCGCGCCGTTCGTGTCGGGCCGAACAAGAAGTTCACTCGAAGAGAATGCCACATACTCGCCGTTGCCGCTCATGGCGAAGTCCCCCAGGCTGTCACCCGGAGAGTCACCGTACGCAGCAAGCTCCTCTCTCACGAATGCCCCTGTGTCCATGTCCTTCACGTAGAGGTCCTGCAAGCCGTTTGTATCGGAAGCAAGGAAGTCCTGTCCCGAGAAGAATGAGACATACCGACCATCGTCACTGATCGCGGGGTCGCGCGAGCCACGGTCCCACTCGACCGCATCCTCGCGGGGAGCGCTCACAAGTGTCGTCTCGTCGGACGCAACGTCCCACAGGTAGACGTCACGCGTGTAGCCATTGAGATCCGCGACGGGGTCGAGTATCTCTCCGGTCTCGAAGACGACGGAGCTGCCATCGCCACTGATCTTGAACTCCGAGACATCCTGATCGGGAGACGACCCGTCGCCCATGAGGTCGGCGCGCATGTACTCGCCGGTCGACATGTCTTTCACGTAGAGGTCCTGGTCGCCGTTGGCGTCGTCCGCCACGAAGTCGATGCCAGAGAAGAACGCCACATAGCGCCCGTCGTCACTGACAGAGGGGTCCCGCGATCCGCGGGATGGGTCCGTCGTAACCGACGTGGGTGTTGACACGATGGTCGTCTCGTTCGACTCCATGTCCCACAAGTAGATGTCTCGATGATTGTTGGTGTCGTCCGGATGAACGTCGTAGTACGACTCAAGGACAACGAAGCGTCCGTTGCCGCTGATCGAGGGATGCTGGATGTCGTACCCGGGAGACGTGCCGTCACCGATGATGTCGGCGAGCGTGTATTCCCCGGTCTCCATGTCCTTGACGTAGAGGTCCAGTCCTCCGTTCGTGTCTTCGGGAACGAAGTTTTTGCCCGAGTGGAACGCCACGTACCGACCGTCATCGCTGATCGACGGATCATACGAGTCTTGGTCAATGTCTGCAGCTGAGGCGCTGATGACGGAGACCAGCGTGGTCTCCATGGAGGAGGTGTCGTACAAGAAGATGTCCGACCGCCCATCGTTGACGTCCTCTGGCGCGATGTTCGTCGCGTCGGACTGGTACACGACGTAGCGACCATCGTCGCTGAGCCACGGCTGGTAGGCGTCCGAGTCTATCTGCTCGCCATCAACCGTAGCCGATACCCTGACAAGCGGCATCGATGCCTGCCAGGTCGTGGGCTCGACGGCACTCGCCGGAATGGCGAGTGCGAACAGGAGTACCACGGCCAACACACTTGCACATGTCCTCTTTGCAGAGCGCACTGCCACCTTACTCGTTCCCATCGGGTCTCCCTTCACGTGTTCCCGCAGCGGTCATCTCCCCGGTAACCGCAACGAGCTGCTACTCACCATAGACTCCCCTGGCGAGGACTCTCCAAACATCTATAGTACGCACGTGTCTCCTCGGGTATTCAAGAGGGGACTTTAGCTCTCCGATAGACTGTCCGAAACAGCAGGAGGACCGCATGCTTATTGGCGCGCACATTGGAGTCTCTGGAGGGTATCCCGAGGCTCTGGAATACTCGGTGTCCGTCGGTTGCGAGGCCGTTCAGGTCTTTGCCAAGAGTCCCAGGCAATGGCAGGCACCATCCACCAGTGAGGACGTAGCGGCGCTCTTCCGCAGCACTCGAACCTCCCTCGGTATAGCGTACGTGTGTACGCACACCGCATACCTCATCAATCTGGGATCTGACGACGATGCGATATGGGAGCGCTCCTGGCGAGCGCTTGCGGACGAACTGCGCCGAGCCGCGCTTCTTGGTGCGGATGCGACGGTCACGCACATCGGCACCAACAGGTCCGGTGACGTCGATCGCGCGGCTGACCGGGTCGCAAAAGCCGTGTCCCATGCGCTTAAGGATGCCGACGTTCCCGTGACGCTGCTTCTCGAGAACACAGCAGGCGCGGGCACTACGTTCGGCGCGACGTCTTGGGAGATCGGTGCCGTGCTTGCGCGATCGGACGACGTCCACGGCGATCGCGTGGGCGTGTGTCTGGACACATGCCATGCACATGCGGCTGGGTACGACCTGTCCGTGCCCGGCGCCTGGGGCGCGCTTCTCGATGAGTTCGATCTTCACTGCGGTCCAGGACGCATACAGCTCGTTCACGCCAATGACTGCGCGTATCCTCCAGGAACGCATAAGGATCGTCACGCGTGGATCGGCGACGGCACGATCGGTGAGGAGGGGTTTGCCGGGATGTTCTTGGAACCGAGGCTCGCGGGCGGCGTGGCGATCATCGAGATGCCCGGCGAGGTTCCCGTCAAAGATGAAGAGAACGTCAGGAGACTGAAGGCGCTCCGTGAAGCTTGCGGGGAACACGATTACAACGCCTGACGTGCGCAAGGACGGCCGCGGCAAGTTGGTCCGGTCCGTCGGTAAGCAGTATCTCGGTGGGGGCGTGCTGCCTGCGGTAGGTATCGACGATGAAGATCTCTCGGAGCTCCCGCTGCGTCACGCCGAAGGGGTCCTCAGCGAGCTTCTCCCGTGTGTACGCCCGCCGGGCCGCCCTCAGCAGCAGAATCTCGAACTCGCCTGTGGCGATGCTCTCGCGCGTGCAACGCAACGTGTGAACGACGCGTCCGTGTCGTATCAGGTGGGTCACCACGTCATGGTCGCGACTCTCGACGATCGCCGATCCGTCCTGCGCGGCCGCATGACGCACCACTTCGAGGCCGGACAGGGTCCGGTCGAGTGCACGGACCGCATCCCGGTGAAGGATCGCCTCCTCGTAGCGCAACTCCATCGCCGCGCGCTCGCGCAGCGTCTGGAGCGCGGCGCGAAGCCGAGGCCCACCGTCATCGAAGACATCGAGGGCGGCTTCCACCCGCCGGCGGTACTCCTCGGGACTTATCGCACCGATGCAGGGCCGGGGGCAGGTACCCAGCTCGCGCTCTTCGCATACCGGAAGGGTTGTACCGGTGATGCGACGGGCACATTCGCGCAGGCCGAAGCGCTGACGAAGGGCGCGTGCGAGCGTCTCGGCCGCCCAGACGTTGGTGAGGGGGCCGATAACGAGTCCGGTGCTTGGGCGCTTCCTCACTGCCGTCAGGGATGGGAACGTCGACTTGTCATCGACCCGGAGGTACACGATGGCGCGGCCTCGCTGTTGGTCCTTGTTGAAACGCGGTTGGTAGCGCGCCACCAAACGGCTCTCGATGAGCATTGCATCCAGGTCGGAGGCGCACCGCACATGCTGGACGCATTCAGCCTCGGCGGCAGGATGCGCCCTGCCAAGATCTGACGGGCCGTAGAAGAAGCCGCGCACGCGCGTCCGCAGGTTCTTGGCTCGGCCGACGTAGATGACGTCTCCGCACACGTTGCGGAAGAGGTAGACCCCCGGCGCATCCGGTAGATGGGTCGCAAGTACCAGCTTGCTCGCAAGGATGCCCTGCCGGGCCAACCCGCAGTACCGCGAGACGTCCTCGGCGGTCTGCATTCCTTGCGCCTGCAACTCGGGGAGCATGCGCTCAAGGATCTGCGCCGTGGCAAGCGCGTCAGCGTGCGCACGGTGGTTGGGCACGGCCTCGACGCCGTAATAGCTGGCCAGCACCCGCAGGTTGTGTCTGTCGAGTTCGGGATGCAGCCGGCGGGCGAGTGCGAGCGTATCAAGGACTGGCCGAGGAAATGGGCGCCCCCATACCTGCTCAGCTTCATAGTCGAGAAACCCCAAGTCGAAGCGATGATTGTGCGCCACAAGCACGGCATCGCCCACGAAGTCACGGAAGTCCTGCATGACGTGTTCGATCTCTGGCGCTCCGGCGACCATGTCTTCGTCGATGCCGGTGAGCGTACGGATGGAGTGGGGTATCGGCTCGACGGGCCGCACGAGTGTCTGGAAGGTCCCGGCGATGCGACCGGCGCTGATACGAACCGCACCGATCTCGATGATCCCGCTACTGCCAGGACGGCAGCCGGTCGTCTCGATATCGACCGCTACGAAATCACCGTCTGTGAGCGAGGTGGAACCGAGCATATTCCTTCGTCTCCAGCGATTCGTGGCCTGATCGATGGTACCACAGGAGCGCTCTTGAGACGGACGTGTGTTGCCCGTCACACACGGTGAACGTAGCATGGACGATAACTACGAGAGACGATCCCGCTGCCAACTGGCGCCATTGAAGGAGACAAGATGGGTTTCTTCGTTGTCGGACGTAGCACGGCCGGCTTGCTCGAGATGTTCGGCTCCGAGGAGTACGAGACTCGCGAGGATGCGGCCAGAGGTATCCAGACCCTCGCGATGGCCGGAGCCATCGACGTCAGCGGACGCGATGTGTACATCGTCGACATGGCCGGAGCGACACCGGTGGTGATCGTCGTCGCGGCCACGCCGGCTCCCGGGCCCGTGGAGGAAGCAAAGGATCAGCCGGCCGCCGGTGCGTGGGAGACGACCGGTGAGGTAATGGAGGTACTCGATGCGGTGCCCGATGAGGTAGCCGCCGAGGAGGGTCTTCCGGAGGCGCCGGTTGTTGATTCGGAGGCACCGTCTGAGGGGGACAAGGCCTTGGAGGACGTTGCCGGTGCACTCGACGACGAAGCGACCCCGACGCTTGCCGGGGCCCTCAAGCGCGCTGCGACCTCGCTCGAAGACGAGGGCGTCGTGGCACCGGGGTCCATTGGGGCGGCAGAAGCGGCTCCGGTCGAGGAAGCCGGAGAGGCCGAGGAGGATCTCTCCGACGTGATCGCGGCACTCACGATCGGCTCGGTTGATTCCGAGACGGCCAACGTTGTCGAAGCGCCGGCTGAAGGGACGACCGAGTGGCCCTGGGCGAACGTGGGTGTGGTCCCGATCGAGACGGAGGCGGTTTCAGACGAGATCGCCATCGTCCCGCCTGCTGACGAAGACGAACTTCTGGCAGAAGCGCTTGAGGCCGCCGTGAGCGGCGACGCCGCCGGCGACTCTTTGATCGTTCAGTCCGCGGCATACGGCGAGGACCCCTTTGCGCCGCGAGCGGTCATCATGGGCGACTACGACGAGACACCGATCTCGGCCCAGGAGTCGGCGATAGTCCGCGACGATGAGCCGGAACCCACTTCGCAACCGTTGAGTGCAGCCGATGAGGACGAAACGGTACGCGAGGTCGCGGACGAAGCCGTCAGTGACCTGGCGGACCAGACGCTTCCTGAGGTTTCCCCGTTGCCCGGTGCGTACGAGATCTCCGGAGATCTGGAACTCGCCAGCTACACGTGCGAGGACTGCGTCTACTCCAACACGTGTCCGAAGGTGGGGCAAAGCACGCCGGATGTGTGCGGCGCGTTCCAGTGGAAAGCCGTATAACCACAAAATCTAGATGACAACGCGGACCCGTCTACACTATATTGTAGGCGGGTCTGTTTGTTCTCGTGGAGGGATTGCGGCGTGCCAGCGGAGCGGCGAGACTTCCCATTTACCGCCATCGTGGGGCAGGACGCCCTAAAGACCGCCCTGCTCATCAACGCCATCGACGCCAGAGTCGGCGGCGTGCTCATCCGGGGCCAGAAGGGAACGGCCAAGTCCACCGCTGTTCGCGCGCTCGCCTCGGTGCTGCCACCCATAGAGGTCGTAGACGGCTGCCGCTACGGTTGCGATCCGACCGATCGCCAGAGTCTTTGCGAAGCATGCGCCGCCATACCCAAGAACAAGCCCTTGCCACGGGCAAAGCGCCGCCCTCGCCTTGTGGACCTTCCGGTCTCGGCGACCGAGGACCGGGTTGTGGGCACGCTCGATCTGGAGCACGCGCTCAAAGAGGGCGAGCGCCGCTACGAACCCGGCCTGCTTGCCGAGGCCAACCGCGGCATGCTCTACATCGACGAGGTCAACCTTCTCGATGACCATCTCGTTGACTCATTGCTCGATGCGGCTGCGAGTGGGGTCAATGTCGTCGAGCGCGAAGGAGTGCGCCATACGCATCCGGCGCGCTTCATCTTGGTCGGCACCATGAATCCCGAGGAAGGCGAACTCAGACCTCAGCTGCTCGATCGGTTCGGCCTCTGTGTCGACGTCGAAGGTATCGACGATCCGGGACTACGCGTGGAGGTCATGCGCCGCCGCAGGGCATTCGAAGACGACGGGGACGCGTTCGCGCGTGCCTGGCGCGACGAAGAGCGCGCGCTCGAACTTCGGCTTGCGGAGGCGCGCAGGTGCATAGGTGACCTCGAGCTAGACGACGATCTGCTGTACTTGATCGCCTCTGTGTGTACCTCGATGGGTGTTGATGGACACAGGGCCGACCTGGTCATGGCACGCGCCGCGGCGGCCTATGCATTGCTCAACGGTCGGCGCGAAGTGACGCCTTCCGACATCAGGGCGGTGGCCCCGATGGTGCTTGCCCACAGGATGCGGAAGACGCCTTTTGAGGACGAGCGTTTCGATCGCGAGCGGCTGTTCAGCGCGCTATCCGCGGCCGGTGCCGGCGAGTCTGACGACGAACGTGCATCGCAGTCGCCAACCCCGGGCCAGGAAGCTGATTCCGGCGCGGGCGCCTTGAGACTTGCGATAGAGCAGGCCTCGGGTGCGGAGAGTGCCCGGGAAGTCGCTACCCGGCTCTCGCTCGACGTGGATCGCGTACGCCGCTCCAACGGAGGAAAGCGACAGGAGACGACCTCGGATGACCGTAACGGGAGGTACGTGCGCTCGGAGCCTTTGCGCGCGGGCGCCACTCCGGATATCGCTTTCGACGCGACGCTTCGAGCGGCCGCTCCGTTCCAGAAGGACCGCGAGGGTGATCTTGCCATCAAGCTCGAGGCATCCGACCTTCGTAACAAAGTGCGCAAGCGGAGGGTCGGTGCGTCGATCGTCTTCTGCGTGGATGCAAGCGGCTCCATGGGTGCGTCGAACCGTATGGAGGCAGCGAAGGCGGCGGTCCTCGAACTGCTCGTCGACGCGTACCAGCGCCGCGACCGGGTCGGGCTTGTCGCATTCCGCGGCGAGTCCGCGGAGCTGGTGCTTGCGCCGACAGGCAGCGTGGAGCTCGCACAACTGAAGATGCGCTCGCTCCCGACCGGGGGAGCGACCCCGCTGGCCCACGGACTCGTGCGCTCGCTTGAAGTGCTGGAGTCCGAGACCCGCCGCAACGACGACGTGATCCCGTGGCTCGTGCTCGTCACCGACGGGCGCGCGAACGTGGGCATCAACGGCGGACTTGGCTCGGAGGACGCGAAGAGCGCGGCGCTGCGACTTCAGGCCGCCAACATCAATACGATCGTCATCGATACCACCTCCGTACCCGGAGGCGGTACGGCTGCCCGGGAGATAGCGCGAGCTGCGGGCGCCGAGTACGTGCGGCTTGCGGGCATGGACGGGCGCGCACTCACCGGAGTCGTTCGCGAGAGGATCCATACCGCCTAGAACCGGCAAGCCCCTGGTCACCGGCAGAGGTGTCGGTGTGAGTGAGGAGTGGGCCGGTAAGCCGGATTCTGTCGTGGACGACCATCTATCTGGGATCACCGTCACCGGTGACCTCACGCGGGCATACCCGAGCGACGGCCGGGCCAGCCTTGACCGCTCCTATTCGCCCTTGCTCCGGGTGGGGTTTGCCAAGCCGCCACGTTACCGTGACGCTGGTGCGCTCTTACCACACCGTTTCAGCTTTTCCCTCGCTCCGAAGAGCGGGGGAGTCTTCTTTTCTGTGGCACTTTCCGTCGGCTCACGCCGCCCTGCCGTTAGCAGGCACCCTGCCCAGTGGAGTCCGGACTTTCCTCACACATCACTGTGCGCGGTCGTCTGGCCCACTCCTTGGCACGTAGTGTATCAGCCCGCGGCCTGAGCCCGCACCTTTGCCCAGGCATCCTTGAGCGTGAGCGTCCTGTTGAAGATCGGGGCACCGGGTGCTGAGTCGGGATCGGCACAGAAGTAGCCGAGCCGCTCGAACTGCACGGTCTCACCCACGACTGCATCCGCGAGAGCCGGCTCCGCGAGACACTCGTGCAGCACCGTTTCGGATTCGGGGTTGATGTCCTCGAATAGGTCACGCCCGTCAGAACCCGGGAAGGGATTTGCGAAGAGGTGGTCGTACAATCGGACCTCGGTGGGTATCGCGTGAGCGGCAGACAGCCAGTGCAGCGTCGCCTTTGGCCGACGGTCGTCAGGTGCGCTCCCACCGCGGGTGGCCGGATCGTAGGTGCACCGCAGTTCCACCACATTGCCGTCTGCGTCCTTGACGACATCGGTACACGTGACAAAGTACGCAGAGCGCAAGCGGACCTCTCGGCCGGGGGAGAGGCGGAAGAACTTCTTTGGCGGGTCTTCCATGAAGTCCTCGCGCTCGATCCACAGCTCGCGCGAGAAGGGGACGGACCGTGTTCCCGCGGACGGATCCTCGGGATTGTTAACGACATCCATGTACTCGGTCTGGCTCTCCGGGTAGTTCTCTATGACGACCTTGATGGGGTCGAGAACCGCAAACCGCCGAAGTGCGGTGCGATTGAGGACGTCGCGCACGGCGTGCTCGAGCATCTCGATCTCCACGACGCTGTCGGCCCGTGCAACACCGATCATCGAGGCGAACCCACGGATGCCCTCGGCGGGGAAGCCACGACGACGAATGCCGGACAGAGTGGGCATGCGGGGGTCGTCCCAACCGTGGACGTACCCCTCCTTTACCAGACGCAGCAGCACGCGCTTGGAGAGCACCGTGTGGGTAAGGTTGAGCCGGGCGAACTCGTACTGGTGTGGCCTGGACGGCACTGGCAGGTTCTCGATGAACCAGTCGTAGAGCGGTCGGTGATCCTGGAACTCGAGCGTGCAGATCGAGTGCGTGACGCCCTCGATCGCGTCCGACTGTCCGTGTGCGAAGTCGTACGAGGGGTAGATGCACCAGGCATCGCCCGTACGCGGATGCGCCGCGTGCAGGATCCGGTACATGACCGGATCGCGGAAGTTGATGTTGCCGGCAGACATGTCGATCCTTGCGCGCACCACACGCGAGCCATCCGGGAACTCGCCGGCACGCATGCGCTCGAACAGGTCGAGATTCTCCTCGACGGAGCGATCGCGCCAGGGGCTTTGGCGACCTGGTTCCGTCAGCGTGCCGCGATGCTCGCGGATCTCGTCAGCCGAAAGGTCATCGACGTACGCCTTGCCCTGGCCGATGAGGTAGACAGCCCACTCGTAGAGCTGCTCGAAGTAGTCCGAGGCGAAGAACAGGTTCTCGCCCCAGTCGAACCCGAGCCAACGCACGTCGGCCTCGATCGAGTCGATGTACTCCTGCTCCTCTTTGACCGGGTTGGTGTCGTCGAAGCGCAGGTGGCATCGGCCACCGAACTCGGCCGCGATGCCGAAGTTGAGGCAGATCGACTTGGCATGTCCGATGTGAAGGTAGCCGTTGGGTTCCGGGGGAAATCGGGTGACTACGCCGCTGATCCGCCCGTCGCGCAGATCGGCGGCCACGATATCGCGGACAAAATCGCTCTTCTCGGGTGTGGGTGTCACGTGTGTCTCCATGGTCGCCGAGGATAGCACAAACAAAGCACCCCTCGTGCGTGACGAGGGGTGCTCATGGATCTGGTAGCCCGTACGGGATTCGAACCCGTGATCTCCGCCTTGAGAGGGCGGTGTCCTAACCGCTAGACGAACGGGCCGTACTGGCTGGGGTACTAGGGCTCGAACCTAGACTCTTCGGAACCAGAATCCGACGTGTTGCCAGTTACACCATACCCCAGTACTTGCCAAGCGCCACCGGGGCGCGAATAGGTATGCTAACGTGCGCTCCCCGTGGGTGTCAACCTGGGTGACCGGCCCTAACGGGGTGATCGCGACGGTCGCGCCGACAGCCGCGTCAGCGGGCAGCTGCCAGCCGCGCGAGGGTGGTGTCACGACCCAGCAGCTCGAGCGATTCGAAGAGTGGCGGACTCACGGTGGATCCCGTTACCGCCACGCGGATGGCCTGGAAGATCACCTTCGGCTTGATGCCACGTGACTCCGCCAGCTCACGCAGGCAGGCCTCGATGGACTCGACATTCCACGATGCGAGCGCGGCAAGCGCGTCCGAGGCCGCCGCCAACCCAGCGAGCGCCTCGTCCGTCCCGAGCGCCTTCGCCGTCGCTTCCGGGTCGAGGTCGACCCGATCCGCGAATAGGAACGCGACCGCGGGAGCGATATCGGTCATGCGCTTCACACGCTCAGCGATGAGCGGCACGAGCGCGCGGTACCATTCGGGACGCCGGGCGTAGTCCACGGCGTCGGTGAGACCCGCCGCTTCGAGCCACGGCATCATCCGCATTGCGAGCTCGTCCGCTGGCATCTCCCTGATGTACAGCCCGTTCAGCCACTCGAGCTTCCCTGCATCGAAGATCGCTGGATTGCGCGACACCCGTTCGAGCGAGAAGTTCTCCGCGAGCGTGTCGCGCGTGAACACCGTGGTCTCGCCGTCGAGCGACCAGCCGAGCAGCGCGAGGTAGTTCACGAGCGCCTCAGGAAGGTATCCCATCTCGCGATACGCTTCGACAGACGTGGCGCCGTGGCGCTTGGAGAGACGCTTGCCATCGGCGCCCCAGATCATCGAGAGGTGCGCGAAGGTGGGCACCGGCACGCCGAGAGCCTCGTAGATGAGTATCTGCTTGGGGGTGTTGGACAGGTGATCGTCGCCGCGGATGACATGCGTGATGGCCATGGTGGCGTCGTCGATCGCGGCGGCGAAGTTGTAGGTAGGCGTACCGTCCGTTCGCACGAGAACGAAGTCGTCGACCATCCCGGCCGAGAACGTCACCTCGCCCCGAACCGCGTCGATGAAGGTGATGTCCCCGCGTTCCTCAGGCACCTTGAGCCGCCACACGCAGGGCTCCTGAGCCGCCACGCGTTCAGCAGCCTCCGAGGGATCGATCGACCGGCACGTGCGATCGTAGCCGGCGAACCCGCCCTTGGCCCGCGCAGCCTCACGTTTGGACTCGAGTGTCTCAGCCGAGCAGAAGCACGGGTACGCCGCGCCCACTGCCTTGAGTCGCTCCAGGGTCCCGGAATACGAGGGGAGCCGCTGCGTCTGAAAGTAGGGGCCGTGATCGCCGCCCACGACCGGACCCTCATCGTAGTCCAACCCGAGCCACTCCATGGCGCGGATGATGGCCCGCGTGTTCTCCTCGGTGGACCGCTCGGGGTCGGTGTCCTCGATGCGCAGTATGAACGCGCCGCCGTGGTGACGGGCGAAGGCCCAGTTGTAGATCGCGGTGCGAGCACCGCCGATATGAAGGTGGCCGGTCGGGCTAGGGGCGAAGCGTACGCGAACAGGCTGGGACACGGTAGTCCTTCCGATGAGTCGTCTAGTGGTCGACCGTTGTAGCGTGGGTGGGGTTCTCGCACACATCCGCGCGACGGAGCAAGAACCACGTGAGACCGATCGCCACGATCAGGATCGAGAGCGCCCCGGCCTTCATGAGCACGTAGAGCGCGTCGCCGCTTGACTCGAAGATGACGAGCTTACGGACGACCGCCACAAGGCCGGCCTCCATCACGGTGGCGATGACGTTGCGCCGGTTCATGTAGGCCACCGCGATGTTGAAGAGCTCGACGACGATGAACACGACCAGGACCGAGTCCAGGACGCGCAGGATCGAGTCCGGCGTCAGGTACCCTCTGTCGGCCACAGCGTTGTACAACTCCACCACGAGGTCGACAGCACCGAGCACCGCTATGACAACGAGAAGCGCGGCGATCGCGCGCTCGAGCCAGTCAACAGCGGCGTGCAGGATCTTACTGAGCACAGCTCCACTCCTTTGATAGGACGGTATCGGAACATGATACCAGCCCTCATCGGATGAACATCCTCGCATGGCACAAAACGGGGTTGTTGGACCACATGGGTGCGTGATACAGTCCTTGAGACTCATCACGAGGCGGCGATGCGAGAGCAGCGCTGCAGAGGGCGTAGGGACCGCACCCGACGATGCCCCGGCAACCGGAGTCGAAAGTGACTTACGGTGCCACATTGCGGCAGGCAGAACGTGTGCCTGGGAGATGAGGGAATACCAGGCGTATCTGGCCCCGTATGTCCCTTGTCGGTAGCAGGCGAGGGACTTTTTGTTGGTCCCCTCACAGCAGATGCGGGCCGTCAGCCCGCCCGGACGAAGGAGTACGCATGGCGCGCGACTACGTGTTCACCTCGGAATCCGTGACCGAGGGTCATCCCGACAAGATGTGCGACCAGATCTCGGATGCGATCCTTGACGCGATCATCACACGCGAGGGCGTACTCGAGGACGAGGGCTACGAGACCGACGGGGGCTCTAAAGCGTCCCGGGAGTACGTGCGCGTGGCATGCGAGACGATGACGACCACTGGTCTCATCGTTGTTGCCGGTGAGGTCAGGACTCACGCGTACGTGGACATTCCCACGATCGTGCGGGAGACCGTCAAGGACATCGGCTATACGCGTGCGAAGTACGGTTTCGACTACGAGACCTGTGGCGTTCTCACCGCCATCCACGAGCAGAGCGCCGACATCGCGATGGGCGTGGACGAGGCGTACGAGGTCAAGCACGGCGACACCGACCCGCTCGACCTCATCGGTGCGGGCGACCAGGGCATGATGTTCGGCTACGCGTGCAATGAGACGAGCAGCCTGATGCCGATGCCGATCTACCTTGCGCATCGTCTTGCCGAGCGGCTCACCGCGGTTCGCAAGGCCGGCGTGCTCGACTATCTCCGTCCCGACGGCAAGACCCAGGTGACGGTCCGCTACGTGGACGGCAAACCTGTTGCGGTCGACAAGATCCTCATCTCGTCGCAGCACGCCGA
Organism: Coriobacteriia bacterium; assembly: GCA_049657775.1. Taxonomy (GTDB): domain Bacteria; phylum Actinomycetota; class Coriobacteriia; order Anaerosomatales; family Anaerosomataceae; genus JBASNZ01. The sequence continues at coordinate 29,592 of JBASNZ010000058.1, read as the reverse complement.
CGGTGTGGATATCGGGAACCTGATGAAACCGGACTTCATCGAGCACATCATCGAGCCGGTGCTCTCGCTCGAGGGGATCGAATGGAAGGACGCCGAGATCTACGTCAACCCCACCGGTCGCTTCGTCATCGGCGGTCCCATGGGCGACTCAGGCCTGACCGGCCGCAAGATCATCGTCGACACGTACGGTGGGATGGGCCGCCACGGCGGAGGCGCGTTCTCGGGCAAGGACTGCACGAAGGTCGACCGCTCCGCCGCCTATGCGGCGCGGTGGGTCGCCAAGAACGTGGTTGCCGCCGGACTCGCCGACAGCTGCGAGATCGAGCTCGCGTACGCCATCGGCGTCGCGCATCCGCTGTCGGTGCTGGTTGAGACGTTCGGCACCGAGAAGGTCGACACCGCCAAGATCGAGAGGGCCATCGGCGCCGTCTTCGACCTCCGGCCCGGAGCGATCATCCGCGACCTCGACCTTCGTCGTCCGATCTACCGGAAGACCGCGGCGTACGGTCACTTCGGTCGCGACGAACCCGAGTTCACGTGGGAGCTGACCGACCGCGCGGACGCGCTGCGTGAGGCCGTCGAGTAGCAGACACGACCCGATGAAGGCCACCGGCACCCACCGTGTCGGTGGCCTTCTGTATGCTGGGTGACGTGAGCAACAGAAGGAGAGTCGATGCTCGTAGCGAGGGTCATGGTCGACGTACGGACGAGGGCCCTCTCGGAGCCTTTGGACTACCTCGTGCCGCCCGCGATGGAGCCCGCCGTGTCCGTGGGTGTGCCGGTCCTGGTCCCGCTGGGTGGCAGGCATGCCGTCGGATACGTGGTCGGAACATCTGACACGAGCCAGATCGCCCAGCTTCGAGAGATCGCGGACATCGTCGATGAGCCGTTGTTCGACGAGGCTGCCTACGACCTGGCGATGTGGATCGCGGCCGAATACGCGGCGCATCCCATCGACGCGCTTCGACTGATGATCGCACCAGCGGCCGCACCATCGGTGACTCGCGTGGTCGGCGACGGGTCTGTGCGGTGGGTGCTGCGCCCGCGGTCGGTTCGGCCACTCGACGATCGGATCGCCGAGCTCGTCGATCGCGCCTTCGCTCCTCCGCCATCCGCACGATTGCAGCGCGCGGTCATCGGTGCGCTCTCCGAGGGGCCTGTCTCAGTGCCGGAACTCTCCGCCGAGTTCGGAGCCGTTGGCACCGCCGTCAGAGCGCTCGAGCGGCGTGGGGTTATCCGTGTTACCGCCCGGCGTCGCTGGCGCGGCACCGCTACCAACACCAGCGCACCTGCGAAAGCGCGCGAACTCGACCTTACGTCGGCGCAGGCCGATGCTGTCGACGCCATCGCCGCCGCACAGCCCGGCAGCGTACTCGTCCTCGATGGCGTCACGGGCTCGGGCAAGACGGAAGTCTATCTACGCGCGATCGCGGCTGTCCTAAAGAGTGGCGGTGGAGCCATCGTTCTGGTTCCCGAGATCTCCCTCACACCCCAGACGGTCGGCCGCTTCAGAGCGCGCTTCGGCGACCAGGTAGCGGTGCTGCACAGTAGGCTCTCCGACGGCGAACGATTCGACCAGTGGACGCTGGCCGCGAGAGGCCATGCCCCCGTCGTCGTCGGCGCACGCTCCGCGCTCTTCGCACCCGTTCGCGACCTTCGACTCATCATCATCGACGAGGAACACGAGAGTTCGTACAAGCAGGGCTCGGCGCCGCGGTACCACGCCAGAGACGTCGCGGTGCACATGGCTGGCACGCGGGGTGTCAAGGTCGTGCTCGGTTCGGCTACTCCCGCCCTCGAGTCGAGGCAACGCGTCGAACTCGGAGACTGGATGCGACTCGTTCTGCCCACCAGGGCCACACCGGCGCCTCCGCCGCGTATCGAGATCATCGACATGGGAACAGAGTTCAAGAGCGGCAACCGCTCCATGTTCTCGACGATGCTCGCCGAGGAGATCGACGGCGTCGCCGGGCGCGGAAGCAAGGCCGTCTTGTTTCTCAACAGGCGTGGATTCGCCTCTTTCCTGCTGTGTCGCGAGTGCGGGTTCGTGCCCTCATGCCCGCAGTGCTCCGTTTCACTCACCTATCACGAGCGTGGAGACGTCGTCCGATGCCACCACTGCGGCTACAGCCAGCCGGCCCCGCATGCCTGTCCGCGCTGCTCCAGCCCGTACCTGCGTCGTTTTGGAGCCGGAACGCAGCGTGTTCAGGCCGAACTCCAGGGCAGATGGCCCGACCTTCCCGTCGTCCGGATGGACGCTGACACCACATCCGGCAAAGGTGGGCACGAACGTGCGCTTGGCCAGTTCGAGGCGCTCGGGAGCGGTATCCTGCTCGGCACTCAGATGATCGCCAAGGGCCTTGACTACCCGGACGTCGACGTTGTGGGGGTGATCAACGCTGACACCACGATGCACGTACCGGACTTCCGCGCCGCGGAGCGTACGTTCCAGATGCTCGAACAGGTCGCCGGTCGTGCTGGCCGGGGCGCCAGGCAGGGCACCGTGGTCATTCAGACGTACTGGCCGGACCACCCGGCGGTTCTTGCGGTTCAGGCGCGTGACCCCGAGATCCTCTACCGCGGCGAACGCCAGACCCGATCAGCGCTCGGCTACCCTCCGTACCGACGTCTTGCAAACGTTCTGCTCACGGGTGCCGATCCGGCCGATGTGCACTCTGCCTCGGAGGTACTCGCCGCCGAGTTGCGACGGTCGGCCCCGAACCGCTGGGAGGTCCTTGGTCCCGCTGATGCGCCGATAGCCAAGATCAAGAGCGCGTACCGTAGGCACGTACTCCTTCGCGCGCCCGTCGGCGCCGCCCTGGGCCCGATGCTCACCACCACGCTGGAAACGATCAAGATGCCGCAGGGGGTGTCGGTGGCCCCCGACGTGGACCCGTTCGATCTGCTGTGAGCAGCAGGGGTGGTATCATGATCCGGCAAGAGAATTGCAGTATGCGCGCGTGCACACCTGCGCAGAAAGGCGTTAAATGGAAATCTTGACCCATCCCAATCCAGTACTCAAAGACCGGGCTGCCGATGTCGATCCCTCGACCGACTCGGACCTTCGCTTACTCGTGCGCAAGATGGCCGAGGCGATGTACGAGAACCAGGGCATCGGACTCGCGGCTCCGCAGATCGGTGTCCAGAAGCGCGTGATTGTATTCGACGTTGATGACGAACTCGCGGCCATCTGCAATCCGGTCATAGTGGAGCGCTCCGAGGAGACCGTTGTAGACGAAGAAGGTTGTCTCTCGGTTCCCGGAATCAGCGTTCCGATCACCAGGGCGGAGTCTGTCGTGTGCGAGGGCCTCTCTCTCACGGGACATCGGATCGTGATCGAGGCCTCCGAGCTGGTCGCACGTGTGCTTCAGCACGAGATCGATCACCTCGACGGGACGCTGATCTTGGATCGCTTGTCCTCGGAGGACAGAAAAGCCGCCATCCGCGCGTACAACGAGGCAATCTCGGCGTGACGTTGGCCGTAGGGGGTCCTAGGTGCGGGTAGTCTTCATGGGCACGCCGCAGTTCGCTGTGCCTGTGCTCGAGAGCCTCATGCGCGACCACCACGTACTTGCTGTGTACGCACGTCCTGACGCTGCGTCCAGACGCGGTCGCGACCTTGTAGCGCCACCCACCAAGACCATCGCCGAGGCACAGGGCATCGAGGTGCGCCAACCTGCCACTCTGCGTGATACCCGGGTCGTAGCGGATCTTGCCGCGCTTGCTCCCGACGTCGTGTGCGTCGCCGCCTATGGGCTGCTTCTTCCACGCGAGGTGCTCGAGATCCCGCGCTTTGGATGCCTCAACGTCCACGCGTCGCTGCTTCCGCGCTATCGCGGAGCGGCACCGATCCAACGGGCGATACTGGACGACGAGAAGACCACGGGTGTCAGCATCATGCTGATGGAGGAGGGACTCGATACAGGTCCGTACACGACGCAGGTCCCGGTGGACGTAGACGACCTCTCCACGGCCGACCTCACGTCTCGCCTGGCCGATGTCGGCGCTGCCGCGCTCTTGACAGCGCTGTGTGACCTGCAATCGGGCGGTGTTTCATGGCATGCGCAAGACGACGCGCACGCCACGTACGCTCTCAAGGTGACCCGGAACGATGTCGTGATCGACCCGACGCTCAGCGCCGCGGGCGCGCTCCGGCGGGTTCGCGCCTCGTCACCCAGCGCTACCACCCGCGTGAGTATCGCAGGGCACGACCTGGTCGTACTGCGCGCGTCACTGTCGGAGATGACCGTTCCTGCCGGATTGGCAACGCCCGCGAAGCATGGACTGGTGCTAGGACTCGCCGATGCTGCGATCGCGCTCGACGAAGTGCGTCCCGCGGGTCGGGGTGCCATGTCCGGCACCGCGTTCGCTCGTGGTGCTCGTCTTGATGGCGACGTCCCGTGGCGGTCACTATGACATTGTCGCCGGCCCGGGCGGCCGCGCTGCGGGCACTCCGCTCTGCACGCACCCGCGATGCATACATCGGCCCGCTCATCGAAACAGAGGTTGCCCGCGCGCGCCTGGACGGCTCCGATCGTGCGCTTGCGGTCACGCTTGCTCGAGGTGTCGTGGAGACGAGCGGTGTGTTGGACGCCGCCATCAACGAACGAGCGACCGGAAAGATCGAACCCGGCGTTCGCGACGCGCTCCGGCTGGCTGCATACGAGCTTCTGTACCTGCGCACGCCTGCGCGGGCGGCTGTGCATCAAGGGGTCGAAGCTGCGCGCGCCGCGCGCCCCCAGGCCGCCGGGCTCGCAAACGCGGTGCTCCGAAGGCTCGCGGACGTCGCGAACGAGTTCCCCTGGGGCGATCCGGAGACCGATCCGATCGCCTCGGCCAGGCTGGCAGGGTACCCCCAATGGCTCGCGGCGCTTGCGGTCTCGGACCTGGGCCAGGAGGCCGCGCAGAGCATGCTGCGATCCGCTCGTGCTGCTCCACCCTTGTACGTGCGAGTGAACGCCTTCATGGGCGATACTCGCGCGGCGGTCGACGTTCTCAAGAGCGACGGCGCCGATCCGCAGCAATCGCCACCCGACCCGCTGACGATCCGCATTGGACACGAGCGAGCCCTCGTACAGGGAGTCGCAGTCCATCGCGGCATGGTTGTCGTCGCCGATGCGGCGGCCCAGGTCGCTCCGCTCGCGGTTGGCGCGCATCCCGGGGGCGTCGTGGTGGATGTGGGCGCGGGGCGCGGGACAAAGACCGTCGCACTCCAGGCCCTCAACTCAGCGGCGGGTGAGCTAGCCAACGTCGTGGCAGTCGACTCCCACACGTACAAGATCAAGCTGCTCTCGGAGCGTATGAATGAGCTCGGCGTTCCCGGGATCACACCTGTTGTCTCCACGATCGAGACACTTCCGTCAGACGTTGTGCCTCCCGGTTCCGCAGACGCAGTCCTCCTCGACGCGCCATGTACCGGAACAGGCACGCTCCGGCGCCATCCCGAGATCGTGTGGCGGCTTTCACCGGCGGACATCACCCGCATGGCCGAGTTGCAGCTGCGACTGCTTGAGGCCTCTGCCCGTCTTGTTCGGCCCGAAGGCGTTGTGGTGTACTCTACCTGCAGTATCGCGCGCGCGGAGAACGACGACGTCGTGCGCGCCTTTTTGGACCGACCGTCCGGGCGCGACTTCGCGATAGACCGGCTCGACGCGCTCGTTCCGGACGAGTGGGGGGCCTTCCGAACTCGGGAGGGATTCTTCCGCTCCTGGCCGACTGTGAACGGACCCGATGGCCACTTCGTGGCACGACTGATCAGGAATGCCCGAGCTGAGTAGATCGGGCACCGGAGATGGGGAGGCGGCATGCGCACCACTCGTATCGTCGAGATGCTCGAGGTCACCGAGGCGGCAGCACTGGCGGCGGGGCGATGGATGGGCAAAGGGGACAAGCACGCGGCGGATGACGCGGCTGTCGAGGGGATGCGCAAGGCCTTCGAGGAGGTCGACATCGCGGGGACCATCGTTATCGGTGAGGGCGAGCGTGACGAGGCCCCCATGCTGTACATCGGCGAGAAGGTGGGCCGCGGCGGTGAGGAGATCGATATCGCGGTGGATCCGCTTGAAGGAACCAACCTCACGGCGGCCGGTCAGTCGAACAGCCTCGCCGTTCTCGCGTTCGGGCCCAAGGGCACGTTGCTCCACGCGCCGGACACCTACATGAACAAGATCGCCGTCGGGCCCGAGGCCGCCGATGTCGTACATATCGATGCCTCACCGACCGAGAACATCAAGGCGGTCGCTAAGGCGCTCAAGCGTGACGTCGAAGACCTCGTGGTGTGCATTCTCGAGCGCGACCGCCACAAGGAGCTCATCGCCGAGGTCCGTCAGGCAGGTGCTCGCATCCGGCTCATCACCGACGGTGACGTGTTCGGAGCTGTAGCCACAGCCATCGAGGGCACCGGCATCCATCTCTACCTTGGCATCGGCGCGGCTCCCGAGGGCGTTCTCGCCTGCGCAGCCATGAAGTGCATCGGCGGCTGCTTCATGGGGCGGTTCGAGTGGCGTAGCCCCGAGGAGAAGGCGCGTGCCGTTGACATGGGCACGTGCAACATAGACGACGTGCTCACCATGGACTGCCTGGTCAACACCGACGAGGCTGCCTTCATCGCGTCGGGAGTCACGGACGGGGAGATGCTTCGCGGCGTTAAATACTTTGGCACGGGCGCTCGCACGAACTCGGTCGCCATGGATGCCAGGTCCAAGACCGTGCGTTTCATCGACACGATCTATCGCACGGGCGCCGAGAAGTTCTGGGTCCGAATGGATTAGGCGCTACTCGGCAGCTGGACAGCTCGTGCAGGCCGGGGAGTCTCCGCCTCCACACGGGGCGGCTGGCGTCTCGGCCTTTTCGTTAGCCGGGAGCGCGGATTTCTTGCGGTAGTCGGTGTTGTGGAAGCCGCTGCCCTTGAACACGATGCCGACCGGCGAGAACAGACGCTTGGCCTCGACACCGCATTCAGGACACGGCTGGGGTGACGTGTCCGAGATGGATCTCGTCACTTCGAAGCAGGCGTCACACGCGGGGCAGCGGTAGTCGTACGCAGGCATGCGGGTCCCTCCATATGAAGGCTTGATTGCGAGCGGTAAGAATACACCGCGAGGTATCGCGGGGGCAAGGCGCCGGAGTTGCCGCAGTGTGGTAGGTGTGGTAGGCGCAGGAGTTGCTATACTCGACGTATGAGATCTCGTCCACGTCGTGCTCCGCTTGTCCCGCGGTGGCTCATCATAACGGTAGCAGCAGGTGTCTTGATCGCGGTGCTGGCGGTCATCGGCATCACGTTCGCCATGCGCTCGGATGAGGTCATGGTCCCGGCCGTCGCCGGCATGACCAAGCCGGACGCTCTCACCACGTTGCAGCAGGCCGGCCTTACCATGATCGACGGTGGAAGCCGCTTCTCCATGGACGTTCCAAGGGGAGCGGTCATCTCGCAGGACCCGCCTGCCGGTACCACACTCAGCAGGGGAGAGGCCATCACCGTGCTGTTCTCGGCCGGTACCGAGGCGTTCCCGATGCCCGACGTCATCGGCCGTGACGTGACCGAGGCAACACGCCAGCTCGAACAGCGTGGCCTGACGGTTACAACGCAGACCGTCGAGTCTCAGCTGGCATCAGGTACGGTGCTCGAATCATTCCCGTCACCCGGTGTCGAGGTCAGTACAGGTACCAGCGTCAGGCTGAGCGTTGCAGGTCGCTCGCTTGGTTCATCCATCCTCACGCCGTACGGACTTGCAGGCGTTGTGGTCGTCATCGATCCCGTGCCGCGCACGGTGTCTCCTGACATCACCCTCGAGGTCGCCCGAAGGCTTCGTGCGCTCATTGAGGCATCCGGTGGACGGGCTGTCGTTACCCGCAGCAGCACGTCGACCGCGACAGCGATCGCCGATAGAGCCGCTGTCGCTGCCGAGACCACGGGCACCACGTGCGCGGTGGTGCTCGACGTGGCGCAAACCGGTTCCGCCGGAGTCGCGATCACGGTGCTTCCCAGCTCGGGCGCGACAGCTTCGGCAACCACGACGGACTTCCCGACCAGTGTCGCCTCGGCGATCAAGCTCGCGGGTCTGGCCATCCAGCCGACGGCCAAGGCGCAGGACGGCGTTCTCGCGGCGGTGAAAGCGCCGGGTCTCAGGCTCGTTCTGGGAAACGCGCAGGACAAGGCTGACACTGCGCTCTTCGCCGATCCCGAGTGGGCCGACACCATCGCCCGCGCGATCTATCGCGCCATCGGGGCCACGTTCGGAACCGGATAGTACAATGGTGTCCATGAACACCGACAGACGCAGACGGATCTTCTCCATCGTCGCGATAACGGTGGTTGCGTTCGCGCTGCTGCTGCCGTCTCAGGCGCTTGGTGCCAAGTCCGAAGCTGACCAGCTACGCGACAAGCTCGCCGCACTGCGCAAGGAGTCCCAGAAGGCGGGCGACGCCTACTCCGACGCCTACTGGAAGCTGGATAAGACCAACGCGCAGCTTGCCAAGACGAACAAGGAACTCAAGGCCACGCAGGCGCGCCTTGCCGAAGCCTCCGCGAAGCTCTCGAGCCACGCCGCCGAGATGTACCGGCAGGGCGACATCGACTACCTGGCCCTACTCCTGACGAGCGAGACCCTCGATGACATGCTTGTTCGCCTTGAATACGTGCAGCGGATCGGCTCGCAAGACGCGGAAGTCGTGTCCGAGGTCGAGGCGCTCCAGACTGAGCTCACTGAGCGCAAGGCCTCGATGGAAGCCCTCAAGGCCGATCAGAGCGAAGAGGCGGCCGCACTCAAGAAGAAGGCCGCCGCTCTGGACAAGCGCTTCAAGTCCGTACAGGCCGAATACGACGCGGTCCAGAAGAAGTACGCCGCCGCGGTCGCGAAGAGCAGCGGCGGGAAGACATCCAGCCGCTACCCGCCGGGTGCCAACGGCATGGTCTTCCCGGTGCAGGGTCCGTGCTACTACGCGGACACATGGGGCGCAGCTCGTTCGGGCGGGCGCACCCACAAAGGCACGGACATCATGGCCCGCACGGGAACGCCAGTGGTTGCCGTGCTCTCGGGCACGGTGCGAGCGAAGTCGAACTCGCTTGGCGGCAAGACCATCTGGCTCACGGCTAGCAACGGGTGGGAGTTCTACTACGCGCACCTCAGTAGCTACGTTCGTACCTCCGGCCACGTTCAGGCGGGCGAACTGATCGCCAAGGTCGGCAGCACCGGGAACGCAAGCGCGAGTGCGCCGCATCTGCACTTCCAGATACACCCCGGTGGTGGTTCTCCGGTTAACCCCTATCCGTACCTCAAGCAGATGCAGTAGGATTTGTACGTCCTTAACAACCGTATCGGGAGCTGCGTGCGCGGCTGAGAGGCGAATTCCCTGGAGTTCGCGACCGAAGGACCGTTCCGGTAATGCGGAGCGGCAAGCACGGTAGACGCGTCTCGGCGTCGATCAGTCTCCATGCTCCTCCACGCGTCGGCCCTTATGCCGTCGCACTGGAAGGGAGTCTGTTCATGTCCGACAAGAACGATCGCACCCGAGTGCTTGTGGAGATCGGCCTGGTGATCGCGCTTGCCGCGGTCCTCAACATGCTCAAGGTATGGAGGATGCCGCAGGGCGGCACGGTATCGCTCGCCATGCTCCCGCTCTTCGTACTGGCGATACGCCGTGGTCCCGCGGTCGGTATCGCCGCTGGCGCTATCTATGGCGTGCTCGATTTCTTCATCGATCCGTATCCACCGGTGCACTGGGCACAGTACATCCTGGACTACCCGCTCGCGTACGCCGCATGCGGGCTCGCGGGTGTGGTGCGACCGCTGTGGCGTCGCTTCTCCACGCGTCCGGGCGTTGCGATGGCAGCGGCGGCAGGGGGGATCATCCTGGGTTCTCTCGCGCGGTACGCCGCGCACGTCGCATCTGGCGTGGTCTTCTTCGCCGAATACGCAGGAGGCCCGGTTCTGGCGTACTCCCTCGGGTACAACATGTACGTGCTCATCTCGGCTGTCGCTTGCATAGTCGCGGCACTGCTGATCCTGCCGACTCTGGAGCGCGCACAGCCAAGCTCGGAGGCGCTGTGACTAGAGAAGCACTCATAGTCGGCGCCGCCGCAGTCCCGGGCGCCGAGGAGTTCTACGCCCGGATCCTGCGCGATGCCGACATCGTGATCGCGTGCGATGCGGCAGGGGAGTGGTGCCTCTCGCTGGGAAGGCGTCCCGACTTGGTGGTGGGCGACTTCGACTCAGCATGTCCCGGCGCCCGGGAGCGGCTCGAGGCTCGGGGGATCCCGGTCAGGGCGTACCCGGTGGAGAAGGATGCGAGTGACCTCGACATCGCCCTGACACACGCCAGAGACATGGGAGCCGCTCGGGTGTGTTTCACAGGCGCGTTCAGCGGGCGGCTTGACCACACGCTCGCGGCGCTCGGGACGCTGCAGCTGGCCGAGGACATGGCGCCGCGCATCCTGGAGCCTGGCTTTCGCGCGTGGCTCCTCTCGGGGCGCACTCGTCCCTCGATCGAATTCTCCGTGGACAGCGAAGCGACCATATCGGTGCTCGCCCTTGAGGCGTCGCATGGGGTCACCGTCACGGGAATGAAGTATCCACTGCGTGGAGCGTCGGTCGGGGTCCTTTCGTCACTTGGGATCAGCAATACCGCGACCGGCCCGGTTGCGGGCGTATCGCTTATCACAGGTACCCTCCTGGTGATAGTCTCTTCAGACGGCTGAGGGTGATTTCAGTCGGGACTCCGCTATGCCGATAACGGCTGTGCGGACGAATGGACTCGTTCACCAGCCTGTTGGGGGCACGATGGGCCCGAAGAAGACGGACCAGGTACAGCAGAACAGAGACGCGGGAGGCGGACTTGTCGTCCTCGCGGTTGCTGCGCTCGCGGTGGGAACCCTCGCGGTCATCATGCGTCCCGCGGTCATGGGCATCGTGGGCGTCGGACTTGTGCTCGCGCTCGTCGTTGGATTGATGCGCACGTCCAGGCTGCGCTACGCGCAGTCCGACGAGACATCCCCCGGCGAAATCGAGGACGCTGCTTCTGAACTCCCGACGCCTGCGGCAGAGCCACCGTCCCCGCCGCGCATTCCTGCAACGCTTGAACCGGACGTCATGCTCAGAAGCCTCATGGATGCTCTGATGCGCGATCATGCGCCCGTTGCCGCGCACCTCTGGCTGGACGATCCGGCCTCGGCCACGCTGAGGCTCGTCTGCGCGGTCGGCCCGATGAGTCCGTCCCCACGCCCAGTTGCGGCCGACGATCAGCTTCTTGGCGCGGCGGTGCGGACCGGCAAGGCCACGCTTGCGCCACTTGCCAGACTTCAGACGGGCGGAACGGAACGCGTCATCTGGCGCTTTTCTGTGCCCATCTCTCCTGGACAGGCCCGGGGCGTGATAGGCGTCGATATCGCGTGCGACCGCGATCCCGATGCGGCCGCGCTGGCCGCGGTCTGCTCACCGTTCTTAGGACCTATCGCCGGCTCCCTTGCGCTGCACGTCGCGCGCGTAGAAACGGAGACGGCCACCGCTCTCATCGAGATGGCTCGCGACCTCAGTCGCATTCTCGATCCCGAGGAGGTTCTCGCCACCGCGCTCGACCGCGCTATGTCGCTGTCCGAGGCGGCCACCGGTAGCGTGATGCTGCTGGATCCGACAACCGGCAAACTCGTGATCGTCAAAGCCCACGGCCTACCGCCCGAGGTCGTCAGAGACACCGCGCTGTCGGAGGGCGAAGGCATCGCGGGGTGGGTACTGGCAACTGGTCAGCCGTTGCTGATCGAGGACCTTCCATCGCGTCCGCGCACGGTTCGTAGGCATGGCGTGCGCTCGGCGGTGTGCGTTCCCATCTCCGATGACGATGGCATCCTCGGTGTCATCAACGTCGGCAGCAAAGGGTTCCCGGCACGTTTCACCGAGTCGCACATGAAGGCCCTTGAGACGCTCGGAAAGCAGACCGCAGTCGCGCTCAAGAATGCGCGCGCCGTCATGTCCTTCCGGGAGCTCTACTTCGACACGCTGCAGGCGCTCGCGATCGCGCTCGAGACAAAGGACCCATACGCGCGGGGCGGTACCGAGCGTGTGCTCGAGTACGCGACGGCCATCGGTGATTCCTTTGGACTTGATGACGAGCAGACCGAGGCACTTCGCGTTGCGGCGCTGTTGCACGACATCGGGATGTCAGCCGCCGGCGACAGCATAGGCGCCTCGCACCGACCGCTCTCGACGGTGGAGAGGGGGCTCCTCAAGCTTCATCCACAGATCGCGGCGGAGATACTGCAGGACATGCCGGCGCTCAAGGCGGTCGCCCCGATCGTCTACCACCATCACGAGTGGTTCGATGGGCATGGGTATCTCGGCGGTATGGCCGGACAGTCGATCCCGCTGGGAGCGCGCATCCTCGCCGTCGCGGACGCATTCGTCGCAATGACGTCGGACCGCCCGTACCGGACGGCCATGACCGTACCGCAGGCGCTCGCGGAGCTTCAGGACAAAGCAGGGACCCAGTTCGATCCCTCTGTCGTGAAGGTCCTTTCGGATCTTGTCGGCTCAGGGCGAAGCTGGGTCCCGGAACACCGTCCGCTCTAGGCGGATGGTGCTGAGTTCGATCTAGCCGCGGGTGACCTTGCCGGCTTTCATGCACTTCGTGCAGACGTTGGCCTTCTTGACCGTACCGTCAACCACGATCGACACCCGCTGGATGTTCGGGTACACGGTGCGGTTGGTCACGCGGTGCGAGTGGCTGACGTTGCGACCCGCCGACGGATGCTTGCCGCAAACGGTGCAGACCTGGGACATGGTGTGACTCCGTCCTGTATCCATGCGCAGGCCTCGGCCTGACGCTCTATGGGCGAGAAACTTTGCGATGATAGCACGGCCCCGGTATCGCAGCAAGACGTCCAGTTGCTGACAACCATTGTGTGAAGCCCGCCTTCGCTTCGGTATACTAGCGTATCGGCTCGCACCGTGTTTGCGCGCCGCGGGTAGCGTCCTTATGGATAGGTTGCCCCAAGTGAATGCATCAGACCGTTCCGGCTGCCAAGGAGGACCCGACCGTGGTGGACTCGATTCCCGGCACCATCACCATCGCAAACGACGTGCTCGCTGACATCGCTGGCTTCGTAGCGCTCGAGTGCTACGGCGTCGTTGGAATGGCCAGCCCGTCTCTGCGCGACGGAGTGGCGCAACTCCTGTCCCGTGACAAGCTTCGCAAGGGTGTGGCTATCACCAACATCGACGACAGCAAGGTGCGGGTGGACCTCTACATCGTTGTCGAGCATGGCACCAACCTTGCCGAGGTCTCTCGCAACCTGGTGGACCGCGTGATGTACGCGCTCACGCACGACGCTGACGTCACGGTGTCCGAGGTCGATGTCCACGTTCAGGGCATCAAGGTCCGCAAATGACCCCGGGGCAGACGATGACCGGCAAACCCATGCCCACCGCAACCGAACTGATCGAGGCGGCCGCCGACGCGCTGAAGCAGCGCAAGGATGAGATCAACCGTCTCAACGTGTTCCCCGTTCCGGATGGCGATACCGGCACGAACATGAGCCTTACGATGGACGCCGTCATGGCGGACCTTGCGATCCTCGGTCCCGCTCCATCACTCACCGGTGTCTGCAGGGCCGTGGCCCACGGCTCGCTCATGGGCGCCCGCGGCAACTCGGGGGTCATCCTCAGCCAGATACTCCGCGGACTGTGCGAGGTGGCGGGCGAGGCCCATGAATTGGCTCCCCAGCTCTTGTGTGACGCACTTCAGCGGTCGGTCACCGTCGCCTTCCAGGCCGTTCGAAAGCCCGTAGAGGGGACGATACTCACCGTCCTCAGGGACTCCGCTGACGCGGCATCCAGCGCGGTCGATTCGGGCGCCAGTCTGGACGACGTTCTCGACATCGTGGTCAAGGCGGCGTTTGACTCGGTCAAGCGCACGCCCGAGCTGCTCCCTGTTCTCAAGGAGCACGGTGTCGTCGACGCCGGGGGCTTCGGTCTGGCCATTCTCTTCGAGGGCTTCGTGGCCGGACTCGACGGCCACGAATTCTCCGACCGTGACATCGCCATCGCCACAGGCGAGCTTGTAGTGTCGCCGGTTGACGACTGGGATGACGACGAGTACCTCTACTGCACCGAGTTCTTGCTGTACGACTCGGACGCTGATAAGTCATTCCTCGAGGAATGGGTCTCGACACACGGTGGCTCGGACCTTGTCGTCGGGGACCGGGAGACCTACAAGATCCACGTTCACACCAACAGTCCTGGCGAGGTCCTCAGCTGGGCCACATCGCTTGGAAGTGTGGCCGAGGTACACATCAACAACATGCGGCGTCAGACGGCCGAGCGCACGGCACAGCTCAAGAACGAGCCGACGCCTGTCTGGCCGGCCGAACCTGTGGGTTTTGTCGCAGTCGCCGCCGGTGACGGACAGGCCGAGATCCTCAGGTCCCTCGGTACCGACAGGGTGGTCAGCGGCGGTCAGACGATGAATCCGTCAACCGCTGAGCTCTACGAGGCAGCACAGGCCGTCAACGCTGAGCGCGTCATCATTCTTCCGAACAACCGGAATATCATCATGGCTGCGCAACAGGTCGTGGGCCTGGACAGCAGGCCGGTCGCTGTGGTCCCGACAACCTCGGTTCCGGAGGCGTTCAGTGCGCTCCTCGCGTACGATGCGACGCTTTCCTTTGACGATGCTGTTGAAGCGATGACCAATGCCGCTGCCTCGGTGCGCACGGGAGAGATCACGACGGCGGTCAAGGATGCCAAGAGCAAGGCCGGACCCATCAAGACGGGTCAGGTGATCGGTATCTCGGACCATGAGATCGAAGTTATCGGGGATGACGTCATCGACGTCGCCCTTCGACTCATCGACGTTCTCGCGGGCGACGCGGAGACGCTTACCATACTTGCCGGCGAAGACCTGGATGACGAGACTCTGGCCGAACTTGCGCGCCGTGCCGAAGAGGCGCACCCCGACCTCGAGGTTGAGACCCACCGTGGCGATCAACCGCTCTACCCGGTCATCTTCGCACTGGAGTGATGGCCGGCTCCCGTACAACGAAAGAGGCATGCGATCATGGGCACCGTGGGAATCGTTTGCGACAGCACCTGCGATGAGGGACCTGACTGGCGTACCGCTCATGATGTTGTGATGGTCCCCCTGAAGGGCCTGTTCGGCGCGGTGCGCCGGAAGGCACTGCAGGAGATGGCCGCGACAGTCGCAGAGGACTTCAAGGACGCGCCGGTCCGGCTCTCGATCCTCCATTCGGTCGCACCCGCACTGGCGGAGGAACAGCGCGAGGCGCTGGACGCGGCAGGCGCGAGGTACACGATCGCCGGAGTGGTCACGGTGGGCGCCGTCATCGGCACGTACGCCGGACCAGGGGCGGTCGGAATCGCGTACTACCCGGAGTCCTAGCCGCGCGTGGCCGCGCCGCGACTTGATGCTCACTCCGTTGATCCCGGGCTGTGGGAGGCCTGGGGTCGGACCGTGGCGTCCGCCCGCCATGTGGACGGCCGTAGAGTGGACGCTCTCGCGCGGCTGGACATCAAGACGGTTGGCGACCTGCTCCGTCACTATCCCTTCAGATACCTCGACCTCGCGACGTCAGCCGCGGTACGTGACGTTCCTCTGGGCACCGAGGCGACCGTTATCGGCCACGTCCGCGACGTCCGTCTTAAGAAGCCCCGGCCGAGGCTCAGCATCGTGGAGGTCGCGCTCGCCGACGAGACGGGCGTCGTCGTCGGGGTGTGGTTCAACCAGCCATATATGGCGCAACGGTTCTCGGTGGATGACAGGATCGCCATGGCGGGTCGCATGGAGATGGACTTCGGCCTGAGGCAGATGAAGAGCCCGTTCGTTGAGCGTCTCGATTCGCGCGAGGCACCCGAGGAACTCGGGCGCATCCTGCCGGTCTATCGCGCGACCGAGGGGCTCTCGACCAACTGGATGCGGCGCCTGGTCGGCGACGCTCTTGAGGACTTCGGCGCGGTCGCGGACACGCTGCCCGCCGAGCTGAGGATCCGCCGTGATCTTGCTCCGCTGTGGTGGAGCCTGCGCTCCATCCATTTTCCGACCGCCATGGAGGATGTCGCTGCCGCGCGCAGGCGACTTGCCTACGACGAACACTTCGAGCTGCAGATGGCTGTTGCGATGAGGCGCCACGCGACGGTGGACATCATCAAGGGACACGAGCATGCATCGAGCGCGAACCGTCTTGAAACGCTTCGCAAGGCGCTGCCATTCACACTCACTACCGATCAGGACTCGGCCATCTCAGACATCCTCGACGACATGCGCTCGCCTAGACCGATGAATCGGATGCTGCTTGGGGATGTCGGCACAGGTAAGACCGCGGTCGCCGCGTTCGCCCTCGCGCTCGTCGCCGAGTCCGGCACACAGGCCGCGATGATGGCCCCGACCGAGGTCCTGGCCACGCAGTATGCCGCGGCCGTAGGTCCGCTCCTCGATACCGTCGGTGTGTCGTGGGCCCTCCTCACCGGATCCACGCCTGCCGCGCAACGCACCAAGATCGTTGCCAGCGTTGCGCAAGGTGCCATCACGGTGCTTCTGGGAACCCATGCGCTTATCCAGAGTGACGTGGCGTTCAAGCATCTCACGCTCGCCATAGTGGATGAGCAGCACCGGTTCGGTGTGGAGCAACGCCTTCGACTTCGCTCGAAGGGCGAGGCAGCCGACCTGCTGGTGATGACGGCGACACCGATTCCGAGAAGCCTGGCGCTCACGGCGTACGGCGATCTGGACACGTCGTACCTCCGGACACGTCCCGGCAACAGGCCGGCGGATCACGTGCGTACCCGCATCGTCCACCGCGCCGGCCGCGCGGGGGCGTACGAGAAGATCCGGGCGGCCGTGGGCAAGGGCCGGCAGGCGTACGTCGTGTGCGCACTCGTGGAAGAGTCACACTCCGCCGAAGCCAAGGCCGCCACTCGCGAGGCCGAACGCCTTCGCGAGAGCGTGTTCCCGGATCTACGCGTGGGTCTGCTCACGGGCAAGATGCGTCCCGCCGAGAAGCGGCGCGAAATGGAGCGTTTTCGCGCTCGGGAGATCGACGTACTGGTGACAACGACCGTCATCGAGGTCGGCGTGGACGTTCCCAACGCCACGGTGATGATCGTCGAAGACGGCGAGCGCTACGGCCTCGCGCAGCTTCACCAGCTGCGTGGACGCATCGGGCGCGCAGAGCACGCCGGCGAGTTCCTTGTATTCGCGGATCCAAAGACCGAGGACGGCCGCAAACGGATGCAGGCCATCGCGCGCACCAACGACGGCTTCGAGTTGGCCGAGGAAGACCTGCGCCTGCGGGGAGAAGGCGAGATTCTCGGACAGCGGCAGAGCGGGCTGCCGCAGCTTCGGATCGCGACGCTCGTCGGCGACGAGGAACTCCTGCAGACCGCGCGTGAGGATGCGCGTTCGCTGGTTGAGAGCGATCCCGACCTTCGCGATCCCGCACATGCACCGCTCGCCCGAAAGGTCGCGCTCCTGCTCGCTGACTCCGGTTGGGTGGTGGCCAGCGGGTGAGGATCGTCGCCGGCACACACCGCGGACGGGTGCTCATCGCTCCCGCGGGTACCGATACCCGTCCGACCTCGGACCGCGTGCGCGAGGCGGTCTTCTCGACGCTCGAAGCGCGCTTTGACGCGGTTCGAGGAGCGTCGGTGCTTGACGCGTTCGCGGGCAGCGGTGCGCTTGGTCTTGAGGCGCTGTCTCGAGGCGCGCTGCGTGTCACGTTCGTTGACACCGCCAGGACCGCAGAAGCCGTGATCAAGAAGAACGCCGATGCGCTCGGACTTGCAGGACAGACCGCCGTCGTTTCGCGGGATCTCTTCCGCCCGGCATCAGCGCCACCGGTCGGATCTCCGTTCTCGTTGCTCTTTCTGGACCCTCCCTATAGAATCGTTCCGGCGCTGGTCAGCCGTTTGTTGCAGGATCTCGCGGGAGTCGGCGCTTTCGCGTCAGGCGCGGTGATCGTCTACGAGCACGCGGCTTCTTCTCAGCCTGAATGGCCACAAGGGTTCGTACCGGAAGGCGACAAGCGGTATGGCGGTACAGCCGTATCGTACGCGGTATGGGAAGGGGAGCCTCGACTGTGAAGCGTGCGATGTGCCCCGGTACGTTCGACCCGATCACATCGGGTCACCTTGACATCATCGAGCGCGCATCGGGTCTGTTCGAGGAAGTCGTGGTCGCAGTCGCGCTCAGCCCGGACAAGGGGGGCGGACCGCTCTTCACAGCGGAAGAGCGATGCCAGCTCATCCGCGAGGCCACGCGGCACCTTCCTAATGTAACAGTCCGTCCTTTTGATACACTTCTTGTAGACTTCGCACAGAAGATGGCCGCGCACGTCATCATCAAGGGCCTGCGCGCAGTCACGGACTTTGAACATGAGTTCCAGATGGCTCAGCTGAACTACCGGCTGGATGAGGACATCGAAACGATGTTCATCATGTCGATCCCGGAGTTCGCGTACCTGAGTTCATCTGCTGTAAAGGAGATCGCCCGCCACGGCGGAGATGTGCGCGGGCTTGTGCCAGACGCAGTATGTGAGGCCTTGGCCGCACGGTTGAAGCAGTCCCGATAGGGAGGGTACAGATGGACATCATGGCGCTCATCGACCGCATCGAAGAACTCGTCGATGCCGGCCGCAACGTGCCGTTCTCTTCGAACAAGATGGTCGATCCTGACAAGATCTACGAGATCATCGACGAGATCCGGGCCAACTTCCCCGACGAGCTCAAGCAGGCTCGTTGGATCGTGAAGGAACGTCAGGAGATGCTCGAAGAGGCCGAGAAGGAAGCCAATCGCATCCTCGAGGAGGCACGGGATCGCGCAGCCGCGATCGCGAGCGACCAGGAGATCGTCAAACTCGCCGAGCAGCAGGCCGCGGACATCTTGGATAGCGCGCGCACCAAGGAGCGCGAGATCCGTCTCGGCGCCGAGGACTACGCCGACGAGATGCTGGCAAATCTCGAGGTCAACCTTGGTAAGCTTCTGACGGCCGTCCAGCGCGGCAGGGACCGCCTGCAGGGCAAGGTCGGTCAGCGTGGCTGAGGTCGCACCTCGCGACCTGCGTATCGACGTCTCGGACATCCTCGACAATCTCGCCGACTCCATCGACGCCGAGTTCGATGCCGTCTTGGAGCCGATCGTGGTGGGCACCGAGTCGTTCGTGCCTTTAGCCCCCGCGCACATCGACATCACGCTCACGTACGCGGGCACCGCGATCGTGGCGCAGGGCGAGGTCACGGTCGAACTACAGGCCGTGTGTTCCCGTTGCCTGCAGGAGTTCGCACTCCCGATGACAACGCAGATCGACGGGTTCTATGTGCGTCCGGGCACCGAGGATGAGCTGCCCGAGGATCAGGACTTCGAACTCATAGACGACCGCTTCATCGACGTCCTTCCTGCGGTGCGCTCCGCTATCGTTGTGGAGCTGCCGTTCGCCCCGCTCCATGACCCCGACTGCGCGGGTATATGCCCCATGTGCGGTAAGGATCTTGCGACCGGACAGTGTGCGTGCGAGCCGGACGTATCGACCTCTCCATTCGCGGGTCTCAAGGACCTGCTCGCGCAGAAGTCCGGGGACGCCTGAGTCCTTGCGAACAGCCGCACCAGGTGTGCTATCATGTCGCTTTGCGCCGTCGTCCCTTTGACGGCGATCCGAATGTGAGTATGCGCCGCTATGCGGCGATTGAAGGGAGAGTCACCGAGCATGCCAGTACCTAAGAGGAAGACGGGCCGTCACGTCACCAACTCGCGTCGGTCATCGCACAAGATCGAAGCTCCTGCGCGTTCGGTGTGCCCCCAGTGCCACCAGCCCAAGCTGCCGCACCGTGTGTGCCCCGACTGCGGGTACTACGACGGCAAGGAGATCGTCGAGACGGACTAGTGCCTTCGGCGCCCCGAAACGGGCGCCGTTTCTCTTTGCGGGGAGGTTGAGCGGTGCTCGAGGGGTTCTTCTCTCCTCGGTCGGTTGCGGTGGTCGGCGTTTCCCGTGACGAGGAGAAGGTCGGCCACGCGATCTTCGACAACGTACTGCGCGGAGGGTTCGCGGGCGCGGTCTACCCCGTGAACCCCAGGGCCGATGAGATCCATGGACATCGGTGCTACCCCTCACTCGCCGCACTTCCCGTAACGCCAGACCTGGCCGTGATCGTTGTGCCTGCAAGCGCCGTCAACGCGGTCCTCGAAGAGTGCGGCGCCGTCGGAACCACATCCGCGATCATCATCTCGGCAGGCTTCAAAGAGATCGGGCCGGCGGGTGCAGTACTCGAGCGCGAGGTGCTGCGGACCGCACGCAAGCTTGGCATGCGGATCCTCGGTCCCAACTGTCTCGGGCTCATTTCGACTGCAGCGTCCCTGAACGCGTCGTTCGCGCCGAGCACGCCAGTACCCGGCACCGTCGCCTTCATGTCCCAGTCTGGCGCTCTTGGCACCGCCGTCCTTGACTGGGCGGCGGGCGAGGGGATCGGACTTTCGCACTTCGTCTCGCTCGGCAACAAGGCCGACGTGAGCGAGGTCGACCTGGTGCGCGCATGGGAGTCCGATCCGAATGTGGCTGTCGTCGTCTCGTATCTCGAGGCCGTGGGGGACGGCACGGCTTTCGTGGACGCCGTTTCCGCCCTGGTGCGGACCAAACCGTTCATCGCCCTCAAAGCAGGAGGGTCCGACGCCGGTGCGCGCGCTGTCTCGTCCCACACCGGCAGCCTCGCCGGTTCTGAGAAGGCCTACGAAGCAGCGTTTTACAAGGCCGGAGTGATCCGCGCGCGGAGCGTCCAGGAACTCTTCGACCTGGCCGCCGCGTTCTCGCGGCAGCCGCTCTCTCAAGGCCCGGGCCTCTGCATCCTCACAAATGCAGGTGGCCCCGCGATCCTGGCGACGGACGCGTGCGAAGCCCTCGGTGTGCCCCTGGCATCTCTGGAGGCCGAGACCATACGCGCGCTCGGCGAGGTGCTTCCACCTGCTGCCGCCTTGTACAATCCTGTTGACGTGCTCGGGGACGCGCTGCCGGACAGGTATGCGGCGGCTGCGAAGTCGATCGTCGCGGACCCGAACGTGCATTCACTGCTCGTGATACTCACTCCGCAGGCCATGACTGATGCGGCGGGTACCGCTCACGCCATCGCCGATGCGGTTGCCGGCACGGGCGTCACCGTAGCGGCAAGCTTCATGGGCGCACGAGCGGTCGCAGAGGGCGTGCACGTACTCAGGAACGCCAACATCCCTCAGTACGAGTTCCCGGAGCGCGCCGTGACCGCTCTGGCCGCCATGGAGCGGTACCGCGATGCGCTTGCAACGCCACTGGTCGTCGAGTCGCCGGTCGAAGCGGACCGCGCGGTGGTGCGGCACGCGATCGACCACGCGCAGGCCGCGGGACGCACCTTCATCACCGAGGAGTCGGCGTCGCGTGTCGCCGCCGCCTATGGCATCTCTGTCCCGGCAGGGGGAGTTTCCAAGGACCTGGCGATGGCGCGCGAGATGGCCGGTCAGGTGGGCTACCCCGTTGTCCTCAAGATCGCTAGCCCCGATATCCTTCACAAGTCCGATATCGGAGGCATCGCCGTTAGGATAGAAGACGAGATACAGCTGGCTGCCGCGTACGAGGACATCATGACCCGCGTACATACGCGCATGCCCGATGCTCGGGTGTGGGGTCTCACGGTGCAGCACCAGATCGATGATGGCCGGGAGGTCATCATCGGCGTCAACCGCGACCCTCAGTTCGGGCCGCTCCTGATGTTCGGGCTTGGCGGGATCTACGTTGAGATCCTCAAGGACGTCACGTTCCGGTTGTGCCCTGTGAGCAGGGCGGAAGCCCATCGCATGATCACCGAGATCCGCGGTTTCGGCCTTCTGCGTGGCGCGCGGGGTCAACGCCCGGCCGATCTGGATGCTGTCGCCGACACGATCGTCCACGTCTCCGCACTCGCAATGGATTTCCCGGAGATCACCGAACTCGACATCAATCCGCTCATCGTGGCGGACAAGGGCGCCGGAGCGATCGCTGCCGACGTTCGCATCGGAATCGGAGGCTGAACAGATGCGCACCATTCTCATCGCCTCGACAGCGCCGTACTCGGGTAAGAGCGGTCTATCGCTCGCGCTCATACACGCGCTCAGCGACCGCGGCGTGGACACCGGCTACTTCAAGCCGTACGGAGCCATGCCGGTGACCGTCGATGGCGTGCTCACGGACCAGGACGCGTGTTACATCAACCGCTCGCTCGACAGGCCCGGACCCGCCGATGCGGTGTGCCCGGTAGTCCGTACCCAGGCGCTCGTCGAGGATGTGCTCGCGCACAGGGCAGGCGACCTGCGGCCGGTCGTGCGTGACGCGTTCGAGGCCTGTCGCGACGGGCGACGCGCCATGGTCGTCGAAGGACCGAGCGACTTGCAGCAAGCCTCGGCAGTGGGGCTCTCGGTTCCGGACGTGGCGGACATCCTCGACGCAACGGTTCTGCTGGTACACCGGCCGTCGGCGTCGCCCGACGTGCCCGATCCTGTGATCTGCGAGGCCCGCCGGCTCGGCGAACGTCTGGGCGGCGTGCTCCTCAACTGGGTCCAGGAATCACAAGCCGAGTTCGTCTCGGGCAGGGTCGTACCGTTCCTCGAGTCCCGCGACATCCGGGTCTTTGGCAGCATTCCGGCGGACGCGGCGCTTTCCTCGGTGACCGTTCGCGAGATCGTGGAGGCGCTCGGCGGGGCGGTCTTGTGCGCGGATGATCGTCTCGACGAGCCTGTCGAGACGTTCATGGTCGGTGCGATGGGCCAGGACAAGGCGCTCAGGTTCTTCCGCCGCAAGGCGCGCAAGGCGGTCATCACCGGCGGCGATCGCGCCGACGTGCAGCTTGCGGCGCTCGAGACCAACACGAGAGCGATCATCCTCACGGGCAACATGCCGCCGTCGTCACTCGTGCTTGCCCGCGCCGAGGAGCTGGGCGTCCCCATGCTCCTCGTTGACACCGACACGCTGTCCGCCGTTGAGAAGATGGAATCGCTCATGGGTCGCACGCGTCTGCACGACGCCGGTAAGGCTGCTAGAATACGCGAGATGTTCGAGGCTGCCGTGGACGTTGACGCCCTCATGACCGCGTTCGCACGACGTTAGGCCCAACGAGAGGAGAACGATGTCGAACGTGCAGGTGACCATCGCGGTCGACGCGATGGGCGGCGATCACGCTCCCGACGTCGTGCTCTCGGGTATCGATGCGGCCCTCGCTGCGGATCCCGGAATCAGCGTGATCGTGACAGGACCCAGCGATCTCGTCACTCCGTTTGCAGCAGACCGGGACCGGGTCCGGGCAGTGGCAACGACCGAGATCATCGACATGAGCGAACACCCTGCGAACGCCGTGCGCTCCAAGAAGGACTCGTCGATCGTGGTCGGCTGCCGTTTGGTGAGGGACGGCGAGGCACAGGGGTTCTTCTCCGCAGGTAGCACAGGCGCGTGTATGGCCGCAGCGACACTCACTATGGGTCGCATCAAGGGCGTCTTGCGCCCCGCGATCGCGACGGTGATCCCGGCAGGGGAGCGGCCCTGCGTACTGCTCGACATCG
This sequence comes from Coriobacteriia bacterium, assembly GCA_049657775.1. GTDB lineage: Bacteria > Actinomycetota > Coriobacteriia > Anaerosomatales > Anaerosomataceae > JBASNZ01. The sequence continues at coordinate 6,045 of JBASNZ010000058.1, read as the reverse complement.
GTGCCAATGCGGACTGTAAGCCGGAGTACCTTGTGCAGTTCGCTCATATGGGTGGCGCGTACGCTGAAGTGGCCCTCGGCCGACAGGATCCCACGATCGGACTACTCAACATCGGCCAGGAGCCCACCAAGGGATCACAGCTGGCGCTGGAGGCGCACGCGCTCATGGCCGTGGAGGTCCCGGGCTTTGCCGGTAACGTGGAGGGTCGCGACATTCCCGTCGGCACGGTGGACGTCGTCGTCACGGACGGCTTCACCGGCAACGTCGCTGTCAAGTTGCTCGAGGGTCTGGCCTCGACGCTCTTCCGTCAGATCAAACAAACCATGACCGCCAACCCGATGCGAACGGCAGCGGCGGCGGTGCTCAAGAACTCCATGCTCGAGCTCAGAGCCCGCGTCGATTCCGAGACGTACGGCGGCGCACCGCTGCTTGGCGTGGACGGCGTGTGCATCATCGGGCACGGTTCGTCCTCAGCGAAGGCCGTGGCGGCGGGCATCTCCGTCGCAGCCAGGGCGGTGCGTGGGAGCCTCAACGATCGGATAGCGGACTCGATCAAGGGGCCAACAGCCGGATAGCGTGCGCCCCGCTTCCGTGAGAGCGACCGAACGGGTACACTACACCGACACACATACCGGATACCTGTGGTGTTGTTCAGGCTCAAGGAGAAACCCCCCCAACATGACACATGCAGCCATCACCGGCGTTGGCGCATACCTGCCCGAGAGACGGCTGACGAATGCCGACCTCGCGGCCAGCGTAGACACGTCCGACGAGTGGATAACGACCCGCACCGGCATCAGCGAGCGGCGTCTTGCCGCCGATGACCAGGCGACATCCGACCTCGCGGCCGAATCCGCCCTCGCGGCGCTTGCCGATGCCGGACTGACGGCCGCCGATATCGACTTGCTCGTGCTGGGCACATCCAGCCCCGACATGATCTTCCCGTCCACGTCCTGCCTCACGGCAGCCAAGATCGGGGCCACGTGCCCCGCCGTGGATGTTCTCGCAGCGTGCACGAGCTTCGTATACGCCCTGCACTCGGCCGCGACCGCGATAGAATCGGGACGTGCGAGGCGTGTGCTCGTGATCGGCGCCGACACGCTCACCCGCCACGTCGACTTCAGCGACCGGGGCACCTGCGTGCTGTTCGGTGATGGCGCCGGGGCGGTGGTGCTCGAGGCTTCTGACGACGCCGGCGTTCTCGGCATCGACCTCGGCGCTGACGGTACTCGCCCCGAAGTGCTGCAGATACCGGCGGGCGGCTCGGCGATGCCCGCTACGTGCGAGCGCCTCGAACAGGGGCTCCAGTATGTGCAGATGAATGGCCAGGAGGTCTTCAAGTTCGCGGTGCGGGTGATTCCGCGCACGACACGGAAAGCGCTCGCAGCATCGCACCTGGGCGTCGGCGACATCACCTGGCTTGTTCCCCACCAGGCGAACCAGCGCATCTTGGACACCGTCGCCGACCGCCTCAAGCTTCCGCATGATCGTGTCTACTCGGGGATCGCGCTCACCGGAAACACCTCGGCGGCGTCGATTCCTCTTGCTATGAACGACCTGTATACTGGCGGCAATCTCCACCCGGGTGACGTACTTGCGCTCGTTGGCTTCGGCGCCGGTCTGACCTGGGGTGCCGCCGTCGTCCGCTGGACCAAGGAGGCTCGCTAGATGACCCTGCACACGCGACTGACGAAGCTGCTCGGGATAGAGCACCCCATCATCCAGGGCGGTATGGCCTGGACGGCGACAGCCGAACTCTCGGCCGCGGTCAGCAATGCCGGAGGTATCGGCGTCATCGGCGCCGGCCACATGCCGACCGACCTGCTGCGCGAGCAGATACACATGGCAAAGGAACTTACAGACAGACCCTTCGGCGTGAACCTGATGTTGCTCACCCCGCATATCGACGACATCGTTCAGATGGTCCTCGACGAGGGTGTGCCCATGGTCACCACGGGCGCCGGCAACCCCGGCAAGTACATGACCGCGCTCAAAGACGCCGGCATCCACGTGCTTCCGATCGTTCCGTCGGTCGCCCTGGCCAAGCGCATGGAGTCCATCGGCGCGGACGCGGTCATCGGAGAGGGCATGGAGGCGGGCGGCCACATCGGCGAACTCACGACCATGGTCCTTACGCCGCAACTCGTCGACGCGGTGGATGTGCCCGTCATAGCGGCAGGCGGAATCGCAGACGGCCGCGGTGTCGCCGCCGCGTTCGCCCTTGGCGCCGAGGGAGTCCAGTTGGGCACCCGATTCATGTGCGCCACCGAATGCACGATCCACCCTGACGTGAAGGCGCAGGTCATCAAGGCCAAGGATCGCGACACGGTCGTGACCGGCCGTTCAACCGGACATCCGGTCCGCGTCATCAAGAACAAACTCGCCCGGCAGATCATGGAACTCGATCGCGACAACAAGCCCGAGGAGATCGAAGCCCTCGGTGCGGGTAAGCTCGCACTCGCCATGCGCCAGGGCGACATCGAGATGGGAAGCCTCATGGCCGGCCAGTCCGCGGCGATGGTCTGCCGCATCGAACCGGCCGCCGACATCGTTGCCGAGCTGATGCGTGACGCAGAGCGTACGATGCGGGGCCTCGGCGCCTCTGCGGAGGACTAAGCACATGCGTCGGCATGCGCTCGTGTTCCCCGGACAGGGCTCCCAGCGTGTAGGAATGCTGGACGCGCTGCCCGAGACGGACTCGTTCCAGCGTCTGGTCGACGCTGCCGAGGCCCTTTCGGGCCTGCCCCTGCGTTCGATCGCGGCCGACGGTCCGCCCGCGGATCTTTCCGATACGCGTGCGGCCCAACCGCTGCTCTACCTGTGCGACTGGGCGTGGGGTGTCACGCTGCTTTCGGAAGGTCTTGAGCCGCTCGCGCTTGCGGGTCACAGCCTGGGCGAGTACGCGGCGCTTGCCGTAGCCGGTGTGGTATCCCCCGAGGCGGGTCTTGAGCTGGTCATCGAACGCTCGAGGCTGATGTCGGTCGTAGCTCACTCGACACCAGGAGCGATGGCCGCGGTTCTGGGCATGGAGAGTGATACAGTCCGCGACCTGGTCGGAGCTCTCGAGGGTGTCTGGGTCGCCAATGACAACGCCCCGGGGCAGGTCGTGCTGTCCGGTACACATCAAGGCATCGAGACCGCTACGGCCGCGCTCAGTGCTGCGGGCGCCCGGCGCGTACTGCCGCTTCCTGTTGCGGGAGCTTTCCATTCGCCGCTTATGGCGAGCGCGCGTGACGCGTTCGCTCAGATACTCAGCGAGGCGGACATGCGCACCGCCGCGTACCCGATCTACCAGAACACCGACCCAACACCCGCAACGTCACCCGACGTGATCAGGGCGAGACTCGTCGATCAGATCGTAAGTCCGGTCCGTTGGTCCGAGACGATGGCCGCGCTTGTCTCGGCACATGTCGAAGTCCTCGTCGAGGCCGGCCCCGGCGCGGTGTTGACGGGGCTTGCGAAGCGATTCGACGGGCTCGAAGGCATCGACGTCGAAGCTGGCGGCATACCGCGCGTACTGGAGGTGCTGAACTCGTGAGTGACCTTAGCGGACTCGTTGCGCTCGTCACCGGTGCGAACCGTGGCATCGGGGCGGCGATCGCGTACGAACTGGGCATGCGCGGCGCGACCGTAGCCCTCAACGTGCGCGGCGACGACCTGGGTGCCCGCGATGTCGCAAGCCGCCTCTCGGCTGACGGTGCCGGTGACGAGCACGGCATCTTCACGGCCGACGTCTCGGATCCCTCCGCATGCACGGCGATGCTGAACGCCGTCGTCGAGAGGTACGGGCATCTCGACGTTGTGGTGAACAACGCCGGTATCACCCGCGATGGACTGCTCGTGCGCATGTCCGATGAAGACTGGCGCGCCGTCATCGACACCAACCTCAGCGGCGCGTTCTATGTAACACGGGCGGCCGGCAAGATCATGATGAAGCAGCGCTCCGGCTCTATCGTGAACATCTCATCGGTCGTGGGCATCGTCGGCAACGCCGGCCAGGCCAACTACGCCGCAGCGAAAGCGGGCCTCATCGGACTGACCAAAGCAGTCGCTCGCGAGCTTGCTCCGCGCAACGTGCGCGTCAATGCCGTCGCCCCGGGATTCATCGAGACCGATATGACCGCCTCACTAGCGGACGCCGCCCGGGAGGGCGCATTGGGAACTATCGCCATGAAGCGTTTCGGCTCCGCAGCTGACATCGCGGCGGCGGTCGCGTTCCTGGCATCGCCGGACGCGGCCTACATAACAGGGCAGGTTCTCGCCGTCGATGGCGGAATGACATTTGCCTGATCGCGCTCGCGCGTGAGATATGTTGCGTGACAGGGGAGAGGAGGTGGATTGCATGGAAAACGAGGAGATTTTTGACAAGGTAAAAGAGATCATCGTCGAGCAGCTCAATGTTGAGGACGACGATGTGACCGCGGAGGCTTCGTTCATCGACGACCTAGGCGCTGATTCGCTCGACATCGTCGAGCTGGTCATGGCGCTCGAGGAGTCCTTCGGCATCTCCATCCCCGACGAGGAGGCCGAGGGCATCAAGACCGTTGGCGACGCTGTAAGCTACATCGTCACCAACGGTTAGGCCCCTCATCGTTCATCGTTTCGGCCCGGTCGGCGCCGCTTCGCGCCGACCGGGCAACGACTCGCCCGCGACACGGAGGACACACACGTGGACATGCCCTCTCTCACTATGGGATCGCGAACGGCCCGGCTGCCCATCGTTCAGGGCGGCATGGCGGTACGCATCTCACTTGGGCCGCTTGCGACCGCTGTCGCTCGCGAGGGCGGCGTAGGTGTGATCGCGGGCTCGGGACTGGACGCCGACGAGCTCGCACGTGAGGTTCGCACTTCGCGCGCCGCCACCGACGGGGTGATCGGCGTCAACATCATGGTCGCCGTTCGCAAGTTCAAGGAACTCGTCCACGTCGCCATCGAGGAGGGCGCGGACCTCATTATCTTCGGAGCTGGCTTTTCGCGGGACGTGTTCGGTTGGTGCAGGGACGCGGGTGTGGAGTGTGTGCCGATCGTAGGCAGCCCGCGTGTCGCCAAACTCTCCGAGAAGTTCGGAGCGTCCGCGGTCATCGTCGAGGGGTATGAGGCTGGCGGCCATTTGGGGACAGACCGCTACATGCTCGACCTGCTGCCCGACATCGTCGAGTCCGTGGATCTTCCTGTCATCGCCGCCGGAGGCGTGGTCACCGGTGCGGACATCAAACGAGCGCTCGACGGTGGAGCTTCAGGCGTACAGATGGGAAGCCGTTTCGCCGCGACCGTTGAGTCCTCGGCATCTGACGCGTTCAAGCAGATGTACGTAGACGCGACAGATGAGGACATCGTGCTCACTAAGAGCCCGGTCGGGCTACCGGGTCGCGCCATCCGTAACCCGCTGACCGAGAGGCTTGCCGCTGGGGACTACCCGATCATCGAGCGATGCGTCGCCTGTCTCAAAGACTGCGGTAAGGACTACTGCATCATCGACAAGCTGGTGCGCTCGCAACAAGGCGACGTCGAGGGAGGACTTGTGTTCGCCGGTTCGTCGGCGGCACGGGTGCACGACATCCCCACGGTCAAGGACCTCATGGCGCGACTCGTCAGCGAGTGGCGCGCTGCTCAGGAGGAGGCGGGAAGATGACGAGGGTAGCGATCACAGGACTTGGAGCTGTCAGCGCGTTCGGTGTTGGCGCTGACACCCTGTACGATGCGCTCGTCGCCGGAACCTCTGGCGTCAAGGAGATCACGGCGTTCGACGTGAGCCTGTACTCCACGCGTTTCGGGGCATACCTCGACTCGTGGGACCCGTCACCGTGGCTCGACCCCAAAGAGGCCCGCCGCATGGCGCGCTTCCAGCAGTTCGCGATCGCGGCGGCCGATGAAGCCATCGCCCAGTCCGGTCTCGTCATCGATGAGACCAACGCCGAGCGCGTCGGAGTGATCGTGGGCTCGGGCATCGGCGGCCTTTCCACCATGGAGGAGCAGGTCGCCGTTCTCGCCGAGCGCGGGCCATCACGCGTGAGCCCGTTCCTTGTCCCGATGATGATCGTAGAC
>JBASNZ010000057.1:0-5778 GCA_049657775.1 Coriobacteriia bacterium | reverse complement strand
CACGATACCCGTGCCGTTCTTGCCCAGCGACTCGGCGATCAGCTGCTCGACCCAGAGGCCGAAGGGGGCGAGCGCGGGCGAGGTCACCAGCGTCAGCTTGTCCCGGCCGGCCTCGTACGCGTCCGCGATCCAGGCGGCGAGCACCGCCGCGGGGTTCTCGGGAGCGCTCAGCCCGCAGGCTGCCTCCATGGCTGCCGCCCGGGCCACCAGGCCTTCCATGTCCACGCCGATGAGAGCCGCGGGTGCGAGGCCGAACAGGCTCAGGGCCGAGAACCGGCCGCCCACGGTTGCCGGCGCACTCAGCGTCACGCGCATAAGCTCGCGCTGGCGTAGCTTCTCAAGCGGCGAACCTGGATCGGTGATGACGATGCAGTGCCGTCCGGCTTGCGGGCGCGGGAGCGACTCCTCCATCCACGCCCGCACGATCGAGTACAGGCTCAGCGGCTCGATGGTCGTGCCCGACTTGCTCGCGACGATCACGAAGGTGTGAGCCGCGTCCAGCGTCTGCAGGACGCGCGACAGGGCGGCAGGGGATGTCGTGTCCAGTACGTGCAGCTTGGGCATTCCCGCAGCCGGGCCGATCACGCGTGATATCACCAGCGGAGCGAGCGATGAGCCGCCCATTCCCAGCAGTAGGATGTCGGTCGCACCCTCGGAGACGAACGCGTTGGCCAGGTTCGCGAGGAGCGGGAATCGTGCGGGTGCCACGCCTGCCAGGTTCGTCCAACCCAGGCGCTGTCCGATCGGGATGCGCTCGTCCGCGTCGTCCGAGTACAGGCTCGTATCGCGCGACAGGAGTCTGGCCACGGCGTCCGCTTCGATGAGGCGGTTCAGAGCTTCCATGCGCGCACTCTCCTCTAGGACGGCTCTTCAAATGCGAAGCCGGGAGTCTCGATCCCTTGCTGCGGTTCCATTCTAGCGACCAGCACGCCTCCCGCGACGACCAATCCGCCACCAACGGCCGTCATCAGCGTGATCGGCTCTCCAAGAAGCGCCGCCGAGAATACAACGGCGCTGACCGGTTCCGCGTACGTGAGCATCGCCCCGTGGTCCGCGCGCACCAGCCTGAGCCCGCCGAGGAAGATGATGCCCGTGATCGCCGTGTTCAGTATTCCCAGGCCGGCCAGTCCCACCCACTCCATCGGCTGCGTGGGGCCGTCGAAGAGCAGAACGGTGGGTAGCAGGAGCAGCCCCGCGCCCACGTACTCCCCGAGCATGTACACGCCGGTCGGCACGCCGTGGATGAGCTTCTTGGCGTTGAGCACCAGCATCGCGTACGTGAATGCGGACGCGAGCGCCATGCCCGCGCCGAGCAGTTCGCTGCCGCCCGTGAGCGACAGGTCCTGCGGGCCGATGATCGCGACGATGCCACCGAGCGCGAGAGCGAGCGGCAGCAGCAGCCGCCGGTCGAACGGCTCGTGTGCGATAACAGGGGTGAGCGCGGCCACGAACACCGGGCCGCAGTAGGCGAGGAGCACCGCGACCGCGACCTTGGTCAGCTGGAGCGAGCCAAGATAGAGCGCCCAGTTGACGGCCAGGAGACAGCCCATGCCAAGGATGGCGAACCGGCGCTTGAGGGTAAGCGTGCGCCAGACGCCGAACTGCTTGCGGACGAGCAGCACCACGAGCGCGACCGATGCTGCCATGACGACGCGCCAGAACGCGATGACCGCAGCGTTCACGTGCACCATGCGCACGAACACGGGGATGGTACCCCACGTGGTGGCAGCGATGGCGATGCGAACGAGGCCCTTGAGGGAGTCTGAGCGGTCGGCGTCTGGCATCATCCGATTGTAGTCGAGTACGCCGCGGCTCTTGGTGCGACTAGCAGATGCGGGGCAGCTGTTCGCCTACGAGCATGTCCATGATGCGCGTGGCGCCGAACAGCGTCTTCACGTACACCTTGCCCGCGGGGCCGTCGGCGACCGTGCCGATGGCTGCGGCCTCGGCGCCGTACGGCGCGCTCTTCATGGCCCCAAGCGCCGCCTCGGCCTGCTCGGAAGGGACGACGGCGACCATCTTGCCCTCGTTGGCCACCTGGAAGACGTCGTAGCCCAGCATCTCGCATGCGCCGCGCACCTGTTCGTGCACGGGCACGAGACCCTCTTCGACGGTGATGCACACTCGCGAAGCGTCGGCGAGTTCGTTCAAGGTGCTGGCAAGCCCGCCGCGTGTGGGATCGCGGAAGCAGCGGGTATCGGGCGCAGCGTCCAGTACGGCCGCGACGAGGCGGTTGAGCGGTGCGGCGTCGGTCTCGATGTCGGTGGAGAACGACAGACCCTCGCGGGTGGACATGACGGCGATGCCGTGATCGCCGAGCGTCCCCGAGAGGAGCACCACGTCACCTGCCTGGCAGTGGGATCCCGAGAGATCGAGGCCCTCCGCAACCACACCCACGCCTGCGGTATTGATGTACATGCCGTCGCCGTGGCCCTTCTCAACGACCTTCGTGTCGCCCGTGATGATCCGCACGCCGGCTTCGGCGGCCGCGTCGCGCATGGAGACGAGCACGCGGCGCACCGCGTCCACCTCGACGCCCTCTTCGAGCACGAAGCCGACAGAGAGATACAGCGGCCGGGCTCCGGAGGTGGCGATGTCGTTGACCGTGCCGCACACGGCGAGGCGGCCTATGTCGCCACCGGGGAAGAAGAGCGGCGAGACCACGTACGTGTCCGTGCTCAGCGCGACCCGGGTGCCGGGGAACTCGGCCACGCCGGCGTCGTCCATGCGCGCGAGAACGTCGTCGTCAAAGCCGGCCACGAACACCTCTTCGATGAGCTCTCGCATCATCGTTCCGCCGCTGCCATGGGCAAGCAGGATGCGGTCCTGGTGCATGAAGTCCTCCTCGGACGGGGTGTTCGGCAGGCTAGGCCTTGCCGTAATCGGTGTAGCGGTAGTAGGCGGCGCACGAGCCTTCCGAGGAGACCATGCACGGTCCGATCGGATGCTCGGGCTTGCACGCGCGGCCAAACAGCTTGCAGTCGAACGGGAGTATCGCGCCGCGGAGCACGTCGCCGCACTGGCAGCCGCGGATCTCGCGGGGCTCCGGTGGGGTGACAGGAACGCGCACGAGAGCGTCGAATTCCGAGAACGCCTCGCGGATGGCAAGGCCGGTGCCCGGGATCACACCGAGCCCGCGCCAGTCCGCGTCGACGGGCTCGAAGACCTCCTCGATCGCCGCGAGAGCCACGGGATTGCCCCCGGGCATCACGGCGCGTGTGTACGCGATCTCGATCTCGGCACGCCCCTCGGCAAGCTGCTTGGCGAGCATCCACACGCCGTGGAGCACGTCGACCGGCTCGAAACCGGTGATGACGCCCGGCACGTCGTACTTCTCAGCGATGAACTCGTAGGGGTGCGAGCCGATGATGGTCGAGACGTGACCCGGCAGGATGAAACCGCTGATCTTGACCTGCGGGTCGTTCACGAGCGCCTCAAGCGCGGCGGGCACGGTCTTGTGGAGTGAGAGCGCCGACCAGTTGGAAATGCCCCGACGCTTCGCCTCTTTGACGCTGATGGCGATAGTGGGAGCGGTCGTCTCGAAGCCCACGCCCAAGAACACCACATGGCGATCGGACTCGGCCTGGGCAAGCGCGAGCGAGTCGAGCGGCGAGTACACCACGCGCACGTCGCGGCCATCGGCCTTCTCGCGTGAGAGAGACGAGTATGAGCCCGGCACCTTCATCATGTCGCCGAAGGTGGTGAGGATGACGCCCGGTTGGCGTGCGAGTTCGATCGCGATGTCGATGTCGGCGTTGGCGGTCACGCACACGGGGCAGCCGGGACCCGAGAGAAGCTTGATGGTCTCGGGCACTAGGCCGCGGATGCCGTGCTTGGCGATCGCCATGGTGTGCGTTCCGCACACCTCCATGAGCGTGATCGGCTCGGTCGCGACCTCGTGTATGGCCGCTACCAGGCTGCGCGCGTGTTCCGGGTCGCGAAAGTCGGCGAAGAGGTCGCCGGTCACGAGGCGGCACCGAAGTCGACGTCGAGCGGCTCCATGTCCTCGGTGCCCGGCATGCCCATCTGGCGGAACAACTCGAGCGTCTCGGCGGCAAACTGATCCGAGATGACCTCGAGCGCAAAGCCGGCGTGTACGAGTACGTGGTCGCCCAGCTTGGCGGCCGGTACCATGTGGATGCTCACGTGACGGGTGACGCCGAGGATCTCGACCTGCGCCATGCCGTTATCGTTGGGTTCGCCGATGATCTTCGCGGGGATGCCGAGACACATGCGTGGGACCTCCTGTTGTCGCTACGTTTCGTCGCGTCGCGCCCAGGCCACCATAGCCTGGCCGAATGACACGCCACCATCATTGGCGGGAAGCCTGATGTGAGCCATCGGCTCCAGTCCCGCCGCCGTCAGTCCTTCGATCACCATGCCGAGCATGAGGCGGTTCATGAACACGCCTCCCGACAGGGCCACGGTTCGCACGTCGTGTGCTTCCGACGCCTTCACACACGCGTCAACTATAGCCGCTGTCATAGCGCGGTGGAAGCGCATCGAGATGACCGGCGCGGGCACCCCGGCCACGAGGTCGTCAAGGACCGCCGCAAGCATGGGGCCGCACTCGATGATGCCCGGTCGGCCGGGTGTGTATCGCAGGGCGTAGGCGCCCTTGGCGTCCGCATCCGCGACAGCCTCGAGCTCGATCGCGGCCTGGCCCTCGTAGCGCGCATCGTCGCGCACGCCGACGAGCGATGCGACCGCGTCGAAGAGCCGTCCTGCCGAGGAGGTCTTCGGCGTGTTGATGCCGCGCTCGATCATGCGCAGCACGGTCGCTTCCTCGGCATCGTTCAGCCGCGAACGAAGTGCCGCTGTCCCGGGATGCTCGAGCAGACCGCACGCCGCGAGAGCGCCGAGCGCCATGCGCGCGGGTCTGCGAATCGCCGACGCACCGCCGGGAAGCGGCAGGTAGGCGAGGTGCGCGACGCGTTCGAAGCTCCTCCAGGTAGCAAGCAGGATCTCGCCGCCCCAGATGGTGCCGTCGGTGCCGTAGCCGGTACCGTCGAGCGCGACGCCCAGGAACGGTCCGCGCTCGCCGTGTTCCGCTGCCGCGCTCACCACGTGCGCGTGATGGTGCTGCACGCCCACCAGCGGCAGGCCGAGCCTCTTGGCGAACTTGGTGGACAGATACTCGGGATGCAGGTCGTACGCCACGAGCGAGGGCTTCACGCGGAAGAGCCGCGTGTAGTCCTCGATGGTGTGTTCGAACGCCGCGTGTGTCTCGGCGTTCTCCATGTCGCCTATGTGCTGCGAGACGAACGCGTGATCGCCCGTAAGCAGCGTCACGGTGTTCTTCTGCTCCGGACCGCAGGCGAGGATGTCGATGTCCGAGGAGACAGGCGCCGCGATCGGAAACGGCGCGTACCCGCGCGCGCGCCGGAAGAACTCGGTGCCCGTCGGTCCCACCCGCACGACCGAGTCGTCGTAGCGCGAGCGGATCTCGCGATCATGGAGCAGGAAGGCATCGGCGATGCCCGAGAGCCGCTCGAGTGCCTCGGCGTTGCCGGTGGCGATGGGTTCCTCGCTCGCGTTGCCCGACGTCATCACAAGCGGGACGTCCAGGTCGCCGAGGAGCAATGCGTGAAGTGGCGTGTACGGGAGCATGACGCCGAGCTCGCGGAGAGCGGGGGCTAACCCGCCGGCGAGCGGTGCCGGAGGGGCGCCGTGCTCAAACACTCCTCGCCCGATATCCGCGAACAACCCGCCGGTGTCGGCGGGCTGCGGAGCTGCGCCGGCCACCCCTCCGGCACCACCCACGGGCTTCATCCGCAG
>JBASNZ010000056.1:0-39760 GCA_049657775.1 Coriobacteriia bacterium | reverse complement strand
GGGTTATGGTGCGCCTCAGCCCGCCCCGGCTGTTCCGACGATGTCACCCGTCGAAGGCCCGGCTCCGGGGAGAGCCGCGAGCGCGACCAAGACTCCGGCCAGCGACGCGCCGCACATCGACGACCTGCTCAGGCTCATGATCGAGCGAGGGGGCTCCGACCTTCATATCACCGTGGGGAGCCCTCCAGGGATGCGGCAGCGTGGCGAGCTGACCCCGGTGGAGAACGCCAAGGTCCTTACGCCGCGCGATACGCAGGAGATGATCTTGAACCTGCTCTCCGAGGAGCAGCGTAAGCGCTTCGAGACGGAACTCGAACTGGACTTCGCGTACAGCATCCCGGGCCTGTCCCGGTTCCGGGCCAACGTGTTCCAGCAGCGTAACTCGCTCGGGGCGGTCTTCCGTGTCATCCCGATCAAGATTCCCACGCTTGAGGAGCTGGGCCTGCCCAAGGTCTGCAGGTTCCTCGCCGAGCGTCCGCGTGGCCTCGTGCTCGTCACCGGCCCGACCGGCTCGGGCAAATCCACCACGCTCGCTGCGATGATCAACCATATCAACGAGACGCGTGCGGTCCACATCATCACGCTCGAGGACCCCATCGAGTTCATGCACCGCAACAAGAAGGCGTACCTGAATCAGCGCGAGATCGGGGAGGACACCCACTCGTTCGCGTCTGCGCTCAAGCGCGTGCTGCGTCAGGACCCGGATGTCATCCTGGTCGGCGAGATGCGCGACCTCGAGACCATCTCGGCGGCGATCACGGCGGCCGAGACCGGCCACCTGGTTCTTGCGACGCTTCACACCACCGGTGCTCCCGCCGCCGTCGACCGCATCATCGATGTCTTCCCGCCCCACCAGCAGCAGCAGGTTCGCATGCAGCTCTCCGGTACGCTGGAGGGCGTTCTGTCGCAGGTGCTCTTGCGTTCGTCGGATGGCAAGTCCCGCGTTCTGGCCATGGAGATCATGCTGGGCATCCCTGCCATCAGCAACCTCATCCGTGAGGGTAAGACCCACCAGATGGCGACGATCATCCAGGGTGGCACGCAGATGGGGATGCAGGCTCTCGACCAGCATCTCAAGACGCTCGTCAGCTCGGGCAAGATCACGTTCGAAGAGGCCATCGGCAAGGCGCAGGAGCCGCGCGAGCTTGCACAGATGCTCAACCGGAAGCTTTGATCCAGCGTGCGAGCGAAGGGAGCATCCGATGGATAGTGTTCGCGTGCGTTTTGGCGGAAAGCGACAGTTCGTGGGCTGGGACGACGCCGGCCATAGCGTGGTCATGGACGCCAAGGCCGAGCACAGCGGCGAGGGCACGGGCATGCGTCCGCTCCAGGTCTTTTTGTGCGGCCTTGCCGGTTGCACGGGCATGGACGTCGTCTCGATTCTGGCCAAGAAGCGTCAGGACGTTCGCGGGCTCGAGATCGTGGTCGAGGGCGACCAGCGTGAAGACGAGTTCCCCAAGATCTACGTCCAGATCCGGCTGCATTTCATCGTGACCGGTTTTGGGCTCTCGGCCGGCGCAGTGGAACGCGCTATCGCGCTCTCCGAGGAGAAGTACTGCTCGGTGGGCGGCATGCTCGGTCCGCAGGTGAACGTGGTGACTTCGTTCGAAGTGCTCGAGTCTCCCGCTCCGGGCGCACCGGAGCGTGCCTGAGCGTGCCCGACGCGGTCGTGTTGCCTGTCTACAACGAAGCGTCCACCGTTGACGCCGTGTTGGCTGCTGTCCGCGATCACTTCGACGGCATCGTCATCGTCGTCGACGACGGTTCGACCGACGGCGCCAAGCAGATCCTCGCCCGTCGAAGCGACATCGTCACGCTGTGCCGCGACGATAACCGGGGCTACGGCCGTTCGCTTATCGATGGGCTGGAGATGGCAGTGTCTCTCGGGGCCGAACGGATCGTCACCATGGACTGCGACGGTCAGCACGAGCCGGCGCACATACCCGCCTTCCTTGCGGCACTGGCCGATACCGACATCGCATCGGGAAGTCGCTACCTGGGCGAAAGCGTTGCGGTGGGAGCAGCGCCTCCCGAGCGTCGCGCGGTGAACGAGCGCGTCACCGCGGTCATCAACGAGACCACCGGCTGGCACCTTACCGACGCGTTCTGCGGATTCAAGGCGTATCGCGCCGATGCGATCCGTGCACTCCACCTCACCGAGAACGGCTACGCGATGCCGCTGGAGCTGTGGGCGCAGGCGTGGCGAGCCGGTCTGCGCGTGAGTGAACTGCCGGTTGAGCGCATATACTTCGACAACGACCGGAGCTTTGGAGCCGATCTGGACGACCACGAGAAGCGCTTCTGCTACTACCTGCGGGTTTGGAAGAGCGCGCTCACACAGGAGGCATGATGTTCGACGTGGTATGTGTAGGTGCCCACCCCGACGATGTCGAGATCGGGATGGGAGCCACCATCGCTGGCATGGTCCGTCAGGGTCTCCAGGTGGGGATCGTGGACCTTACCAACGGCGAGCCAACGCCGTACGGCACACCGGAGCTGCGCGCCGCCGAGTCTGCCTCGGCTGCCAGGATACTTGGCGTAGAGCGCCGCACACTCGAGCTGCCGAACCGGTACCTCATGGACTCCGTCGAGGCGAGGAGCGTACTTGCCGAGGTCTTCCGCGAGTGGCGTCCGCGCATCGTGTTCGCGCCGTATCCCTCCGACGCACATCCCGATCACATCGCGGCGTCCGCGATCGCCGTTGCCGCACGCTTCTACTCCAAGTTCACCAAGACGGACATGAAGGGGCAGCCTCATCATCCGGCCAAGCTCTACCACTACGTCGCGGTCCACCTGGCGCTGCACGTGAAGCCATCGTTCATCATCGCGGCGGAGCCCGAGGACCTGGAGCTCAAGATCGATGCGCTCAGGTCGTACGAGTCGCAGTTCTCGGCGAACGAGAAGAACGCGGCCGTCATCGGCACGATGGACCGCCTGGCCACGTACTGGGGCGGCCTCATCGGCGCGCGGGCGGGGGAGCCGTTCTTCTCTCCCGAGGAGATCGGCATCCGCTCCATCTCGGACCTGGTGTGAGCTCGTCATGCGTGTAAGGCGACCCACACCGGCGGGGCATGGCGAACTGCTCCTTGAACCGTCGTTCGACGGATGGCAGCGTCTGGCCGAGGAGAACCGGGCAGCTGGACGTACGTGGGACGTCGAGATCGCGGGGGTCCCGTTGGCGGCGCTACGGGCGGAGGCGCGCAGGGAGACCCTGGCTGAGGCCGCCGCCTACTCGCGTCGTCTGGGCGTGCCCGTGGATGATCTTCACGACAGCTCAGGACTGGTCGCCGTCACCGGACATCAGCCCGAACTCTACCATCCCGGCGTCTGGGTGAAGTGCTTCCTCCTGCAGCGCTTTGCGGATCAGACGGGTGCCGCGGCCGTCGACATCGTGGTGGATTCCGACGCCTTCGACTGCGTGGAGTTGACGACCCCATGCCTCAAGCCGGCTGTCAGTCGCTGCGGTGCGGTGCTGGCCGAGGGCGGAGCGGACATCTGCTACTCGTGCACGCCTGTGCCCTCGGCAGCAGTCGTCAACGGCTTCCGGGAGGCAGGCCTGGCGGCGCTTGCCACACTGCCCGCACCGGCTCTTCCCAGGCACTTCGGCCTGTTCGCGGACGCCGTCGCCGGGTCTCTCGCCGATTCGGAGAATCTTGCGGACGTGATGACCATCGCCCGCCGCCGCTACGAGGCGAGCGCGGATACGCGCTACCTCGAGCTGCCGGTGACCCGCCAGGCCAGGACGTCGGCGTTTCTCCGGCTGGTGACCCATCTGGCACTCGACGCCACGCGGTTCGCCCAGGTTCACAACGCCGAACTGGCCTCGTACAGAGCCCGCACGGGTACCCGTTCGGCCGCCCAGCCCTTCCCGGACCTGCGGATCGAGGGTGATCTGGTCGAGCTGCCACTGTGGTGGGTGGGTGACGGCCGCCGCCGGGCGGTGTGGGCCCGGGTATCCGTGCCGGCCATCGTCGTGGACGGAGAGGTGGTGGCCGAGCTCGGCACCTTAGCGGAGGAGGCGCACACGGCGCTCCTGGATGCGGCGTTGCCGATCGCGCCCAAGGCGCTCACTCTCACCTTGTTCCAACGCTTGTTCGTGGCGGACCTATTCATCCACGGTGTGGGTGGAGGCCGCTACGATCAGGCCACCGATGCAGTGATAGCATCGTACCTGGGTATCGAGCCGCCGCACTTCGTGGTGGCCTCGCTCACGCTGTACCTGCCGCTCGGCGGCCATGTCGTAAGCGACGACGAGATCGCATCAGCGGAGCGGCGCCTCAACAGACTCAGGCACAACCCCGATCAGCTCCTGGCCGAGATCGAGTTCGACTCGGTGGATGAGCGCAAGCGAGCGATGGCGCTTGCCCAAGAGAAGTGCGACCTGGTGGTGGCGATAGCCGACGCCGGTGCCGACAAGAAGGCCGTCGGTCAGCGGATCCGCGCCGTGAACGAGGAACTGGCACAGCTTATGGCCCCGCTTGCAGTGCAGGCCGAGAGCGATCTAGAGGAACTTCGCGCGCAGCGTGACGCTTCGGCCGTGCTCACCGATCGCACCTATCCGTACTGCCTGTGGGATCCCCGCGAGGTAGCCGACAAAGTGCGCTGATCGGATGGCGTGCGTTTCGCGGTACCCGGTGTATCATGGTGCGCATCTCGCTCCATGGGTGTTGCATCCCCGAGAAAGGAACCAGCATGGGCAAGCCCGTTGTCGATCCGAACCTGTGTACGGCCTGTGGTATCTGCGTCGATGAGTGCCCCACGAGCGCTCTCGACCTTGAGGACGTCGCCGTTCTCGCGCGTCCCGATGATTGCACCGAATGCGGTACCTGCGAGTCCGTCTGCCCCAACGAGGCCATCACGCTCTCGTAGGCGGCAACGGAGTCCGATCGCAGATGAGGCCGGGAGCTACTCCCGGCCTCATCTGTCATTCCGGCGCCAGGCCAGCTATCGGATCTAGCGAAGACCCGGGCCGTCAGCCCGTGGGTCCCATGCGGTCTTTGATGTAGAACCTGGGTTCCTCTCCGCGCAGGAGGCCCATGAACCGCTTGTGGTGGGCACCGTACACGAGTAGGCCCATCCCGAGTGCGAACGGCCAGTCAGGACCACGCAGCGCGATCGCGGCGACAGGCAGCGCACATGCCGCGGCGACCTGCCCGGCCATCATGTACTTGGAGATGGCGATGACCGTGAGGCCGACGATCACCACAACGGCGAAGTAGCGCCAATCGTACGACAGCACCGCGCCACCACCGGTCGCAAGGCCCTTGCCCGTCCGCGCGAACCTGCCCTTCGCCATGGCCATGTAGATCGAGTAGTTGTGGCCCAGCACCGTGCCCAGAACCGCGGCCTGGACCGGCAGCGCATCCATGAACGGGAGCGAGGCCGTAGCGGTCCACGGGGCGGCTCCGGATACCAGTACCTTGGCGATCGCGACGGGAGCGATGCCTTTGAGCGCATCAGCCAGCATGGCCACGGTGAACCATCCCCACGAACCCGTCGTGCGCCGCACGTTCATCGCGCCGATGTTGCCGGTGCCGTGCGTGGTGACATCCTGGCCGGTCACCGCCTTGACGATGATGTAGGCCCAGGGGATGGATCCGATGAGGTACGACACGCCGCAGAAGAGCGCAGCCAGGCCCAGCGACCCTGCCATCTCAGACACTCCTGGGAACAACGCACTCGATCGCGCCGGGGAGGAGCGAGATCTCATAGCGGCGCTCGAGCAGCACCTCTCCGTCGATCTGAGCGGGAAGGGGAGTGTCACACTCCACGACGATGCTGCTGTGTCGCGACATGTGCACGACCTTCATCCCTGTGTGCTTGCCGTAGATCACGAATGGAAGGCGGACGAGCGCCTGGGGAAGTGACAGCGGGTCGATCATGCAGATGTCGAACAGGCCGTCATCCGGAACGGCGTCGGGCGTGATGAAGAAGCCGCCGCCGTACGTTGGACCCTGCGTACACGCGATGATGAGCGTGTCGTACTCATCGGGGCTGCCACCGTCAAAGGCGATCCGCACCTTGAAGCTCCCGAGATCCTTGAAGAGCACGTGCAACAGCGCAGTCGTGTACAGCCAGAGCCCATCTCGCTTCTTGGTGACCTTGTACTCGACCGCTTTGGCCGTGACTTTCGCGTCCAGCCCGGCCGCGAAGCTGTTGTTGAAGTACAGCCCGTTGCAGACGCCCACGTCGAAGCGTTTGCGTTCGTTTGCGCCAAGCTCGAAGGCCGCCTCGGTGAGTGACTCGGAGATGCCCAGCGTGCGTCGCGTGTCGTTGCCCGATCCCGTGGGTAACAGCCCCAGCGCCGGGCGGCTGTCCTCGGGAATCGTCATCAGGCCGTTCAAGACCTCGTGGACGGTCCCGTCTCCTCCTGCAGCCACGACGACGTCGTAGTCGACGGCCGCGGTCGCGAGCTCTCGCGCGTGGCCGGGGCACTCCGTGAGAACGGTGTCATGAGCGATGGTGGATTCGAGTAACTTCTCGATCACCGGAACAAGCGCCCGAGTCTCGCCGTGACGGGCTGCCGGATTGACGATCACGAGCGTGCGGGCCGGAGACATAGGCACTCCTCGATATGCTCGGAACGGGCCTCGTATGCGCACGTCCTGCGGCTCAGAATAGCGTCTACCGCTCTGCTTGGAAACGCCCTCAGGTGTGTGCTACTGTTCTCGGGCGGCTCAAGCGAGTCGCCCCCGCCTCCTTAGCTCAGGGGATAGAGCGTCTGCCTCCGGAGCAGAAGGTCGCAGGTTCGAATCCTGCAGGGGGCACCATCTAAGTCACGAAGGCCCGGCAGAATGCCCGGGCCTTCGCTTGTTTCCACACATTCGGGACCTAATGCCCCTCGGAACGCTCTTTCTGGTACGTCTCCACCAGCTTCTTTTGGATATCTCCGGGGACCTGCTCGTAGACGTCGACCGAGATCGAGTACGAGCCGGTGCCGGACGTGATCGAGCGAAGATGCGGCGAGTAGTGCACGACCTCGGCATACGGCGCCTGGGCACGGATGGCCTGAACGCCAGCCTCGGGCGCGTCCATGCCAAGCACGCGTCCTCGAATCGAGCTGATGTCGCCCATGACCGCGCCGGCGTGCTCGTCGGGCACCTCGATCGTGAGCGTGGCGATCGGCTCGAGGATGACGGGATCGGCCTTCTCCACGGCGGCCCTGAAGCCGATGCGGGCAGCCGTCCTGAACGCCATCTCGTTGCTGTCGACCGCGTGCATGGAACCGTCGTAGACGGCCACCTTGACGTCCTGAACCGGGTAGCCGGCGATAGCGCCCTGGGTCATCGTCTCCTGAACGCCCTTGTCGATGGCGACGATGAACGGCTTGGAGATGCGGCCGCCAACGATCTCGTCCTTGAACTCGTAGCCACCACCAGGGTTGGGCTCGATGCGCAGCCAGCAGTCGGCGAACTGACCCGAACCGCCGGTCTGCTTCTTGTGACGCCCCTGTGCCTGCGCCGTCTTCCGGATGGTCTCACGGTACGGGATGCGCAGGTCAACGAGCTCGGCCTCCACATGGAAGCGTTCGTGCAGACGGGACAGCACCACGTCCACGGCGGTGTCGCCCTGCGCGGAGAGGACTGTCTGGTGCGTCTCCTCGTCCCGCTTGAGCGTGAGCGAAGCGTCTTCGTCGACGATGGACTTGAGCGCGGTACCCAGCTTGTCCTCGTCGGCCTTGGTCTTGGCGACGATCGCAACGGGATACAGTGGCTCGGGCAGAGGTAGCGGCGCGAATGCGATCCCGCCCTTGACCGAGAGAGTGTCGTTGGTGAGGGTGTCGGTGAGTTTGGTGAGCACAGCGATGTCGCCGGCGGGCGCGCCGTCGATGTCCGCGGTCTCCTTGCCGGTCATGCGGAACACGTGGGTCACGCGCTCCTTCTTGCCGGTGCGGGAGTTGGTGAGCTCGGTGTTGGGCGCGAGCGTTCCCGAGACGACTTTGACGAAGTTGATCCGTCCCACGTACGGATCCGAGAGCGTCTTGAACACGTGCACGGCGGTGTCGCCCGCGGTGCTCAAGGGGACCTCCGTGCCGTCCATAGTGTGCATCGGGCCGTGGGCCGTGGGCTGGGGGAAGAACGACACGATCTCGTCCATGAGGTCCTCGACGCCCTGAAGCGTAAGTGCCGAGCCGACGAACACCGGGATGAAGATGCCCTGCGCGATCGCCTCATCAAGGAGCTTCTCCAGCTCCTCCTGCGACAGGCGTTCGCCCTCAAGGTACTTCTCCATGAGCTCGTCGTCGGCCTCGGCAACGAGTTCGCACAGTTTTTCGCGAGCGGACTCGGCCGCCTCGCGCATGTCGGCAGGGATCTCGAAGACGTCTTCTTTCTCGCCATCATGGTGGTACGCCTGCATGCGGATGATGTCCGCGACGCCCTTGAAGCTTGCCTCGGACCCGATGGGGAGTTGTACCGCGCCGACCCGGTGACCGAATGCCTTATCGAGTGCGACCATCGCGCCATCGAAGTCCGCGTGTTCCTTGTCCATGCGGTTGATGAACACGGCACGCGCGATCCCCATGTCGCCCGCGATCTTCCAAAGTCTGCGGGTCTGCACCTGCGGACCGGAGACGGCATCGACAACGAACAGCGCCATCTCGGCCGCTTCCATGCCGGCGATCGCGTCCGCGATGAAGTCCACATAGCCGGGAGTGTCGATGATGTTGAGCTTGACGCCCTTGTGATCGACCGGCGCGAGAGACAGGTTGACCGTCATCTTGCGCTTGATCTCTTCGTACTCGTAGTCGAGCGTTGAGTGACCTTCGTCCACGCTGCCGAGGCGCTTGGTCTGTCCCGCCATGAAGAGCATGGCCTCGGCGAGGGATGTCTTCCCCGCGCCCCCATGGCCGACCAAAACGACGTTACGGACCTTCTCGGTGCTGGGCGCTCCCATGAGCATCGCCTCCTTGACGACAAGACCGTGAAAGACCCTTCGGCCGTCCACCCGATGTCATGCGAACGGCGGAATGCACAATCGCGGGGCGCTCGCGCCTCACGCGCAACGAAACGATAACACATGCACGCGCGAGGACCGGAGCCCAAGCGGTGACTTTCCGTGGGCGCGGGAGTCCCGTTTCCGGCCGCGGCGATGGATTGCTAGAATGGTACGGTTCGCACCACACGAGCCGACGGCCCATGGGTGTGCGAAGCCCACAAAGATCAGGAGTCCTGGATGCGTTCACGCACGTCTCGTGTGCTGGCATTTCTCACGATGCTCGCTCTCACCGTTGTAGTGATCGGCATATCCGGGTGCGACGCCTCCACGCGCACACCCGATACCACACAGACCAACTTGACCGAACCGCCGGCGGAAGCCGCGGAGCCCGCCACCGTATTCCCCGAGGAGGAACCGATGCACGTATCCGATGTGAAGGTCACTGGCAAGGAGATCGCCGTCATCACGACCAAGAAGGGCGTCATCACACTCGAGTTCTATCCCGATGTCGCCCCCAACCACGTGGCCAGCTTCATCGAACTCGCGCAGCAGGGCTTCTATGACGGCACCACCTTCCACCGCGTGGAGCCCGGCTTCGTCGTTCAGGGCGGAGACCCCTACTCCAAGACCGGAGCCGGGCCCGTTGGCACCGGTGGTCCCGGCTACACGCTGGCGGCCGAGTTCAACGACAAGCCGCACCTTGAGGGCACGCTTGCGATGGCCCGCTCGCAGAGCCCCGACTCGGCAGGGTCGCAGTTCTACATCTGCCTTGCTCCTGCGCCGTTCCTCGATGGCAACTACACCGTCTTCGGCCAGGTCATTGAGGGCATGGACGTTGTGAAGCAGATCGCCGTCGGCGATGTCATGGAGTCAGTGCGCATCGAACAGGCTGAGTAGCCGGAGGCCTTTTGTGGATGAGAATCGGATGCAGCAGGCCGATGCCGCGTACGCGGCCGGCGATTGGCGCACCGCGGCGCGCGAGTATCTAGGCGCCGCGGGAGCTGGCGGTGTCGGCTCGGGCATCGCCTTCCATAAGGCGGGCAACGCGCTCATGAAGCTGCGCCGGTTCGACGATGCAGTGACCGTCTACACGCGAGCGGCTGACGACGCGGAGTACGATCGTCGCGCAGCGCTCGACGTCAGCCTGGGGACCGCGCTTTCGGCGGCCGGCGACGACGCCCGGGCGATCGAGGCGTTCAAGCGCGCGGCGTCCGATCCGTCGTACGCGTCGCGCTATCGTGCACTCCAGGGAATGGCCGGGTCGCTCAGCTCGCTCGGCCGCACCGAAGAAGCCTGCGAGGCGTACCGCCGGGCCGCGCTTGACGGGGCGAATCCTGACCCGGGTAAGGCGCTCAACAACCTCGGCCTGTGTTCGATGACACTCGGGCATCCGGAGGACGCGGTCGAAGCGTTCAAGACCGCGCTTGCATCGGAGGGCTACTCGGGCAGGGGTAAAGCCGCGGTCAACCTGGGCCTCGCGTACGCGTCCATGGGCCGCCACGCTGAGGCCGTTCGCGCGTTCGAGCGCGCGACCGGAGAGTACGGTCACACACTCAACGACGCCGCCCTCGCGGCGTACGATGTTTCGCGCGCGGCACTGGATGCACCTGTGCCCGAGGTGGTCGAGGGTTGGAGTACAGGCGAAATGCCGCCGGTGTTCACGCCCGAGAGTGAGTCTTTGGACACCGTCGAGGAGAATGCGTTCTTTACCAGGACCGATGAGGAGATGCGCGAGGTCGACAAGGCCGCCCGGCAGGCGGAGCGCGCGGAACGCAAGAGCACCCACAATCCGTGGATCACCGTCGGCACGTGGGTGGCGATCCTGGCCGTCGTGACAGGAGCGGTCGCCTTTGCGTGGATCAGCGGCCTGGGATATCCGACTCAGAAGATGACGGTCGGAGACCTCCTTGATGCTCACCGTTCGGGCGCGCCGGTCGAGTCCTACTGGGTCGCCGTGCCCACGGCCGACGTGGAGAAGGAGATGAGCAACCTTCCCCCGCAGTTCGAATCGTTCAAGCTTGGAGCGATCGAGCAGTCCGCGAAGACATCCAATGTAGAGGTGACGGTCGTTCTCGAGCAGGGGGCTCCGCTCACGTACAAGATATCGCTCGTGCGCGAGGGAGTGGGCTGGAAGGTCAACGGCGTAACGAATGACTGGAGGTCTACTGGCGGCGGTTCGTAGCCCCGGTCGCGATTCATCGCAGGGAATGTGTTGCGGGTGGCGAAACATTGTTGCTAACGTTACAAAGCCCATTCCCGCACACGAGGAGTCCCCTGTGATCCAGAAGACCTACATCATGATCAAGCCCGACGCTGTCGCCCGCGGCCTTGTCGGTCGCATCGTTGCCCGGATCGAGTCTGTCGGCCTCGGTATCGAGCGCATGGAGCTGAGCGACGTTACTCCTGCCCAGGCTGCCGCCAACTACGCGGAGCACGAGGGTAAGCCGTTTTACGCCGGGCTCGTCGAGTACATCACTTCCGGTCCTGTTGTGAAGATGGTCATCTCCGGCGAGGAAGCTGTGCCCGTCATGCGCAAGCTCATGGGCGCCACCGATCCCAAGGAAGCCGCGCCCGGCACGATCCGGGGCGATTTCGGTCTGTCGCTCGACGCGAACATCATCCACGGCTCCGACTCGCCCGAGAGCGCTGTCAGGGAGATCGCGATCTTTTTCGGGTAGCATGGCATCGCCGGCCGGCGCCGGTCAGCACACCTGGGGGTAATCGATGTTCTTCAGAGTCATCGACAAGGCACGGCTGCCCGATCTCGTGTCGGGACTATCGGCCGAGTTCGAAGTGATCGCGCCCGTTGAGAAAGACGGGCGCTTCGTGTTCGCACAAACGAGCGACGCGAGCGAGATCCGACTGGACTATGACACGACCCTGTTGCCGCCGAAGAAGTGGTTCTTACCTCCCGAGGAAACACTGATGCGTTTCCGGGTGGCGGACAACGAAGTAGTCGACGACGAGGTCTACGCGGCGCCGCGGGTGATCATGGGGCTTCATCCCTGCGACATCAACGCGCTCCTGCTCATGGACAACGTGTTCAAGGGTCGCTACGAAGATCCTTACTACCTGCGCCGCAGGGAGAGCACGCTGCTTATCGGCGTTTCGTGTACGCCGTCCGACACGTGCTTCTGTAACGTGTGGAAGACCGATGAGGTGCACTGGGGCTTCGATATCTTCCTCACCGACCTGGGTGACACGTACTTTGCATCGTGCCGCACCGTGCAGGGAGCCGAGATCCTGGACCGCTACGTGGCAAACCGCCAGGTGACCGATCAGGACACTCGGGATTTCCAGCGCGTGGCGCACGAGTTCAAAGCCGCGTTCGAGAACCGGATCGACACCACACAGTTGCCGGTATTGCTCGACGCGAAGTTTGACAGCCCCATCTGGGACGAGTTCGGCGATAGGTGCCTGTCGTGCGGTGCGTGCTCGATGGTGTGCCCAACGTGCTACTGCTTCGACGTGCACGACGAACTCGCTCCGGACGGGAAGACCGGCTCCCGCATCCGCACGTGGGACTCCTGCCAGTTCAAGGAGTTCGCCGAGGTGGCGCACGGTCAGAACTTTCGCGAATCCCGGGCGAGCCGCGTGAAATACCGCTACTACCACAAGCAGTGGGGGTACCTGAGCGCGTTCGAGCGCGTCCTGTGCGTGGGATGCGGCCGGTGCGCTCGTGCGTGTCCCGCGCACATCAACCCCGTGAACGTGATCGAAGCGCTGCAGACAGGGGAGGTACGATGACGACGATTCCCGCCGCCGTCGCCCGCGACACCGAGGCGAATCCGTATCGCCCGTGGCCGGCGCGCATCACCTCGATCATCGATCTCACGGACAAAGAGAAGCTTTTTGAGCTGCGCATCATCGACGAATCGGTGCGCGAGGCATTCCAGTTCGAGAGCGGTCAGTTCGTGGAGCTCAGCATCTTCGGTGTGGGAGAGGCGCCCATTTCGATCTCCTCGGCTCCGAGCAAGCAGGGTTTCATCGAGCTGTGCATCCGTGAGGCCGGCGATGTGACCGGCGCCATGCACCGCAAGAAGTGCGGCGACATCGTCGGACTTCGCGGCCCGTTCGGCCGGGGATTTCCGTTCTCGGACATGAAGGGGCACGACGTGCTCCTCGTGGCCGGAGGCCTCGGCATCGCACCGCTCAAGAGCCTCATCAACCACATCCACGACGACCGCCACGACTTTGGCAAGGTCACCATCCTCTATGGCGCCAAGAGTCCCGCGGAGGTGCTCTTCCGCTATCAGTTCGACATGTGGCAGCACCGTGACGACTTCGACCTCATCCTCACCGTCGACCAGCCCGACGAGAGTTGGACCGGCGAGACCGGTCTGGTGACCAAGCTGTTCGACAAGATAGACGTCGACCCTGAGAACACGTACGGCGCGATCTGCGGCCCTCCCGTTATGTACAAGTACGTCATCGACGAGATGCGCAAGAAGGACATGGACGTCGACCGCATCTACGTCAGCTTCGAGCGCCGCATGAAGTGTGGTATCGGCAAGTGCGGCCACTGCGGCGTGGGTCACCAGTACACGTGCATCGACGGACCGGTATTCAACTACTGGGAAGCCATGAACCTGCAGGGGGCGATATAGATGGCGGCCCGAGTAGCCATCATCGGTCTGGCGAGTGACTTTGGCTGCCAGGTGCAGATGACCAACATGGAGGACCACCTGCTCGACGTCCTCGGACTGTTCGAGCTCTCGTACTGGCAGCTTGCGTCCAGCGGGCATCTTCCCGAGGAGTACGACGTGGCTGTGATCGAGGGCGCGGTCACCACGGATGAGCACGTCGCGCTGCTCAAGCGCGTGCGCGACACCGCGGGCGTCGTCATCGCGATCGGTTCGTGCGCCGTGACAGGTGGCATCCCTGCGCTCGCCGGTCTTGGCGGCATCGATGCCAGGTACACGACGGTCTACGGCGACGGCGTGGCCGTTGCGCGCGGTCGTGTGGCCCCCGCTCCGGTGGACTCGGTCATCTCCGTCGACTACCACGTTCCCGGTTGCCCCATCGACCCCGAGGAGTTCGTCAGCGTGCTCATGCGGGCGCTCATGGGACTCAAAGACGCCATGCCCGAGGCGCCGATGTGCGCCATCTGCAAGACCAAAGAGAACATCTGCTTCCTGGAGCGAGGCCAGGCGTGTCTGGGCCTCCTGACGCGGAGCGGATGCGGCGCCAAGTGCGTCACGCTCGGCCGCCCATGCACCGGATGCCGGGGGATCACGCCGGAGGCCAACATACCATCGGCCCGGGCGGTATACGCCGACAAGGGGCTCGACCCCGCCGAGATCGACCGGCTCTTCGATCTGTACAACGCCGTACGAGAGGTTGTGTAGATGACCACGCTCACCGTTGAACACGTGGCTCGAATCGAGGGCCACGGAACGATCACCGTCGAACTCGAAGGCTCCTCGGTCAAAGACGTACGGATGGATATCGTCGAGGCTGCCCGTTTCTTCGAGTCCATGGTCGTCGGACGCCGCTTCGACGAAGTGTCACTCATCACCAGCCGCATCTGCGGCATCTGTTCGCCCAACCACGCCACGACGGCGCTCAAGGCCGTGGAGGCCGCCCTCGATATCGAGGTGAGCGAGCGCACCACGTTGCTGCGCAAGCTTCTGGTGTACGGAAGCTACCTCCAGAACCACGCGACGCACCTGTACGTCTTCGCCGCGCCCGACTTCGTGGGACTGCCGAGCGTGTTCCCCCTCGCGGCGACGCACCCGGATGTCGTGGAGCGTGCGCTCAGGATCAAGAAGCTGGGAAACGACCTGACCACGCTCATCGGTGGCCGTCCGGTACACCCGGTGACCGCGGTGGTCGGTGGGTTCACCTCCGAGCCCGGTGTTGGCGACCTGGAGCGCCTGCGGGTCAGCCTCGACGGGATCGTGAAGGACGCGGTCGCGACCGCGCAGCTCTTCGAGTCGTTCGACGTGCCCGCATTCGAGACCGCCGGCGAGATGCTGGCGCTTGTGGAGGATGACGACTACGCCATCTACGGTGGCCAGGTCCAGGCGCTCGACGCCGGCTGGCGCCGCCCCGTCCCGGAGTACCGCGACTTCATGACCGAGACGGTCGTCGGTCACAGCAACGCCAAACACAGCACGGTCGACGGTGGCACCTTCTTGGTCGGCTCGCTGGCCAGGGTGAACCTCTCGGCGGATAGGCTCATGCCCCAGGCCGCGCGGTGCCTGGCCGACCTTGGCGTGGCGGTCCCTTCGCGCAACACGTTTCTGAACAACGTCTGTCAGGCAGTTGAGCTTGTGGACGCCGCCGAGCGGTGTTCCGCGTACATCGGCGAGCTCATCGAGATGGGCGGGACAAGCGTGCCCGAGCCGGTCGAAGTGAAGGCTGGTTGGGGTGCGGGCGCCACCGAGGCACCCCGGGGTACGCTCTACCACTCGTACATGATCGGCGACGATGGCGTCATCACCGGTGGAGATGTCATCACGCCCACGGCGCAGAACCTGGGCAACCTTGAAGCCGACATGCGCGCCTTCGCGCCGACAGTGGCCCAGCTACCGCGCGAAGAGTTCATCCTGGAGATGGAGAAGCTCGTGCGCGCGTACGACCCGTGTCTTTCGTGCTCGGTGCACTAGCCGTTCACCGCTGGACTGCTACCGTTCACCGGCCCAGAATGCACGAATACAGGTGCGGGTCCAGAATTCTAGAATCTCGTTCCTCTATATACCGGAAATCGGCGACGGAGAGGTGAGGGCTTGAGCAGGGCTGCCTTCAGAGGGGGAGTCCACCCGCCCGAACGCAAGGACGCCACAGCCGGATCACCGGTTGTGGCGGCACCCGTTCCTGAGCGGCTCGTCATTCCGATGAGCCAGCATCTGGGTGCGCCATGCGTTCCGGTGGTGGCCGTAGGTGACGGCGTGCGGCGTGGCCAGGTGATCGGCAACGTCGACGCGATGGTGAGCGCTCCGGTGCACAGTCCCGTGGATGGCCAGGTCACCGACATCGGCACCTGCCTGACCGCCGGCGGCACGCGGGTGCCGTGTGTAACCGTGAAGCCGGCGCCCGAACAGGACTTCGACTCGTTCGTGCCGGTCGCGGGTGACGACGCTCAGGCGATCGTTCGAGCGGCCGGTGTCGTGGGCATGGGCGGCGCGACGTTCCCGTCGGCCGTGAAGCTCTCTCCACCTAAGGACTTGACGGTCCACTCGGTCATCCTCAACGGCTGCGAATGCGAGCCGTTCCTCACGTGCGATCATCGGCTCATGCTTGAGGACGCGGACCGTATCGTGCGTGGCGCCCGCATCATAGCCGCGACGATCGGCGCGACACGGGTCGTCATCGGAATCGAAGCCAACAAGCCCGACGCCATCGAGGCCATGCGTGCGGCCGCCGGTGAGGGCGTGGAGGTCCTCTCGCTCGTGACCCGGTACCCGCAGGGCGCCGAGAAGCAACTGATCTGGACGGTCCTCGGTAAAGAGGTCCCGCACGGCAAGCTGCCCGCAGCGGCGGGTGCGCTCGTGCACAACGTCGCAACGGCAGCCGCTATCGCCGACGCCGTGGAACTCAAGAAGCCGCTGATGGAGCGCATCGTTACCGTGACCGGTCGCGTTGCCCGTCCCGGCAACTACCGCGTGCTCGTCGGCACGCTCGTGAGCGACCTCATCGAGTTCGCCGGGGGCTTCTCGGGCGAGGTCAGCCGGGTCATCGCCGGCGGCCCCATGACTGGTCCGGCGCTCGCCAGCCTTGACGTGCCGATCACCAAGGGTAGCTCCGGCATCGTCGTGCTCGGCCCCGACGAGAGCGCGCCGGTGGTCGAGGACGATCAGCCCTGCATCCGCTGCGGGCGGTGCACCGACGGATGCCCGATGTTCCTCCAGCCGTTCTTGCTCGGCACACACTCCGATCAGGGCGATTGGAAGAAGACCGAGGCCCTTCACCCCCTCGACTGCATCGAGTGCGGCGTGTGTTCGTTCGTCTGTCCGACCAAGAGGCCGCTCCTGCAGCTCATCAGGCTCGCCAAGTCAGCCGCGATGGCTAAGGGGGTGAAGCCGTGAGCGAGAATGCCGCAACGAAGCGACTGACCGTCGCGTCTTCTCCACATATCACCTCGCCGGCGACGTGCAGAGGCATCATGCTCTGGGTCGTCGGCGCGCTCGCGCCCGCGGCCATCTGGTCGATGATCGTCATGGGCCTCCCGGCGATCGTCACGTACGCGGTGTGTATCGGCTCAGCGCTTGCGACCGAGGCCGCCTGGAACGCGATCGCCAAGAAGCCACAGACGCTCACCGACGGAAGCGCGCTCGTCACGGGCCTGCTGCTCGCGATGTGCATGCCGCCCATGGTTCCCTGGTGGATGTCACTAGCGGCCGGATTCATCGCCATCGCGCTTGGCAAGATGATCTTCGGCGGACTCGGGTGGAACCTCTTCAACCCCGCGCTGGTCGGCCGGGCGTTCGTGCTCATGTCGTGGGCGGGAGTGCTGTCCACCCTCCCGGACAAAGGCTGGTTCAAGACCCTCGACCTGGCCGGCACCAACGGCCTCGACGCGATCAGCGGGGCGACCCGGCTTGCGCTTGCGTCGGCGGACCGGGCCGCGAGCGGCGGCTACGGTTTCGACCTTGTGGCGCAGTATCAGCCGCTGCTGTTCAAGAACCTGGAGGGATCGTTGGGCGAGGTCTCGGCCGCGCTCGTGATCCTTGGCGGCCTCGTGCTGCTGGCCAAGGGCATCATCGACTGGCGTATCCCGGTCGGGTACATCGGCACGATGGGCCTGCTCTCGTACGCGTTCGGCTCGGATCCGATCTTCAACATCCTCGCCGGCGGCGTTCTCCTCGGCGCATTCTTCATGGCCACTGACTACGTTTCCTCACCGATGACCAAGGGCGGCAAGCTCGTATTCGGTATAGGATGCGGCGTGTTCAACTCGGTCGGCCGGTTCTTTGGGCCGATGCCCGAGGTCACGACCTTCGCGATCCTGTTCATGAACGGGCTCGCTCCGCTCATCGACAAGGCATTCGTACCCCGGACCTTCGGGTGGGTGAAGACCGATGAAGAGTAGCCCGCTCAGGCTCATCATGTCCGTCGCCATCACGTGCATCGTGGCCGCGGCGGGACTTGCGGTGACGTACTCGATCACCGCCCCGCGCATCGCCGAGCAGGAGAAGGCCGCCGAGCGGGCCGCGCTCAAGGAGGTCATCCCCGAGGCCGCCTCGTTCGAGGCCGCGGGCCCGGAGATGCTCGCCGAAGCCCAGGATGCCGCGGGCGAGTCCACCGTCTCAGGCGTGTATGCCGCGACGGACCAGTCCGGCGCGCTCATCGGCTGGGGCTTCAAGGTTGCCTCGCGTGGCTACGGCGGACCGATAAGCATGGTTTTGGGTCTGGATAGGAACGGTAAAGTCCTGGGTCTTACGATCGTTTCGATGAACGAGACGCCGGGTCTGGGAACGCGAGTCAAGTCGGACCCCACGTTCCTTCCGCAGTTCATGTCGCTGCCCGATGGCTACACGGACGCCGACGTCAAAAAGCTGGACACGATCAGCGGTGCGACCAAGTCGTCCCGGGGCGTGCGTAATAGTGTCGCCGCCGCCGGTCGCATCTACGAACAGGTTCTCGCGGGCAAGGAGGGGGTGCGCTGATGAAGGAGTGGCTCAGAGTCTTCAAGGATGGCATCGCCATCCAGAATCCCCTTACCGTCCTCATGATCGGTCTGTGTGCCACCCTGGCGGTGTCCGCTCAGTTCGAGGGCTCGCTCTTCATGAGCATCGCGGTCATCTTCGTGCTGGTGATGAGCAACATCCTCATCTCCGCGTTCCGCAAGTTCACGCCCGATGAGGTTCGCATCCCGATCTTCATCGTGATCATCGCCGCGTTCGTCACGATCGTGGACCTGTTCCTCAAGGCGTTCTTCCCGCCCATCTACGCGCTGCTGGGCATCTGGATCCCACTCATCGTGGTCAACTGCATCATCCTTGGGCGCGCCGAGGCGTTCGCCTACCACAACAGCGTCTGGCTCTCGATCGCGGACGCGCTGGGAATGGGCCTGGGCTACACCATCGTCATGGTGGGAATGTCGCTGTTCCGGGAGTTCTTCGGCACCGGTGCGGTCAAGTTCCTCGGAACCACGCTGGTATCCATGCCTGCCGGATACGCGCCGCCCAACATACTCATGTTGTTCCCGGGTGCGTTCATCGTGTTCGGTTTCGTCATCGCGCTCGTGCGCTGGCTCAACGAACGCGCCACAACGCGGAAGGAGGCGTGACATGTCGCTGGTAAGCCACTACGCGCTGCTGTTCATCGGCGCGGCTCTCATCAACAACATCCTGCTCACACGCTTCATCGCGTTGTGCTCGTTCTTTGGCATCTCCAACAGCATGCACACGGCGATCGGCATGAGTCTGGCGGTCATCTTCGTCATGATGATGGCAAGCACCAGCACGTGGGTCATCTGGAAGCTGCTGCTGGTGCCGCTGGGAGTGGGGGAGTTCCTCTATATCCCGGCGTTCATCTTGATCATCGCCGCGCTCGTCCAGTTCGTTGAGATGTACCTGCGCAAGTACAGCCCGGTCCTCTATAGGGCCATGGGCATCTACCTGCCGCTCATCACCACCAACTGCGCCGTGCTCGCGGCGGCCACCGAGGTGGCCAAGCCCGGCTTCTTCAAGATGAACATGACGTATGGCTACAGCCTGGGCGAGGGGCTCATCTACACGTTCGGCGTCGCGGTCGGCTACGGCTTCGCACTGATCGCGTTCACCGCCATGCGCGAACGGCTTGATATCGCGCCTGTGCCCAAGGCGCTCAAGGGCAATCCGATGTCGTTCATCGCCGCGGGAGTTCTATCGCTTGCGTACGTGGGTCTCGCCGGCTGGTTCGGGCTGTAGGGAGTAGCAAATGCTGTTGAGTGTGCTCAAAGCAACCGGCGCATTGACTCTGCTTGGTGTTGTCGCGGCCGCGATGCTCGCGATCGCCGCCAGGAAGTTCCACGTCGACGTCGATCCGCGCATCGAGGCTGTGGCCGGTGCGTTGCCGGGCGCCAACTGCGGTGCCTGCGGTAACCCGTCGTGCTTTGCGGTCGCCGAGGCGATCGTGGGAGGCGCGCTGCCGGTGAATGCGTGCGTTGCGGGAGGTCAGTCGGTCGCCGAGGCCGTCGCGGGTCTCATGGGGGCCGAGACGTGCGAGGTCGTCGCCGTCGTCACCGCGAGACACTGCGGCGGCGGCACGCGCGCCGAGCGTGCCTACGAGTACGGCGGCGTACGGTCATGCAACTCCGCCAACAAGCTGGCGGGCGGACCGCTCGTCTGCTCGTCGGGCTGCATCGGGTTCGGGGACTGCGCACGCGCCTGTCCGTTCGACGCGCTGCACCTCGACGAACGCGGCCTGCCGGTCGTCGACCTTGCCAAGTGCACGGGCTGCGGCATCTGTGTCAAGGAGTGTCCGCGCGGCCAGATCACGCTCCTCGAGATGGTTCCCGAGGCGGCCGCGGTGGTGGTGCGCTGCAACGCGCACACCAGGGCCAAGGAGCGCAAGGCTGGTTGCTCGGTCTGCTGCATCGCGTGCAAGAAGTGCGAGAAGGAGTGTCCCTCGGACGCGATCCACATGATCGATCTGCTTGCGGTCGTCGATTACGACAAGTGCACGGGCTGCGGCACATGCGTGGAGGTCTGTCCGCAGCAGTGCATCGACCTGTACGGCCGGCGCGCGATGGTTCGGTCGGAGAGGGCCGACGGCGTTGGCAAGCACGTCCCTGGATTTGTCGCGGACAAGCCCGCAGCGGCGACAGCCGTGGTGCCGGACGCCGCCGCGGTAGACGCCGGGGACTGATACCGATATGACGCGTGGCGATCGCATACTACTGGTAGCCCTAGCGGTCGCCGCGCTGCTGTTCACCCCGGTCGCGCTCGCCGTCGCTGGCGGCTCCACCGCCCGCACCGCCACGATCACCGGTCCGGCGGGAACGACCACCGTCTCGCTCGACGAGCCGCGGCGCCTCGTGGTCGAGGGGCTTGAGAGCGATGTGGTGGTCGTTGTGTCGAACGGCCGGGT
The DNA here is from genome assembly GCA_049657775.1 of Coriobacteriia bacterium. GTDB lineage: Bacteria > Actinomycetota > Coriobacteriia > Anaerosomatales > Anaerosomataceae > JBASNZ01. The sequence continues at coordinate 18,805 of JBASNZ010000056.1, read as the reverse complement.
GCGGGTCGAGCGGTCCGGATGCCCGGACCAGACGTGTGTGCGCTGCGGCGCCACCGCCGTACCCGGCGCCGTCATCGTCTGCATCCCAAACGGCGTGAGCGTGACGGTGGGGGGTGACGACAGTGCTGCCCCCGACGTCATCGTCCGCTGATACCGCCGTCCCGGCAGGCGTTGTGCGCGTGAGCGCTGCAACCCGTCGCGTCGTGCTGACCGGCGTACTTCTGGCGCTTGCCTGCGTTCTGGGACTCGCCGAGTCGGTGATCGGCTCGCCGGTGCCTGGCGTGCACCTGGGACTTGCCAACATCGCTGTCCTGATCGCGCTGTACGAGTGTGGCGCCGGCGCCGCAGTGGCGGTCAGCCTACTCAGGGTCGCCATCGTCGGGCTCGCAACCGGTACGCTCATGGGTCCCGCGACCGGCCTTGCGTTTGCGGGCGCCGCAGCGGCGTGGACGGCTATGGCGCTGGTGAAGGCGGCGGGCGACCGCTTCTCGATCGTGGGAGTGTCAGCGGCGGGTGCGGTTGCACACGTGGCCGCCCAGTTCGCGATGGCCGCCGTGCTCGTGGGCAGCATCGGCGTAGCACGCCTGGCCACCCCTGCTTTGCTCCTGAGCCTCCTTCTCGGGCTCGCCATCGGGCTTGCCGCCCGGTACGTCCTCTCCCGACTGGAAGGTCTGCTGCTTCTCGGGAGATGACGGAAGGGGGGTGGCGTTCGTGGCGCCACGCCTGATGGGACGAGAACGACCCGCGCGAGACATGCTGCTCGACGGCCATGGCGAGGCTGTGTCCGACGCGGCGCTGCTCGGCGTGATCCTCGGCTCCGATGACGACCGGCTTGGCCGCCAGGTCCTGCGGTTGCACCCGGTGCCGCACGGGCTATGGCGCCTCAGCGCCGAGGACCTGTGCGTGCATGAAGGCGTTGGGCCGGCACGTGCCGCGGTGGTGCTCGCCTCGCTCGAGCTCAGTCGTCGTGCGTCCGTCTGGACCAGCGTCGAGCGGCCGGTGATCGCCACGCCCGAGGACGTTGTGCGCCTGTGCGAGCCGCAGATGCGTGGCGCCGACAGGGAACACTTCTGGGCGCTTGCGCTTAACACAAAGAATCAGCTGCTCAAGACGATCGAGGTGTCGGTCGGCAGCCTGAACGCGTCCATCGTGCACCCGCGCGAGCTGTTCAAAGACGCCGTGCGTGCGTCGGCCGCGTCCATCGTGGTCGTGCACAATCACCCAAGCGGCGACCCCACCCCGTCCGGCGCGGATATCCAGCTCACGCGACGACTCGTGCGCGCCGGCGATGTCCTCGGCATCGAAGTGCTCGATCACGTGGTTGTCGGGGACGGGGGGTGCCACGCCAGTCTGCGGGACCTCGGCTTGATGTAGAGGGTGGACACACCGCACGACCTGCGGTGTTGCTATACTGGTGCCGTCTTGGGCGGGCCCGAAGTGAGCGTGCTATGGTACACTACTTCAGATGTGCCCATGCACGTTGCATGGTTGCACGGCTTTCGTGCGGTATCGTGCGTATCGGGAGCGGCGCATGAACGGTCCGTGTCGGCGGGTCGTGGCTGGATAAGGAGAGCGCGTTGTCGCTTGTCGATATGTTCTTCAACTCATGGGGCAGCGATATGGCTGTCGACCTCGGCACGGCCAACACACTCGTGTCGGTCCGTGGCCGCGGGATCGTGCTCATCGAGCCGTCCGTGGTTGCTATCGAGAAGGACACCAAGCGCGTGCTCGCGGTGGGTATCGAGGCCAAGCGCATGCTCGGCCGCACGCCCGGCAGCATCGTCGCAATCCGCCCGCTCAAAGACGGCGTTATCGCCGACTTCGAGGTGACTGAGGCGATGCTTCGCTACTTCATCAACAAGACGCGCGTGAAGCGCTTCCCCTGGCAGCCCAAGCCTCGCGTGGTCGTCTGCGTACCCTCAGGCGTCACAGAGGTCGAGAAGCGTGCCGTCTTCGAGGCGACCATGCAGGCAGGCGCCCGTCAGGCGTACCTCATCGAGGAGCCGATGGCTGCAGCGATCGGTGCCGGGCTTCCGATCCAGGAACCCACGGGCAACATGGTCGTCGACATCGGTGGCGGTACCACAGAGGTCGCCGTCATCTCGCTCGGCGGCATCGTCGTCTCGCAGTCGATCCGCATCGGCGGTGACGAGTTCGACGAAGCGATCATCGTCCACATCAAGAAGGAGTACAACGTCCTCGTCGGTGAGCGTACCGCCGAGGAGATAAAGTTCGAGATCGGCTCGGCACACCCGCTCGCCGAAGAGCTTGATGTGGAAGTCCGGGGACGCGACCTGCTCACCGGCCTGCCCCGCACGATCCAGCTCTCCTCGGAGGAGATCAGGGTCGCGGTCGAGGAGCCCACTCAGGCGATCATCTCCGCCATCAAAGGCACGCTTGAGAAGACTCCACCGGAACTTTCGAGTGACGTCATGGAGTATGGCATCGTCCTCACCGGCGGTGGCGCTCTCCTCAAGGCGCTCGATGACCGCATCCGCGCCGAAACAGGAATGCCCGTGCACGTCTCGGAGAACGCGCTCATCAACGTGGTTCTCGGCTCGGCCATGGCGCTCGAGGAGATCGACGTGCTCAAGAAGGTCCTCACCGTCAGCCGGTAGGGCCAGGACGGCCACATGCGAATAGCGACTTCCGAACCCAGGCGCGGCAACCCCACGCTCCTCGCGGCACTCGTGGTGGTCTCACTCGTGCTCATCACGCTCTACTTCCGCGAGGGCGATACGGGCGTGCTTCACAGTGCCCGCGAAGCCACGCTTGCGGCAACAGCGCCGCTGTCCCGGGTTGGCGAGAGCGTCGCGAGCCCGTTTGAGGGCGTGGGCGACTGGATAGCGGGACTCGGCGTGTCACGCAGCGAGATCACCCAGCTACGGCAGCAGAACGAGGAGATGCGGGCGCGACTTGCCGAGCTTGAGGAGGCCCGGCTCGAGAACGAGCGTCTCTCGGCGCTGGTGCAGTTCGCCGAGGAGCGCAAGCTCACCCAGCTTGGTGCGCGCGTCATCGGCCGGCCCACGAGCGCATGGGAAGGCGTTATCACTATCGATCGAGGAACGGCCGACGGTGTCGAGCCTGGCATGTCGGTGCTTGCGCCGCAGGGCCTCGTGGGGCAGATAGAGACCGTCTCGAAGAACGCGTCCCGGGTCCGTCTGATCACCGACGAGCAGAGCGGGGTAGCCGCGATGATCCAGAGTACTCGCGCCCTTGGCGTGGTGACCGGTTCGATCGACCGCACCCTTACGCTCGACTTCGTAGACAAGGCGAAGGTGCCCAAGGTGGGCGATGTGGTGATCACATCGGGTCTTGGCGGCATCTATCCCAAGGGTCTCGTCGTTGGTGACGTCATCGCCGTCGATGCCCGTCGCGCCGACCTCTTCCCGCGAGTGACGGTATCGTCCCGTGTGCCCGTGAACGAGCTCGAGGAAGTCCTCGTGCTGCTCGGTCCGGTCTCGCTCGAGGCGACGGGGGTGGTCGAGTGAGCGATCGCGCGTGGACGACAGGCCTCGCCATCCTTGGCGCCACCATCCTTCAGGTGATGCTTGCGCCGCACATCGGCATCCTCGGCATCGTCCCCAGCATCCCGCTCCTGGTGGTCATCACCCTCTCGCTCGTCGAGGGCCCGGTGGCGGGGTCCGTCGCGGGCTTCATCGCGGGGTTGGTGCTCGACTTGCTCGGTAACGGCCCCATCGGCGCCTGGGCGCTTGTGCTCACACTCGTCGGCTACATCGCGGGAACGCTGGAGGCCAACGTCTTTGCCGAGGGATGGCTTCTGCCGGTGACGGTCGCACTTATCGCGAGCATCGTCACCGAACTCGCGTACCTCATCGTGCTCATCGTTCTGGGGACTGACATGCCGTTCTGGCGCTCCGTTACCACTGTCGTGCTTCCGCGAGGCGTGTACGAGGCGGCGCTTGCACTGCTCGTGTATCCGTGGTTGGCGCGTTTCTTGCGCACCGACCGCACAATGAAGTCATTCCGCCGTCTGGCGTGACGGAGCTGATCCGCCCATGACGACGTACCAACAAGATCTCAAGTCCCGCTTTGCGGCGTTGGGCGCGATCGTGCTGATCGTGCTGGCCGTCCTTCTCGTGCGCCTGTGGTCCATGCAGGTCCTCTCTGGCGAGTCGTACGCGGCGCGGGCCGAGAACAACCGCATCCGCGAGATCTCGCTCGACGCGCCGCGTGGCCGCATCCTCGACCGTAAGGGCCGCGCGCTGGTGACCAACCGCGCCACCCTTGCGGTGAGCGTGGACCCGGCTGACGAGCGCATCCGCGACCTGATCATCCGCGCGCAGAGTTCGAATCCCGACGACGACCCCACGCGCGCGGAGCTTGAAGAGACGCTCGGCGGGCTTGCCGAGATGCTCGGGATGACGCCACAGGAGGTCTTTGCCAAGGTCGCGGACTCTCGCGTGGAGGCGCTCCGGCCGCGGGTGATCGCCATCGACGTCCCGCTCGACATCGTGGCGCAGCTCTCGGAGCGGCAGCAGGACTTCCCCGGCGTACGCATCGACGAGACTGCCGTACGCGAGTACCCGTTCGGGTCGATCGGCGCGCACGTGCTGGGCTACACCGGCGAGATATCCGAGGAGCAACTCAAGGCCTCGGGAGATACCGCCGGCTACGAGTTGGGCGACATCGTGGGCAAGGCCGGAGCTGAGTCGCAGTTCGAGAGCGTGCTGCAGGGCGACAAGGGCCGGCGCCTCATCGAGGTGAACGCCTCGGGCAAACCGCAGCGCGTCGTCGACGAGCAGCCCCCTGTGACGGGTCGCGACGTGCGACTCACCATAGATATCGACGTCCAGAAGGTGGCCGAGCAGCAACTTGCCGCGGCGCTTGAGGAGGCACACCGCCAGAACTTCGACAAGGCCAAGGCGGGCGCCGCGGTCGTGGTCGACGTTACCACCGGCGAGATCATCGCTATGGCGAGCGCCCCCACATACGACCCGTCGGTGTTCCTTGGCGGCATCAGTGACGCTGAGTGGAAGAAGCTTACCGACACAGCGAGCGAGTATCCGCTTAACAACCGCGCCGTTATGGCCGCGTACCCACCGGCGTCCACCTTCAAGGCGGTCACCGGCCTGGCGGGTCTGGATGCCGGTGTCACCTACAGCGGCAAGACGTACGACTGTGCGGGCAAGTGGACCGCGATGGGCGCGCAGTGGCCCAAGTGGTGCTGGAACCACAGCGGTCACGGAACGATCAGCTTTGACGGCGGTATCGAGGAGTCGTGCGACACCGTCTTCTACGAGATCGGTTATGAGTTCTACAAGCGCAAGAAGGAGGAGCTGCAGAGCTTCTCCCGCGAGTTCGGCCTCGGATCCAAGACCGGCGTGGACCTGCCGGGAGAGGTGAAAGGCCGCGTGCCCGACGCTGCGTGGAAGAAGCAGTTCAACGCGGACTATCCCGAGTGGCAGACCTGGCTGCCGGGCGACACCGTCAACATGGCGATCGGGCAGGGCGACTTGCTCGTGACGCCGCTGCAGATGGCCAGTGTGTACGCCGGGATCGCCAACGGCGGCACTGTCATGCGCCCGCACGTTCTCAAGGACGTTCTCGACTCGGAGGGCAAGGTCGCCCGCTCCTACGAGCCCGGGGCGCTGGCCGACGTCGGCGTTTCGGACGAGAACATCGGCATCATGCGTCGCGGGTTGGTCAGGGTGACCGAGTCGGGCACGGGTCGCGGGGCGTTCGCCGGCTTTGGGGTGACCGTTGCCGGCAAGACCGGTACCGCCCAGGTGGCGGGCAAGGACGACTACGCATGGTTCTGCGCGTTCGCGCCTGCGGAGAAGCCCAAGTACGCAGTGGCGATCGTTGTGGAGCAGGGCGGGCACGGCGGCTCGGTAACGGCGCCTGCCGCGCGCAACATACTAGCCAAGCTCCTGGGCGAGCCGCTTACGACCGTTCACACGACGGACGTGTCTAGATGAGACACTCCACGATGGACAAGAGCCGCACACGCCGATTCTTCGACGCCGTCAACGTGCCGTTGTTGGTGTGGACGGGCGCACTACTGGCGTATGGCGCCATCATCGTCAACTCGGCCACGGCCGGGATGGACGGCGGTGCGGCGCTCTCAAAGCGTCACCTGGTGGGCATGGCGGTCGGCCTTGTGCCCCTCGGCGTTGCCTGGATCATCGACTACACCAAGCTCAAGCACTGGACCGGTCCGCTCATGGCGTTCTTCGCCTTCCTGCTGATCAGCCCCCGTATACCCGGCCTTGGCGATACCGCAAAGGGCGCCACGTCGTGGTTGCAGATCTTTGGGATGCGCCTGTTCCAACCCTCGGAGCCTGCGAAGCTCCTGTTCATCGTGATCATGGCGGCGCTCATCGCCGAGCACGAGGGAAAGATCGACCGGCCGCGGGATGCGGCTACCCTGCTTGGCTACCTCGGGGCCGCGCTCTTCCTCATCCTCATGCAGCCCGACCTGGGAACGGGTCTCATCTTCGTGGCGATCGCCGCGGTGATGTTGCTGCTCGGCGGCATGAAGGGCAAGTACTTCGCCGTGCTGGCGCTTATCGGCGTCGTTGGCGTCGTGGGCATCCTGGGCATCGACTCCACGCTGGATCGCATGGCGGGCCATGACGTGGCTCTCAAGGATTACCAGAAGGACCGGTTGCTGGTGTTCATCGACCCCGCGCGCGACCCGGCGGGCGCCGGATACAACCTGGCGCAGTCAAAGATCGCGATCGGGTCGGGAGGCGTTTCCGGCACGGGCCTTCAGTCCGGCACCCAGTCCAACCTGCACTTCTTGCCCGAGAGGCACACCGACTTCATCTTTGCGGTACTGGGGGAGGAACTTGGGTTCACCGGCGCGGTGCTGCTGCTCGGCCTCTACCTTGCTTTGCTTATCTCGTCGCTCGCGATCGCCGCGTCGTCGCGCGATCTGTACGGAGCCCTCATCGTCGCGGGCGTGATGGGCATGTGGCTGTTCCAGATACTGGAGAACATCGGCATGACAGTGGGTATCATGCCTATCACAGGCATTCCGTTGCCGTTTATGAGTTTCGGAAGCTCCGCAATGGTCACAAACCTTGGGGGCGTCGGTTTGCTCCTGTCGGTATGGTCCAGACGATACGGCACGTAAGATCTGCACGGCACGTACGGCACGTAAGACGCGTCCGAGGAGGGCACTACGGTGGCACTTCCCCTTGATGTTCGAGACCTCGTAAAGTCCGGCGCGCGGCTCCAGAAAGAGCGCGAACGGCCGATCCGCATCGCCGTGCTCGTGGAGGTCGACGCCGCAGACGAGCTGGTCGACGGTCTGCGCGATCGCCTGCGTCCGCGTACCGCGGGCGGCACGCTGCAGGTGGAGGTTATCTCGCGCGGCACGGTGCCGGTGATCGCCTCGGGCACCGACGCGATCATCGCCGTCGCAGGAAGCGGCATGGCGGGACTTCGCGAGGCCCTCGTCGCTCCGCGTCAGTCCCGGACGCCCGTCGCGGTCGTGGCGCTTGCGCCCTCGGCCGAGTCGACCCGCTACACTGACGCGCTCTTGCAGCCCATGGCGGACCTCTTCGTGGGCGACGATATCGCCGATGTACTCGACAACCGACTCTCGGGATGGCTTGCCGACGAGCTCGGGTCCAAGCGGCTCGCGCTGGCGCACAACTTCGAATTCATGCGGCGTGCGGTGGCCGAGGAGGCCGTGCAGACTGCCGCGTGGCAAAACGCCCTGGTGGGCGCCGTAGCGATCATTCCCGGCGGCGACATGGCGCTCATGACCGCCAATCAGGCCAAGATGCTGTTGCAGATCGCGGCCGCATACGGCGAGAAGCTCGGCCCCGAACGCATCAAGGAGCTTGCGGCCATCGTCGGTGGCGGCTTCGTGTTCAGAACGGTCGCGCGTCAGGCGCTCACCTTTGTCCCGGTACTCGGCTGGGCCGTGAAGGGTGGCTTCGGCTATGCCGGCACGATCGCCATGGGCAAGGCATCGATCGCGTACTTCGAGCAGGGTGCGGACCTCACCGGCGTTGCGCGCAGGCTCAAGGACGGCGCTATCGAGATCGCGGGCAAGGTGCAGATACCCGAGAGCGTGAAGACCGCGGCGCGGGTGCGCGGACGCAAGCAGCGTGCTCTTCCCGCCGCGGGCGTGGTCATAGGCGGGCGGAGTTCGGCCCCGGCGACACTCGACGACGTCTCGAGCACGGACAGTCAGCAGACGCTTCCAGGAATGTCGGACACGGCTCTGGACCCTGCCGGTGAGTAAGGCGCTCTACGCCACAGTCGAGCGGTTGCTCGGCGGCGTCGAGCAACCCGCACGCTACATCGACCGTGAGTGGGGCGCTCGAGAGCGCTCCGATGCAGCCTACCGTGCGGTGCTCGCGTACCCCGACGTCTACGACGTGGGCATGGCCAACCAGGCGATCCAGATACTCTACGACCGGCTCAACGCGCTCGAGGACGTGGGCTGCGAGCGGACGTTCGTGCCGTGGAAAGATATGGCCGACGCCATGCGCGGCGAGGGCGTGCCGCTCTACGCGCTCGAGTCCTTCGACCCGGTCGCCGACTTCGATCTGCTCGGCATCACGATCCCCTACGAGCTCACGTACTCCAACATCGTGGAGCTGCTGGACCTCGCACGTGTCCCCGTGCGTGCGTCCGCGCGCGGTGACGATGACCCGCTCGTGATCGGCGGTGGGCCATGTGCGTTCAACCCCGAGCCGGTCTCGGCGTTCTTTGACGCGATCCTTATCGGCGATGGCGAGGAGGCTGTGAGCGAGATCGTCGCGACGCATCGTGCCGCTCGCGCGAAGGGCCTGGATCGCGCAGGCGTGCTCGCGGCGCTCGCCAAGGTCCGCGGCGTCTATGTGCCCTCCATCCACCTGCCGGGCTCGGGCCGCGTGAGCAAGCGGGTCATCACCGACCTCAGCGCTCATGCGTCGCCGGTGTGCCCGGTGGTGCCGTACAAAGACGTCGTCCACGACCGCGTGGCCATCGAGGTGCTCCGCGGGTGCGCCCGCGGCTGCCGCTTCTGCCAGGCTGGCATGGTGTACCGCCCGGTCCGCGAGCGCACGCCCGACGCGATCCTCCACGACGCCGTCGCGGCGCTCACCTGCACCGGCTACGAGGAGGTCTCGCTCACGTCGCTCTCCACGGCCGACCACTCGCTGTTGCCCGACGTGCTCCGACGTCTCGCGCGTCGCCTTGAGGGCACCGGCATCTCGGTCTCGGTCCCGTCGCTGCGTGTAGACGCGTTCTCGGTGGAACTCGCCCGGCTCCTCGGCGGCGGCAAGAAGACCGGCCTTACCTTCGCACCCGAGGCCGGCACGCAGCGCCTGCGCGACGTCATCAACAAGAACGTGACCGAGGAGGACCTGATCGCGACGGTCGCCAAGGCATTCGGCGCCGGATGGCGCAGGGTGAAGCTCTACTTCATGCTCGGGCTTCCCACCGAGACCGACGAAGACCTTGCCGGTATCGGTGAGCTCGTCTCGCGCGTCTTCAAGACCGCCCGCGAGAACACGCCGCCAGCCGAGCGGGGTGGCCTGCGTGTTGCGGTCTCGGTCTCCACGTTCGTGCCCAAGGCACACACGCCGTTCCAGTGGGAGGCTCAGATCCCGCTTGCCGAGGTCCGCCGTCGCCAGCAGGTACTGCGCGACCACATGCCGCACAAGGGCGTTGAGCTGTCGTACCACGACGCCGATGTCTCGTTCCTCGAGGGCACGCTCGCCCGCGGCGGTCGCGAGATCGCCGACGTCGTCGAGGCAGCCTGGCGCCGGGGTGCCCGCTTTGATGCGTGGACCGAGGAGTACTCGCTCGCACGGTGGCTGGAAGCGTTCGAGGAGTGCGGTATCGACCCGACCCGGGTCGCCAACCGGGAGCGATCGCTCGACGAGCGCCTGCCGTGGGAGCACATCTCGGCGGGCCTGTCTCCGGCGTATCTCAAGATCGAACGCGATCGCGCGCTTAAAGGCGAGACCACCGCGGATTGCACGTTTGACGGCTGCACGGGTTGCGGCGTGTGCGGTGCGGTCGGCGCCGTGAACGTGGTGGCAGGTGGTACTCGTGGCTGAGGCCAAGTTCAGGCTGCGGGTGTGCTACCGCAAGATCGGGGCGCTGAGGTTCCTGTCGCACTTAGAGACGGTTCGCGCGTGCGAGCGCGCTGCACGGCGTGCGGGATTGCCGTATGCTGTGACCAAGGGCTTCAACCCGCACATGAAGGTCGCGTTCGGACCGGCGTTGCCGGTCGGCACGGCGGGGGAGCGCGAGTACTACGATCTTTGGATGAACGGGTACGTTCCGGTGGCCGAGGTCGTGGCCAAGCTTGCCGGGGCGGCTCGTGAGGAGATCGCCGCGATCGCGGCGGTGTACGTGAACGAGAAGGAGCCTTCACTCGGGGCGGCGCTCACCATCGCCGCGTATCAGGTGGAGGTGGAAGGGGGGAAGAAGCTAGATGAGAGCCTCATAAGCTCTCTGGCGTCTGTTCTCGGTACTGGTGTGCTAGCTGTCGAGCACAAGGGCAAGAGTAAGGTTTTCGAACTTGCGACCGCGCTCCCGAAGGAGCCGGAAGTACGTTCGGTCAAAGGGCGGACCATCGTCGATGTGACGATACGGATCGGCGAGCATGGCTCGCTTCGCCCGGACGCTCTCGTGAACGCAGCGCTCGCACACTCCGCCACGGATGGACGCGTTGTGTCCGTGACGCGCACGGACCTCCTCATCGAAGACGATGGAGACGTGCGCCGCCCGCTCTGACGGGGGTTTGTAGTGACCGACATAGTTCGCGAGATGCTCATCTCGCATGACGCATACGAGACCCGGGTCGCGATCGTAGAAGACAAGCAACTCGTGGAGCTCTACATCGAGCGGCCCAAGCGAAGCGTCGTGGGCAACGTCTACCTGGGCAAGGTCAAAGACGTGCTGCCCGGCATGCAGGCCGCCTTTGTCGATGTCGGCCTGGACAAGAACGCCTTCCTCTATGTGGACGAGGTCGTTGCGCCCGAGGGCGTGAGTGACGTTCCGCGCCGCGATATCCAGTCGCTCCTCAAGCCCGGCCAGCAGGTGATGGTACAGGTCCTCAAGGACCCCATGGGCACCAAGGGCGCCCGTGTGACCACCGAGATCACGTTGCCCGGCAGGTTCTTGGTCCTCATGCCGTTCTCGCCGTTCGTGGGCATATCGCGAAAGCTTCCCGACGAGGAACGCGACCGCCTGCACGAGATCATCTCGCCGGCGGTGCCCGAGGGCATCGGCGTGATCGTGCGGACCGCCTCGGTAGGCGCGAGCCAGCGCGATCTGGAGAACGACCTGGAGTTCTTGCTCCGCCTGTGGCGCCGGGTCCAGCACCAGGCGCACGAGGGGCTTGCTCCCGAGGTGGTCTACACCGAGATGGACCTGGCGCTTCGCATGGTGCGCGACGCGTTTTCCGAGGAGTACAAGCGCCTCGTCATCGACGACAAGAAGCTGCACGAGAAGGTGGTGTCGTTCCTCAAGAAGACATCGCCCGAGTTGGTGCGTCGCATCTCGCTCCACAAGGACCGCGAGCCGCTGTTCACCGCATATGGGCTGCGCACGCAGACGGAGGTCGCGACGTTTCGCCAGGTGCCGCTTCCCAGCGGCGGCCACCTGACCATCGACAAGACCGAGGCGCTCACCGCCATCGACGTGAACACCGGCAGCTACGTCGGCAAGAAGAACCTCGAGGACACCATCCTGCGCACCAACATGGAGGCTGCCGAGGAGGCCGTACGCCAGCTCCGGCTGCGCGATATCGGCGGCATCATCGTGATCGACTTCATCGACATGGAGAACCTGGTGCACCGCAGCGAGGTCCAGAAGCGCCTGGCGACCGCGCTCGAGCGCGACCGCACCAAGACGCGCGTGACCGAGATCTCGCGCCTGGGCATGGTGGAGATGACTCGCAAGAACGTGACCGACGGCCTCTATGGCGTCCTCACCGAGCCGTGCCCTATGTGCAAGGGCGAAGGCCGGATCGTCTCGGACGCGACCAGGCGGATCTCGGCCGAGCGACGGTTGCGCGAGATACTCACGACCGGGCGCTCCTCGGCATACCTCGTGGCGATGAGTCCCGAGACATATGCGCTGGTCACGGCGCCGGGCAACAACGCGGTGCCCATCCTCAAGGCGGAGACCGGCAAGCAGATCACGCTGATGGCGGACCCCGACTGCGCGGCTACCGAGGTGAAGGTGATCATCGAGGGTCGTGGGGGCGTGGCGGGTACGTAGGAGCCGCGGTCCAGCGAGCCTTCAGCGCGTGCATAAGGTTGCTCCGAACTTCCCATAACCCCTTGCGCGAGGCGCTCCATTTCTGTTCTGCTGCGTTGAGTAGCTGTTGCTGTGCGGACACCCGGGGGGCGTCCGCCGAAGAGGGGGTCTTCGCATGCGCTTCTCCCGGGGGATATTTGTTCGCGCTCTCTCACTGGTTCTATCCTTCGCACTGACGCTTAGCACGATCCAGGTTGCTCCAGCGTACGCATCGCCGACGCAACTGCCGCCCGCCCGCAGGGAACTCGTAGATAAGCGAGCGCAGTTCTCCAAGACGTACGACAACCGCGACGGGACGTTCACGTACGAGAGCTACCTTGAGCCGATTCACTTTGCCAACAACGAGACCGGTCTCTTTGATGAGATCGACTCTTCGCTCGAGGAGACGGTGACCTCCGAGGGCAGAGGCTACAAGAACCGGCGCAACGGGTTCGCGGTCTTCCTCCCTGAGACCATAGCCGAGCAGGCGGTATCGATCTCCGACGACCTCGGCTCCATCCGGCTGCGTCCCAAGGGACGTCTCGGTGAGCCGCCCGTGCACGAGGCGTACGAGGAGACGTCGGTCCCCACACCGATGATGGGCAACTCCCGGAGCTACGAGCACGCGTTTGGCGGTGCGGATCTTATGTATGACTCCGTCGCCCAAGGCCTCAAAGAGACCATCGTCCTGCGCTCCGACACGGGAAAGAACACGTTCTCGTTCGATCTGGACTGCCCTGGCTTCACGCCTTCGCTGGAAGCATCCGGTTCGATCGCCTTCACCTCGAACGCCACCGGTGAAGTCCGCTTCACGATGGTGCCGCCGTTCATGGAGGACTCTTCAACGAACGTTGCCGGTGACCACGCGTACTCGGATGCAGTGCACTACGAGCTTCGCAGCCTTGGTGTGAACTGGCGGCTCGATGTTGTCGCCGATGACGCGTGGCTCTCTGATCCGGCGCGCGTCTATCCGGTGCGGATCGACCCGACCACATTCTGGTCACAGAGCATCTACAACTACGACTCGTTCGTTACCAGCGCCTACCCGACGACCAACTACGGTCTCTCCACGGAACTCAAGGTCGGTCGTTACAACTATGGTGGCGTGAACGCGGGCCTGAACCGGACCTACATCAAGCCCGCCATCGGTAACTTCTGGGACAACGGCTACACAATCCTCTCCGCGAAGCTTCGTCTGTACTGCTATCACCTCTTCTATCCAGCCACGACACCGACACTCAAGGTGGGTCGCGTCGAGAGCGACTGGAGCGAGACCGGGATCACGTACAACAACCAGCCTGCGATGACCGCCGATATCTCAAGCGCGCCGGTCTCGGAAGGAGCCTGGGCCGAGTGGGACGTGACGGGCACGACGCGGCAGTTCGCGCTTGGCGAGCACCCCAACTACGGGTTCCGAATCTACGCGGCGAACGAGACCGTGGAGAACACATATTGGTCGAAGTTCCGCTCTTTCCAGTACGCGGGTGAGCCGTCGGCCCCGGTGCTCAAGGTCGTGTTCACACTCGAGCCGAAGGTCGAGATCGTCGCGCCATCGCCGGAGGTACCCGTGGCGAGCGAGGCCACAACCATCCACGCGCACTGGCGTTACGACGACCGACTCGGCAACAAGCAGAGCAAGGCCCGCGTGCAGGTAGCGAGTTCAGTCCCCAACTACACGCTAACCTTCGACTCCCTTGACATCGACACGACCGTCACAGTTATGGACATCCCGGCGCCTGCCGGCGGATGGACGCAGAACCGCTACTGGATTCGCATGCGCGTGTGGTGCGAAGCGAACGGTTTGGATGCCGCGTCGAACTGGACGGACTGGCAACCCTTCGACAGGAAGGCGCTTCTCAGTTCCAGCGATGGGCAGGGGTACTCACCGATTCGCGCGAGTGATGCTGTCGGAGCAGGGCTCGCGGTCGATCTCCCATCCGGCAGGCTTGTCGGTGCACGATCGGACTTCGCGGGGACAGGCCTTGGCGGGTCACTTGGGTATACCTTGCGATACGACTCTGCCGGCACCGCTGACTCGCAGGGTTACGGTCGAGGATGGACGCTCGGCACGCCGACCGTCAGCCCGTCCGCGCAGATCCTACCAAACGCGGGTTTCGAGAGCTCGAACAGCTCGAACAACCCGATCGACTGGCTGATGAACAACGATCTAGTGACCGCCGTCGTCACAAGCACGACGCCCCATGGGGGCTCGAAGTACCTGATGATGGGCCAGAACCCTGCGAACGGGTACTTCAGCGCGTACGTGCGCAACAACAGCGGTGGATACAACGGCACTCCGGTGTATCCCGGACAGCGGCTCAGTCTCTCGGCGTGGGTCAAGACGTATCTGCTGACGCCAGATACGACCCAGGCCGAGTACGGCGCGCTCATGAAGATCCACTTCTACGATGCGGCGGGCGCGCTGCTGGGCGGGTCCGCGACAACGCCGGGATTCCGCCCGACGAGCACAACGACCTGGTGGCGGCTCGGGCTTGAGGCCGTGGCACCCGCGAAGGCGGCGTACGCGACCGTCCATCTGGAGGCCAAGAACATCAAGGGGTACACCTACTGGGATGACGTGTCACTCCTGACCCACGGATTCCAGTTCACCGATGCCGACGGGACCGGGCGTACGTTCGCTCAGGTGGGGGATGGGGTCTACACGAGAGATCCCCTTGAGCCGGGCATACGCTTCACGCGGGTGAATGCCCTCAAGGGCGCTGACGGTGCCTCGACCAAGCTCGGCGAAGTGTGGGAGGGCACCGACGCGGTGCTCGGAGGCGACAAGTACAACTACGACGAGACCAACTGGAAGGCCGACGGCACGAGTACGCTTACCTACGAGTTGGACAAGGCCGAGCTGCTCTCGGAGATCGATCTGCACCTGTGGGACTACGCGGAGTCCAGCGGGGTAACGCCCAGACAGTACACGTACAGGGTTCAGACGAGCGAGGGTGCGACAGGGCCGTGGGCCACGGCGGTTGATACAACTACGGGTGCATCGTGGATGAAGCACACGTTCACACCACGGCGCGTACGCTTCGTGCGAATCGTCGCTATTGGCAACTCGCTCGTTGGCAACGATGGGTTCCACGTTTGCGAGATCGAGGCACCGGTACTCAAGCTCGGTGACGGGGCAGTCGCATACACGACGACCGGCGCAATCACTGCTACAGCCGACCCGTCCGGGAACCCCGTCTTCGTCACGCGCGATGCTTCCCAGCGCCTCACCGGTGTGTCCGATAACACCGGCCGCGCGTCGAACACGGCAACACGTGGCGTCGATCTGGTTCGCAACACGTCGGGGCAGCTCGAGTACCTCAACTGGCGCGGAATGTCATCGAGCGGAGTATCGACCTACTCGGTGGGTGTGGTCGACGTCGCTCGTGTCGGCAGCGACCTGAGGTTCATCCGGTCGAACGGAACGAGCGACACCACGGTACTCACGTACACCTACGACGGAATCGGGCGCATCTCGGGAACGCGAGATGCCGATGGCATCGGCTTCAACATCGCATACGACGCTTCGAGCCGGGTCTCCACTGTGACCGAAGTGGGCGATTCTACTCCCACGGTCTCTGTCTACACCTACCAGACAAACAAGGTCACAGTCACGACATCCGCAGGTGGACTTGCGGCGCCCACGCGGGTGATCACGTACGATCCCGCAATCGGTTACCAGGCCACCAGCGTCAAGGTGCAGGACGCGTCCGGGCAAGGTCCTCTCACGAGCGTCGCGTACGACGAGTATGGGCAGGTGTGGAAGACGACAGATGCGCTCGGCCGCGTCGCGCGGACTGAGCGCGACGGCCGTGGCAACGCCTTGTTGACGGTCGAGCAAGACGTGGGCGGAGGCGTGCTCCGCACGACCAGCGCCTCGTATGTTAACGACCACGTGGAATCATCGGTGGATGCGACAGGCAACGTGCAGACAGTGCGCTATGACGCTGCCTGGCGTCCGGTGAACTCGACAGTGGCCGTGACCGACTCACTGGCCGAGGGGGGCGCCGTCTCCCAGGGCGCGTACGACGAATGGGGAAACACCGCCCGTGCTGCCGGAGATGGGAGCACCGCGTACAGCATCCTGGAGAATGGCTGCTTCGATTCGAGCCCGCTTGTGGCAGGCAATGGGTGGGACGGAGACAAGAGCACTGACGGACTCGTGTGGACAACCACCACGCAGCCGTATCTCGGAGGAAGGACGCTGCGGCTATGGAAGCCGGCGTCACTCTCGTACGCATTCGCAACGTCGGATCTGACAACGGTCACCGTCGGCCAGGTCTACACTCTGTCAGCTTGGGCGCGTGGCAAGGGGAGCATCCGTGTCCTCGAGTACAAGGCGAACGGGACCTACGCGCGCACCGTGCCGTATCTTTCCGTGAGTGATGCAGCGGGGGATTTGGCGCGGATGGCGGTTGGCTACCGGCCTTCGACTGATACCGCGAAGGTGCGAGTGCAGTGCTTCACGAACGACACGGGCGGTGCTTCATTCGATAATGTGCGCCTGGAGCTAGCGAACTCGGCCCAACCGTTCTCGTTCATCGAGAATGGCTCCTTCGAAAGGCTCACGACGGGCGAGCTACCTGAGGCATGGACCCTGAGGGCCACCTCCTTTGATGCCTCACAGACACTCTCGAGTGACGAGGCTGTATCTGGTGCGTACTCTGCCCTCATCAGACATGACACTGCGGACGGCGACGATGGCTACTTCTGCTCGGGATTTGCCGCCGTTGCTCCTGGCGAGCGATATCGCGCCGGGGTGTCGATCAAGACTGCGGGATCGGTGGGCGGAGCGAAGGTGCTCATGCGCTACTACACCGCGGCAGACTCGAGCACGCAGCTGACGGCGGAGACGAGTATCACGCCGACACTCGTGCGCGGCACGCATGACTGGACGCGCTATTCCGCTGAGGCGACCATCCCGGCGAGCGCACGATATGTTCGCGTCTGGCTCTACCAGATGCCCGGCGGTGGCAAGAGCTACTTCGACGCCGTCGCGCTTGAGCCAGCGGGGGGTACCGGCACCTTCGCCTACGACTCGGCGTCCCACACCTTCCAGACCACGGCGGTCTCATCGACCGGCGTGTCGTCGGCGAGCGTCTCCGACGGCCGCGGGCGTCTCGTGTCGGCGTCGGTGACGCCGAGCGGTGGGTCCGCGATCCAGGTGACCGCGCGCCAGTACGACGGACTCGACCGCCTCACGCGTGTTGAGAGCCTGCCCGGGTCGAACCTCGGAATCACGGCCGACTTCAGCTCTACCTCGTCTGGCAAGTTGTCATCGGTGAAGGCTCCCGGCAATCGCACGACAGTGCTCACGTACGACGCTGGTGGCCGCCTGAGCGGCACCACGTCGCCGACCGGGATCCGCACGGCCATCGTCTACGACGCTCTCGGGCGAACCTCGCAGGTGATGGCCCCCGCGCAAGACGCGACGCCGTCGGTGGTCGCGCAGTCGCAGACCTACGACTCGCTCTCGCGGGTGCGCACCCTTACGTACAACGACTCGGCGGGAACGCCGTACGCGACCGTCACCACGGACTACGACATCGCCTCGCGCGTGACGACGACCACGCTTGCGGGGGCGATCACTGGGAGCGTGGGCATGACCTACGACACGCTCGGGCGCGTCTTCGAGCGGCGCGCCACGGGACCTGCGGGGAGCACCAAGACGAACGTGACATACGATGTCACCGACCTTCCGCTGAAAGTCACACTCCAGACGCCTGAAGCCACCGATGTCACCGACTACACGTACGCCAAGACCGGCGAGCTCGCGAAGATCACTTCCGGTGGACGCGCGTGGAAGATCGCGTTCGGTCAGGGTGGCGCGCTGTCGAGCATCTCCGAGACGATGGCGCTCTCGTCTCGCACGTACGACGTGAACGACCGCCTCTCCGCGGTCACGAACGGCATCCCGTCGGGCATCGCGTACCCCGGTATGTTCTCGCACCTGCTGACCACGACGCTCGGGTACGATACCCGTGACCGTATCGACTCGATCGTCTCGACGGGTGTCGTCGACTTCGCCGAAACGTTTTCCTACGACGACCTCGACCGGCTGACGGTGTGGAGCCGGACGGGCGGCTCCGCCTCGAGTGCCACGTACGCGTTCGACGCGGCTGGCAACACCACGACCGCGACGGTCGCAGGTGCCTCGACGCGCTTCGCCTATGACGCTGAGAACCGCCTCACGGGCTCGACAGGCTCTATCGTCGCCACGTACACGAACGACCTCTACGGGCGCAGGATATCGCGTGTGACCGCCTCGGGCGTGACCACCTACACGTGGGACCCGACCGGCCACCTCACGCAGGTCGTCTCCCAGGATGCGACCATCACCTACGCGTACGGTATGTCGGGGATGCGGGAGCTCAAGACGATCGAGCGCCCGGGTGTGCCTACGGTGTGGACCAAGTCGGTCTACACAGGCGACCTGCTCGCCGCCGAGTACGACTCCGACGGCACCCGCTACACATACCTGTGGGGTCCTGACCGGCAGCCGCTTTCCGTCACCCGCACTCGGTCCGGACAGCCCGCCGAGACGTTCGCGTACCACACGGACGCGCTCGGCAGCGTGGTGGCG
>JBASNZ010000055.1:0-28879 GCA_049657775.1 Coriobacteriia bacterium | reverse complement strand
CGCCGAAGAGGGCGACGCCGATAGCTGAGATGATGCCAAGCGCGAACGGCCACCAGCTCTCGACGAACCCGCTCGCAAAGAACGCGAAGACGCCAAGCAACATGGCACCGACGATCAGCACCCACTTGAGCGTGCCGCCCGTGGTCTCGAAGAAGCCCTGTCGATCGGCCTCGGCGGACACCGAGTTCCTCCAGTCGGTCATGCCGGTGGCGAACGTCTGGGGCCTCGATTTCGCCTCGGCGTTGAGCTCGGCGATGGTGAGCGTCTCGCCGTTCGCGATCGTGGTGAACAGGAAGGACATCAGCTGCTGCTCGAATGGTCTGAGCGTGTCCCACTTGGAGGAGTCGAGTGTCATCCGGTAGGTGGTCTCGGTCTTGGCTCCGAAGAGCGAGTGGGTGGTTTCCGTCTCCGGCTCGACTGTGATGACGCCCCGGTTCGACAGATCCATGAGCGTGGCCACGGTCTCGGCATCGCCGATCGTCCCGAAGCGCCAGAGCGCTCCTACGATAGCGGGCGCAAGGTCGGCGGGCAGCTCGCGATAGTAGCCGCCGGGATACGATGACGTACGTTCGCGGCCGTGCTTCCACCACAGAACGAACGCCCCCAGCAGCGAGAGGAGCGGTACACCCAGGCCCAGCCCGTACGACCAGACGGCGGTGACCTGGGCGTCCCGACGTTCCTGGTTGGCCTGCTCGGCCCAGGCGCTCTCCTCGGCAAGGACCTCATCGCGCCGCGGCGAGTCGATCAGGGTCGCCTGCGAGAGTCCGTCTGCAGGGAACAGCACCCTGGGCTCCACGAACGTAGAGGGGGGAAGGTCGTCGATTGCGACCTCCACGAACCCGCCGTCGCGGGGATAGACGGTACCGGTGAGCGGGCCGTGCGCCCAGGCTTTGATGTCGTCGGCGGCGTACTCCCCGGGCAGGTGGATGTTGATGCGGGCCGAACCGACCCCGACCTCGGACTCGTCACCGATGAACTGCCAGTAGAGCTCGGCTGTGTCCGAGTACCGCTTGGCGGCGCCGAGCGCCCGGTACTCGATGACGAATGTGGCCTGCGCGTCGGTCGTTCCATGGAAGAGTTTGAGGTACACTGCAGACCCGTCGTCCCAGAACGTGTAGGTCCCGGGTCCCTGGTCCTCGGTCTGAACGTAGCTGTAGTCACCCGTCGGACCCTTGACCGAGAGGACCTCAAGGCCGGTCGAGTCGGCCATGAGCATCTTCCACTGAACCCAGGAGAAGCTGCCGTTGAAGTCGAAGGTGCGGGACTCGACCACGCGAACATCGCCCGTGGGCTCCACGTACGTTTCGATCGCGACGCTCGGCATCGTGTACGACTTCGCCTGAGCGGACGTCACGGGTGCGGCGCACAGAGCGACCATGGTGGTGAGCACGATAAAGGTGGCTCGAAGGCTGCGGTGCATGTGTTCCTCCTCGCGCTGTGACCTGTCGATCTTCACATGCAGCACTTTGCCGCGGCCAACTCGATACCGTCCGGCGTCTGGGTGTCCACCGGTGCGCCAAGGTTGCCACTCACTCCAGTGCGTCCAGCTCCTCACGCAAGCGCGTCTCCGAGAGAGCGCCCGCCTCCATCTGTTGGACGCTTCCGTCCGAGTTCACGAACACGAACGTCGGCACGTACTCCGCACCCAGGTCGTTCGCGATCTGCTGCCCCTCCGAGCTCACATCTACGTTGTAGAGCCTGAACTCCACGATCCCCTCGTACTCCGGCTGGAGCCTGTCGACCACAGGCTTGACGTCTTTGCAGGAGGGTCACCAGTCGGTATAGAACTCGATCATGACCGGCGTCCCGTTGGTGGCGATCACCGTGTCGCCAGCACGACCGGAGGATCCAACGCATCCCGCCAGGCCGAGGAACGCGAGCATGACGAGTGCGAGGGCGATGATGTGTGAGCGTCCCATGTTCGTCTCCGTAAATGGTTCGGTGTCGTGACCGTATGTGCCCGGGATCGTGCCGTTGTCGTACGCGCTACATCAGGGTACAGCGGAAGCGTACCATCGAACCGGGGGCAGAGGGGAACGCTTTGAGACGTGCGCTTTGAGACGTGCGATGTTGGTGGTTGTTGCATTCGGTATGATGCTTGGGGCGCTGCAGGGCGCGGTTGTTGCGAACGACTCCTTCGGCGTGCGGCGTCGCATTCGAGCGCGGCGCGAGGCCCTGGTCACCGCCACCGGGCCCCCGCGGTACCTCCTGTCTGAGACGCCGCGACGGCCCATACGTTAGACTGGTCCCCGGACAGTGTTCGGCTTCCGGGGACCAGTTCGTGGAGGGCCCGCAATGCGCATCGCGCTCGCACAAGTAGACCCCACCGTCGGAGACATCGACGGCAACCTGGTGCTTGCGCTGCAGTCTGCCGAGCAGGCGGCCGCTCTGGGGGCCGACCTACTGCTGCTGCCCGAGCTCGAGCTCACCGGGTATCCGCCCGAGGACCTTCTCGGCAAGTCGCACTTCATCGACCGCGCCATGGACGCGGCTGCCGTCTTTGCCGCGGAGGCCGCCTGCCCCGCGCTTCTCGGCACGGCCTATCGCGACGACGACGGAATCCACAACTCGGCCGTCTACGCGCGTGGAGGATGCATCGAGGCGGTCTACAACAAGCGGTTGCTTCCCAACTACGGCGTGTTCGACGAAGAGCGATACTTCGAGCCCGGACGTGGCAACACGCTCATCGAGATCAGTGGTGTGACCTGCGGTATCACGGTATGTGAAGACATATGGCAACCCGAGCCGGTCGCCCGCCTGGCTGCCGCTGGCGCCCGCATGGTGCTCAACTTGTCGGCATCTCCGTTCCACTCGGGCAAAGGCGTCTCACGCGAACGCATGCTCGTTCGCCGCGCGATCGAGTTTGGCGTGTGGATCGTGTACTGCAACATCGTCGGCGGTCAGGACGAACTTGTCTTCGACGGCCGCTCCGTCGTGATCGCACCCGACGGGACCATTGTGGCGCGGGCAGGTTCGTTCACCTCCGAGCTCCTGGTCGTCGACATCGACGTATCCGCGCCGCCGCAGGCGCAGCGGGTGGCGCCCAGGATCGAGCACGGGGCCGAGGTCTACGAGGCGCTTACGCTCGGCCTTCGTGACTACATCCACAAGACCGGCTTCTCCGAGGTAGTCCTCGGGCTGTCAGGCGGCATAGACTCGGCCCTGGTGGCAACGCTTGCCATGGATGCGCTTGGCGCGGCCAACGTGCACGGCGTGCTCATGCCATCGCGGTACTCCTCGGAAAGCAGCCTCACCGATGCCCGCGATCTCGCACTCGCGCTCGGCATCGATACGTACGAGCTGTCGATCGAAGGTCCGTTCCAGGCGATGCTCGATACGCTCGCTCCGGTTTTCGGCGACCTTGCGCAGGACGTGACCGAGGAGAACCTGCAGGCAAGAGTACGCGGCATGCTGCTCATGGCACTCGCAAACAAGTATGGATGGCTCGTGTTGGCCACGGGCAACAAGAGCGAACTCTCGGTGGGGTACAGCACGCTCTACGGCGACATGGTCGGTGGATTCGCCCCCATCAAGGATGTCTTCAAGACGCGCGTCTACGACCTGGCCAGATGGCGGAACGCGCGCGGCGCGGTCATTCCCGAGTCCAGTATCACGAAACCTCCGAGCGCGGAACTCAAGCCCGGACAGACCGACCAGGACCTGCTGCCTGCGTACGACATACTGGACGCGATCCTGGTGGAGTACGTGGAGCAGGACCGTTCGGTCGAGCAGATCGTGAGCATGGGGTACGACGCGGCCACGACCGAGCGTGTGACGCAGCTGGTGGACGCTGCAGAGTACAAACGCCGGCAGGGCCCGATCGGCATCAAGATCACACCGAAGGCGTTCGGGCGAGATCGCCGCATGCCGATCACCAACAGGTTCCGGGGGTAGCATGACGGCATTCGCGTGGCTTCCTCACGACGACCCGATCATGAGTCAGGTCGTCGATCTGCGGTTCGACGTGCTCATGGCTCCGTTCGGCGTTGAGCGGGACGACAACTGGAACGACGACGACCCCGCGTCGCATCACCTGGTTGCGATCGAGGGCGACCGTGCGATCGGCTACGCGCGGCTCCTCGTGGAGGGAGGCACGGGGCAGATACGACAGGTGGCCGTCGCGTTCGACCGTCAGGGCACGGGGGTAGGAAGCCAGCTCATGCGCGAGGTGTGCCGAAAGGCGGATGAGATCGGGCTTGAGGTCGTGTACCTGCACGCGCGTCACACCGCAGAAGGCTTCTACCAGCGTCTGGGATTCGTCACCGTGACCGATGACCCGTTCCCGTACGGCCGCACCGGGATGCCGCACGTTCGCATGGAGTACCGATCTGCGACCTGAGCGGTCACGGTGGCGTAAGTGCGCCGCTTGACCTAACCTATTCGATGGCTGTGAACGACGCTTCGTTCAAGGAGGGACTCTTATGCCAAGCATCACCCGGGATCAGGTCCATGTGCCCGTCGACGTTCCGGCGGACGCACGAGAGACCTACATCGACAACTACCTCAAAGCGACCCGCGGAACCGGCAGGCTCATGCTGTTCGCCTGCGACCAGAAGATCGAGCACCTCAACGATGACTTCTACGGAGAGGGCATCTCCGAGGAGGACAACGAACCCGAGCACCTGTTCCGTATCGGAAGCCAGGGCGTGTGCGGTATCCTCGCCGGCCAGCGCGGTCTGATCGCGCACTACGCCGCCGACTACCCGGATATCAACTACCTGGTGAAGATGAACTCCAAGACACACCTGGTGAAGACGTCGGCCAAGGATCCGGCCAAGCACCAGGACGATCCGTACTCCCCGCAGCTGTACGACATCCAGACCGTGCTCGATCTGCGTGACAACGGCGTCAACGTCGTTGGCGTGGGCTACACGATCTACCTTGGCAGCGAGTACGAATCCTCCATGATGCAGGAGGCCGGCCAGCTTATCGCCGACGCTCACTCGCTGGGCCTCATCGTCGTGCTGTGGATCTACCCGCGCGGCAAAGCGGTCGCCGATGAGAAGGACGCGCATCTCATCGCCGGCGCTGCGGGTACCGCGCTTTGCCTGGGCTCGGACTTCGTCAAGGTCAACCCGCCCAAGGGTGACGACGAGAAGTCCTCGGCCGAGAAGCTCATCGAAGCATCCAAGGCGTCGGGCCGCACCGGTCTTGTGTGCGCCGGCGGCTCGACGGTGGCAGCCGACACGTTCCTCGCCCAGCTTTGGGAGCAGATCCACGTGGGTGGAGCCAAGGGCAACGCCACGGGGCGCAACATCCACCAGCGTTCGCTTGATGAGGCGGTTCGCTTGACCAAGGCGATCAGCGCCATCACGCTTGGCGACTGGAGCGTCGAAGACGCGCTCGCCGTGTTCGAGGGCGCCAAGGACTTCCGCCTCTGATATTCGGTTGAACGGCATCACGAATCGACGCGCGGCGTCGCCTCCCGGGCGGCGCCGCGCTATCCTATACACTTGCACGACCGACGACATTCGAACGACACCGGAGTACCATGCCCATTTCGGACTGGTTCAAGGCACGCGAAGGCCGCCGTTACACGGTGACCTCAACGGGCGCACCGGACGTCCCGGACGGCGTCTGGCTCAAGTGCCCCGAGTGCAAGCACACCCTCTACCAGGGTGATCTCACGAAGAACCTCTTCGTGTGCCAGCACTGCGGCCATCACTTCGAGATGGCCGCGTACGACCGCCTCCTGTCACTTGCCGATGAAGACACCTTCGAGGAGACCGAGGCATCGCTCACGTCGGTGGACCCGCTGCGCTTTACGGGCGCCAAGCCGTACACCGCGAGCCTTGCGAGTGCCAAAGAACGCACCGGCCTGACCGAGGCGGTCGTCACCGGACGGGCACTCCTTGGTGGACACCCTGTCGTCCTGGGTGTCATGGACTTCAGGTTCATCGGCGGGTCGATGGGCTCGGTCGTTGGCGAGAAGATCGCGCGGACCTTCGCACTTGCCATCGCGGAGCGCAGGGGTGTCGTGTTCGTGACCGCTTCCGGGGGAGCGCGCATGCAAGAAGGCATGCTGTCCCTCATGCAGATGGCCAAGACCTCCGCCGCGGCCGAGCGCCTCTCACGCGCAGGGCTGCCGTACGTCACGGTGCTCTCCAATCCCACCTACGGCGGCGTGACCGCGAGCTTCCCGGTCCTGGCCGACGTCATCTTCGCCGAACCGGGTGCCCTGGTCGGCTTCGCCGGTCCCGCGCTTGTGGAGCAGACAACCAAGCAAACGCTTCCCAAGGACTTCCAGACGGCTGAATCTCTCGTGACCCACGGCTTGATCGACGGCGTGGTGTCCAGGCTTGAGCTGGCCGATACCATCGCGTGCGTGCTCGACTACCTCTCGGGCAACGAGGTTCCCGAAGCCGCGACCGGCGCGGTGTGTCAGGTTCCGCCGACCGAAGGCGGGGCGTGACGATGGCCCGCCACGTGATGGAGTTCGAGCGCCCGATTGCCGAGCTCGAGGACCAGGTAGCCCAGCTCAAGAGGCTCGACGTCGCCTCGGAGCCCAACCTGGCGGCCGAGATCGCAACGCTCGAGGCCGAGATCGAGATGCTGCGCGAGGCGCTCTACTCGGCGCTTTCGCCCTGGGAGCGCGTTCAGGTCTCGCGACACCCCGAACGTCCAAAGACGCAGGACTATGTGTCCACGCTGTTCACCGACGTCGTCGAGCTACGCGGCGACCGGTCGTACGGCGACGACGAGGCCATCTTCGCGGGTCTCGCCACGCTCGACGGTATCCGGTGCGTCGTTCTGGGCCACCGCAAAGGTAAGAACACCAAGGAGAACGTCCGCCGCAACTTCGGCAGCCCGCATCCCGAGGGGTTCCGCAAGGCCCGGCGCGCCATGTTGCTGGCCGAGAAGTTCGGCCTGCCGGTCGTGAGCTTCTTAGACACAGCGGGTGCGTACCCGGGCATCGAGGCCGAGGAACGCGGGCAGTCATGGGCGATCGCCGAGAACCTGGCAACGCTTGCCGCACTCCGCACACCCGTGATCGCGGTCGGTATCGGCGAGGGCGGTAGTGGCGGAGCGCTGGCCATCGGCTTCGGCGACCGGCTCATCATGCTGGAGAACGCCTATTACTCGGTCATCTCTCCCGAGATGTGCGCGATGATCCTCCATAAGGACTCCTCACGCGCGGCAGAGGCCGCATCGTGCCTGCAGATGACTGCCGAGGACCTTGTGCGCCTTGGCATCGCCGACGAGATCGTGAGCGAACCGCTCGGGGGAGCGCACCGGGATCCGGCGATGGTGTACGCGGGTGTCGCCGAGGCCATCACACGAGCGCTGAAGGAACTTGCCTGCCAGGACATAGACGAGGTCGTCTCGAAGCGCTTTGAGCGCCTCTCGGCCATCGGAGCGTACGACCAGGGGGAGTGATCGCGTGGATGGGTGCGACATCAAGCGGGTAGGGATGCTGTTCAGCGGCGGCCCGGCGCCGGCGGCAAACGCGGTCATCTCGGCGGCGGCGCTCTCGTTCATCAACTGCGGTATCGAGGTCATCGGCTTCTACGACGGGTACGAGGGGCTGGAGAACTACTCGGCCGAATCGCCCCTGGTCGAGGGCCGCAATTTCGTCCGACTTACCCGCGACGACGTCTCCGCCATCCGCAACCGCAAGGACATCATCCTGCGCACCTCGCGCGCCAATCCGGGCAAGCCGGTGGGAACGCCTGACGATCTTGCCGACGCCAGACGCAATGCCAAGCTCCGCGCGGTGTACGCGGCGCTCGAGACCTACGAGATCGACGCCCTCGTCTCCATCGGCGGAGACGACACGCTCAAGACTGACAACTACATCAAGGAGATGCAGAACGTGGTGCCCGGCCTCCGGCCCATCCGCATCGTCCATCTCCCCAAGACGATCGATAACGACTACTACGGCATCGATTGGACGTTCGGGTTCTTCTCGGCAGCGCACTTCGCTGCGGCCGAGATCCGCAACCTGGGCGCGGACGCTCGCTCCACCCAGGTGTGGTACGTCCTCGAGATCATGGGCCGCAAGGCAGGGTGGCTCACGTATGCGGCGGGTATCGCCGGCGAGGCAACGAAGATGATCTCGGTCGAGGACAGCAACGGCTCGTTCGACGCGCGCATCGAGGCCGAGCAGCTTGTGGACCTTATGCTCAAGCGCGAGGCTGACGGCAGGCGCTACGGCATCATCTGCGTAGCGGAGGGACTTGCGGACAAGCTGCCTGACGATCTGCGGCCGCACACCACCGATGAGCACGGCAACCTCAAGCTCGGCGACGCCCAGGTGGGCCGCGTGCTCGCCAGCGAGATGGAACGCGTGTATCAGGAGCGCACCGGCATCGGGATCAAGGTTCGCCACAAGCAGATCGGCTACGAGGCCCGGTGTGCCGAGCCGAGCGCGTTCGATGTGCTGCTGGGGACGCAACTGGGCGTGGGCGCCTACCGCGCGCTCGTGGAGAAGGGGCTCACAGGCGTCATGGTGAGCGTGGAAGATCAACTTTCCCTCAAGTACGTGCCGTTCGACATGCTGATCGATCCCGAGACGATGAGGACGCGCGTGCGCTACATCGACACCGAGAGTGACTTCTACAAGCTCGCCCGGGCACTCGAGTACCAGTGGAGCATGGGCGACGGTCCATGCGGGGAGCAGCGGTGATCGAGCGCGTGTTGATCGCCGAGTTCCGGAAGATCGGACGCGACATCTTTGTCGCGGGCCTTATCACCAGCCACGGGGGAAACCTCTCGGTCCGGCAAGGCGACCGCATCGTGATCACCCGGCGCGGGTCCATGCTGGGACGCCTCACCGAGGATGACATCGTGGAGACCGGCATGGAGCCGGGCGACGACGCCCTGTGCAGCCGTGAGATCGTCGTGCACCGTGCCATCTACGCCGCCACCGACGCGCTTGCCATCGCGCACGTTCATCCGGTGCACACCATCGCGTGGTCCATGCGGGCTGATGAGATCGTGCCGGAGGACTCCGAGGGACTTTACGTGCTCGGGCGCGTGCCGGTCGTTACGGCCGAGCAGACGATCGCCTCGCCCGAGGCAGGGGAGCTGCTCGCACGGGCACTCAAGGACCACCCGGTCGCGGTGCTGCGCTCGCACGGTCCGTTCGCTAAGGGCGCGTCCCTCGAGGAAGCGTTCTACCACGTGAGCGCCCTTGAGGCGAGCGCACAGGTGCTGGACCTCCTCGGCAGGTAGGTCCGCGGTTGCCACCGATCGCGTCGACCTCGCCGCTTCGGCCGGGCGCGCGGCGCGTATCGGTCCGCTACATCCCGCCGGCGGCTCCCATGAACACGCCCGAGACGACGGTGGGCACCGCCTGTGCGAGGCCGGTGATGACGATGAAGGCGGCCATAGCCGTAAGCGCGCGCTTCTTCTGGAACCCGATGGTCGTTGAGAGCAGCGCGCCGAACAGGATGAACAGTCCCCACACCACCCACAGATCGATCTGCGAGAGGACTGCATAGGCGGCGCTCGGCGGGGTCATCGGGTCCTTGGGCGACACAAGAGCGCCGAGTCCGGCGTGCTGCAACCAGATTCCGGTGGATGACATGTAGATCGCCTGGATGATGTTGCGTATCGCGTGCGGCACGAACATGAGGCTCGCGACCGAGAGCATCGACGTGAACTTGACGGGATTGGCCCAGGTCTTGGCCGCCACGAAGAAGAACGTGCCGACGTAGAGGATCGCGACGAGCGCGCCGACAACTCCAAAGACGATGGCGGCGGTACTTGCGATGTTCATCGCCGTGTCGAGCTCTCCGCCGGTGGCCATCTGTTGTTCGAACGTGGCCTGTTCTTCTTTTGGTAGGTCCTTCATCTGCTGCTGGATGGTTGCCTGCGCCACCTCCTGCTGCACGGCCGCCTGCATCGGAGAGGCGACGATGGCCTTGCCGACGACCGAAACCACGAGAAGTATGGCAAGCGGCACCCAGAGCCACTTGATGGCGGCGCCTGCGCCGTCAACGCCTTTGGCCGGGCGGAACAGTGCGGTCACGATGCTTGAGAACGCCGGCATGATGCCTCCATCACTCGTGTCGTAGTGCGATCAACGGATCAAGGTTGGCTGCGCGAACGGCGGGGAGCACGCCCGCGAGTAGTCCGACTCCAGCGGCAAACGCTATCGCGAACGCGGCAAGCCACACCGGGATCACGAAGAAGGTGGTGTTCCCCGGCATGCCTCCGCCCCCGGTAGCGGTTTGGGACGCGATCATCGACTGCACGAAGAGGTTCGCGAGCGCCGCGCCCGACGCCGAGAACAGCAGCCCGCCCAGGCCGCCGAGCACGCCGATAATGGCCGCCTCGCCCAGGAACACCCGCTTGATCTGGCGGTTGGACGCGCCGACCGCCTTCATGATGCCGATCTCGCGCGTCCGCTCGTAGATGGACATCGTCATCGTGTTGGCGATCCCAAGAGCGGCGACGATCATGGCGATCGCGCCGAGCGCGCCAAGTACGCCCTGGACGATGAGGAACGTCGAGCTCAGTCCCTGCTGGATCGACCGGGCCGAGAACGTCATGAAGCCCTCATCCGTGATGATCTTCTCGACGTCGGCCACCGCATCGGCCGAGTCGACCTTCACGACCGCGTTCTCATACGTCGGTCTACGGGTGGTGACGCCGTTGAACTCAAGCGCCGCGCCGAGCGGGATGAACGCCGATGAGTCGGTCTGCATGTCGAGCTTCTCGAGCACGCCCACCACCGTGAGCTTGCGCTTGGTCTCCACCGGCTCCGCACCGGTCGCCATGGCTCCCTGCTTCATCGCTTCCTCGTCGGGATACTCGATGAAGGTCGCCACGATGCGTTTGCCGACCAGGTCAAGACCCGGTCCCAGCTGATCGCCCGAGTAGGGATCGGCCCCGAGGAACATGGTGGGCACGGACGAGCCCAGCACGATCTCCTTCTCGTTGCGGGGCCACCGGCCTTCGGCCAGCGAGTAACCGAAGGCTTCGAGTTCGTCCACGGGCACGCCGGTGATGGTGGCGTACGTCGTCTGCCGCTTGTACGTGAGATCCTGCGCCTGCACCATCACCTGCGGCATGACCGCCTCGACGTGCTCGATGGCTCTGATCTCGTCGAGCGACCGGTCATTGATCTCTTTAGGGTCGCTCGTCCCCAGCATGTAGCCGCTCATCACCTGGATGTGCGTTGCGGCGCCAAGTTCGCCGAGCGACTCGGTCACATTGCGCTGTAGCCCGATACCGAGCGACAGCATAAGGACGATCGCCGAGGTGCCGATAACCACACCCAGCGCCGTCAGTGCGAGCCGCAGCTTCATTCGCCTCAGGTTGGAGACGACGATGAAGACAAGGTCGCGAAAGCGCATGCTACGAACCCAGTCCCAGGAGCGCCATGATGAAACCGACGAATCCGCCCGGCCCGGACGTCTGCTCGGCCGGCTCCTCGCCGGGGCCGTTGGTGGCGTCCGCGCCTGTGTCCGGCGCCGATCCGACCTGGATCCGATACGGCTGGCGGAAGGACGTCTGGCGGCCGAAGTCGTCGCGGTAGCTCACCACGAAGACGATCTCGAGCGTGCCGGCCTGATCGGGGGTGATCGATACGTCGATGGTCTCGCTGCCTGCCACGTCGAACGTCCCAAGGTACAGGCTGCCGTCGACCACGTCGGCGGCGCTGGCCTCCACGCTGAGCGTCACGCCGCTCACCTGGAACCCGCCGGTGTTGGCTACTTCGAAACTCGCGTCGAACGGAGCGCCCACAACGGCGGTCTTGGGGTACTCGGCGGTGACCACCGAGAAGGCTGCGTCGCGCTCCACGATCACGCCAACGGTGTACGCGACCTCCTGGCGCTCTCCGTTGTACTCGAAGCTGATCGTCACGGGTACCGCGTACGTCCCCGGCATAGTGCCGGGACCGGCCATCACGTCGAACACGACGTTGGCGGCCTTGGTGCCCTTGATGGTCCCTACGTACTTCGCGTTGCCTGTGCCCAGCACGGTGAGCCCGCCAGAGCCGACCGCCGCCTCGGTCGCCGCCGACGCGCCGCCCGCCAGACTGACCACGACATTCTCGGCCTTACGGGACGTCGCGTTGTAGATGTTGAGCGTGAGCTTGAACCGGGAGCCGACTAAGACGCGGTCCACAGATGTCTCGTACGACCGCACGACAAGCACGGGCGCCGGCTTGGGGGCGGGCGTGTCCATCGGCAGCACGGTGTCCGAGGGAGCTGTCGGGGTGATGGCCGAGACGGGCGCGACGGCGGCGTACGCGCTACCGCTCGCGCCTGCAAGCGCGACCAGTATCGAGCCTGCCACCAGGCGCGACTTCCAAGTGGGACGATGCATCACGAGGTGCCTCCTTGTTCGATCTGGGTGATCGATCCGTCGACGATGTGGACGATCCGGTGCGCCACGGCCTCGGCGACAGCCCGGTCGTGTGTGGTGATGAGGAACGTGCGCCCGCCGGCGTTCATCTGGCGGATGAGTTCCAGGATCTCGTGTCCGGTGGTGGTGTCCAGGTTGCCGGTGGGCTCGTCGGCCAGGACGATCGCGGGCGAGTTGACGACGGCGCGAGCCACCGCGACACGCTGCTGCTCGCCACCGGAGAGCTCGGTCGGCTTGTGGTCGAGCCGGTGTCCGAGCCCGACCGACTCGAGTGCCGCCGCCGCGTACTTGACGCGTTCGGTGCGATCGACGCCAGCGAAGACGAGGGGAAGCTCCACATTGCGACGCGCTGTCATCGTGGCGATGAGGTTGAACGACTGGAACACGAAGCCCACTTGCTTACGGCGGTAGACCGCAAGACGCTCGTCGTCCATGGCCGCGAGGTCGACGCCGTCGACGAGCACCGCGCCACCACTGGGGCGATCGAGTCCGCCGACGATGTTGAGGAGCGTGGATTTCCCGGAGCCCGACGGCCCCATCACGCACACGATCTCGCCGGGCGCTATCGAGAGGTCGACGCCGCGCAGCACATCGAGCGGGCTTCCGCCCATGATGTACCGCTTGTGGAGTCCTGCAACCTCGACTGCGCCAGCCACGCGTTCCCCTCGATCGGCGCCGAAATGCCATTCTCCCGCATCAGGCGCGATCGGGCTACCCCTACTCCCACCCCCCTACTCCCACATGGCGCGAACGCTTGCGCGGATGCTGCTCGTGGTCGTGATCGGTTGCAGCGCTCCATCATCGGCGGTGTCTCGCGGACGTGCCTGCACCTCGGCGAAGAGAGGCCGGACCTCCTCGGGGATGAAGCGGGTGCGCTGCGCGTAGCCGTAGCTGTCGCTCATGCCGCGTCCAGCGGCGTAGTAGCGAAGCGGGTGCGTCACGTAGAGGTGGTCCTTGGCGCGCGTGCATGCCACGTAGAACAGCCGGCGCTCTTCTTCGATCTGGGCCTGTGAGCCCGTGGCCATATCCGACGGGATATTGCCGTCGGCTGCATGGATCACGTAGACGCAGTCGAACTCCAGGCCCTTGGCGGAATGCATCGTCGTGAGGATGAGGTAGTCCTCGTCGAGAAGCGGGGACCCCGCCAGGTCTCCCGTCCACTGTGGCGGATCGAGTGTGATCTCCGAGAGGAACCGCGTGCGGTCCGGGAAGCGGCTGCCGAGGTTCTCCATCTGCTCGAGGTCTGCGAGCCGGGCAGTCGCGTTATCGTAGCGGCGCTCCACGAGCGGTCCCAGGAACGCTCGCGTCGCATGCACCTGTGCCGCGACATCTCCGGCTGGCGCGTGTGCGAGATTGCGCATGAGCGCCACAAAGTCCTGCCATACACCGTCCGCGGCTTCGGGGGGCTGCCACTCCACCCAGGCGTCGAGGTCGCCGTCGGCCAGGGCGAGCATATCGTGGAGCGAGGAGGCGGTCTTGGGTCCGATACCGGGTACGAGCTGGAGCACGCGCAGCGCGGCCATCGAGTCGCGGGGGTTCTCGGCGAGACGCATGTAGGAGAGCAGGTCCTTCACGTGCGCCATCTCGAGGAACTTGAGGCCGCCGTACTTCACGAAGGGGATGTTGCGGCGTGCCAACTCCAGTTCGAGCGCGGCGGAGTGGTGGGCGGCGCGGAAGAGTACCGCCTGGTGCTTGAGAGGGATGCCGCTCTCGCGGTGCTCGAGGACTCGCGCGATGACGAACGATGTCTGCTCGACCTCGTCCTCGCACGTTGCCAGGACCGGCCTGCCGCCGCCCTCGCGCTCGGTCACCAGGTCCTTGTCGTAGCGCTCCTGGGCCATGGCGATGATGCGGTTGGTGGCGTCCAGCACCGGCTGCGTCGAGCGGTAGTTGCGGGTGAGCGTAAGGACGGTCGCTCCTTCGAAACGCTCCGGAAACTCCATGATGTTGCGAACGGTGGCGGCGCGGAAGCCGTAGATCGCCTGCGCGTCGTCTCCCACGGCGGTCACGCCCGTGCCGTCGGGTCGGAGCGACGCCACGATGTCGGCCTGCAACGCGTTGGTGTCCTGGTACTCGTCCACCAGCACGGCGTCGAACCGCTCGCGCACACGCTTGCCGGCGACCGGGTCGGCCAGGAGCCCTCGCCAGAACACGAGCAGGTCGTCGTAGTCAAGCACGTGCTGGTCTTCCTTGATGTCCACGTACGCGGCGAAGAGGCGCTTGAGGTCCTCGGCTTCGTCCTTGCACCAGGGAAACACGCCTGCCAGCACATCCTCCAGCCGCGTCTGGCTGTTGACGCAGCGCGAGTAGATATCCAGGCAGGTGCCCTTCTGGGGAAAACGGCGTCCCGATCGTCCGAGCTCGAGCGACGTACGCGCCACGTGCATCAGGTCCTCGGCATCGCCGCGATCGAGGATGGTGAAGTCGGGCGCCAGCCCGATGTCGCCGCCGTGGATACGGAGAAGCCGGGTCGCGATGGCGTGGAACGTGCCGCCCCATACTCGCGCTCCCGAGAGCGATGCGGGAAGGTCATCGAGCCCGGCAGCGGACCGGAGCAGCCCGTCGACGCGTCTGAGCATCTCGGCCGAGGCGCGGCGGGTGAAGGTGAGCAGCAGGATACGTCCCGGCTGCATGCCGTTGGCGATGAGGTATGCGACGCGGTGCGCCAGCGTCGCGGTCTTGCCGGTGCCGGCACCGGCCACGATCAGCAGTGGCGTGTCGCCGTGAGATGCGGCCGCGCGTTGTTGCGGGTTGAGGCGGGCGAGGAGTTGCCCGGTGGCAAGTTCGTCGATGGCGGGAGACTCGGCGACAGGCGAGGGGTTCACGATGGCCTCCGATACGAACGGGTGTTCGCATCGAGTGTACCAACGGATCTTCGCGCTGTCGAACAGGTGTTCGTACGGCGAAGAATGCAGGGCGCAGCCTATCCGGCGAGTTCGCTGATTCGCGCCAGATGCGCCTGCTTCTGGTCGTTGGGCAAGAACGACGCCTCGATCGAGTTCTTCGCAAGCGTGACGATGTCATCCGGCGCCAGGTCGAGCGCGAGCGCCGTTTCCACGTAGTTCGCGGAGAGGTAGCCGCCAAAATAGGCAGGGTCGTCCGAGTTGACGGTCACGAACAGGCCAGCGTCGAGCATCCGCTTGAGTGGGTGTACCTCGAGCGACTCGAAGACCCTGAGCTTCACTTCCGAGAACGGACAGACCGTAAGCGGCACCCGGTCGCGGACGAGCCGTTCCACAACCGCCGGGTCATCGAGGCACCGCACGCCGTGATCGATGCGCTCGGCGCCGAGTACGTCGATCGCGGCGGTGATGTACGCCGCCGGTCCCTCTTCACCGGCGTGCGCGACGAGGTGCATGCCCGCTGCCGCCGCGGTGGCGAACACGTCGCTGAATAGTTCCGGCGGGTAGTCGCCTTCGGCTGAGTCCAGCCCGACTCCGGCGATCCGGCTGTGGTAGAGATGGGCCGTCGAGAGCACCCGGGCGGCGTCTTCGACGGGCTTGTCCCGTAGGAAGCACATGATCAGCCGGGACGTGATGCCAAAGTCGTCCTCCGCGTCTTTGAGGGCCCGTAGGATGCCGGCCACCACGAGGCCGAAGGGAACACCACGCGAGATGTGCGCCTGCGGGTCGAAGAACGGCTCCACGTGCACGATGTTCTCGAGCGCCGCTTTGGTCATGTACGCCCAAGTGAGGTCGTAGAAGTCTTGCTCGGTCCGAAGTACGCTCATGCCCGCATAGTAGATGTCCAGGAACGACTGCAGATCCAAGAACGAGTACGCGCGCCTGACGGCGTCCGCGTCGTTGTAGGGAATGGGGACTCGATTGTGATCAGAGAGTGCCAGCATCATCTCGGGCTCGAGGGTGCCCTCCAGATGCACATGCAACTCGGTCTTGGGGAGCGAATGCACCAATGTGACGAGCGCGTCCCTGTCCGACATGCGGCCCCCTTGATCACCGGTGCGAACTGCCCGACCTCGATTATGCATCTTCCCAACGCGGCCGAGGAGAGACCCGCGTGCAGATGGGCGGTCACGGCCGGGATGGCTTCGCTCAGTCGTGAGGCCTGCAGTGGGTCGATCGTCGCATCCGACCTGAGGGTCGCGGAAGGGCCGCCTGGATCGGTGCTGTGGTGCCCGGGGCGGGGATCGAACCCGCACGACCTTTCGGCCACCGGTTTTTGAGACCGGCGCGTCTGCCTGTTCCGCCACCCGGGCACGCCGATGACATCGCGCGCATGCGGATTATAGCAAGGTGAGCGCGAACCGCGAGCTGGCCGCCGCCTACAGCAGGTACGGGATGCCCAGCAGCGCGTCCATGTTCCCGAGTATCGAGAACAGGTTCAGCATCGTGAACACGGCTACGAGCAGGAGAAGAGCCGCGCTGACGCCAAGACGGATACCGATCCGCTGGAAGATGTCCGCGGCTCGGCCGTTCGCCGCCGCCATCGCCCCGACGCCGCTCAGTGACATCGATTCGCGCGTCCCGAGTACCGCGAACGTGACCGCGGCTCCGGCGGCAAGCACGGTGAAGGCCACCCATGCGACGTTGATGAAGCTCGGCCGCTGACCGTTGAGGATGAGCGATCCCAGAAAAAGGGAGCCTACGATGTAGATGAGCGGGAGGAGTGTGGCGAGCTGCGTGTAGTCAACAAGTCGCTGGGACCGCGATACGTACTCGGTGGTGCTTGCTGCGCGTGCCGGCGCCTGGTTATCGGTCGGAAGGGGAGTGCGGGCGCGAGAGAGCGTGGCGCTCACGCGAAGCGCGCGTACCACAAACGCGATCGCCGACACGAGATAGACCACCGCGAACACCACATAGGTATACACGTACGTCGATGAGGACGTGAACGACATCGACCGTTTCTCCCTCCCCGTGAGGCACGATCCGGCCCCGATGGGTCTCATGATAGCGGTAACGATGATGGTGGGCCAGGGAGCGAGGCAAGACAAGAACCGCCATGTGCGGCGTCCGCTCTCGTATAATCGGGCGCATGGACATCGTGAATCAGCCAAAGATGGGGGACGACCCGGGCACGCAGCGACACCTGGCCAACGTGGCGGGCAACCTTCAGCTCATCGCCGACCTCGGGTACGGCGACGTCACGCTTGTCGTCCCGGACGACAAGCGGCTCCGCGTACTCGCGGACGCCCGACCGATGACCGCCGTCGCGGCCGTGGCGACGAGCCGGGTCGGCCAGATACTCGATCGCTCCGAGGAACCCGAGGCATACGACGCCTTCGAGAACGGTGCGGCCGTCATCGGCACGAGGCGCCGGATCACGCGGGGCATCGGCTTCTATACCTCGGCCCAGGCTATCGGCCCTGTGGGTGCACCCATCGGCGTGATCATCCGCGATGTCGTCCAGCAGGTCACCGAGGCACCGGGCGCCATGGAGGTCGCATTCATGTCGCTCGCCGAGCGGGTCATGGACATGCTCGAACGAGGTCCCGTCCTCGACGTCGACTCTGGGGAGCCGTTCACCACGGTTCGCCGGGCCGGTGACGGTGTGATGGAGATCGACGCCGCTGATGTGGTCTCGTACGCCAGCCCGAACGCGGTCAACATCATGCGGCTGGCCGGGCTCGAAGGTGGGCTGACGGGCCGCGGTGCCTCGACGATCCCGGGCGGTGCCACCGCGATATCGCCTGTGCTCCGAAACTCGGGCGCCAGGGGAGTGACCATCGAGGTCAATGGGCGCGTGCTCAAGTATCGAACGATCGGCTTCGCCCCCGGCGCGCTCGTGCTGGTGGAGGACATCACCGACGTGCGGCGCCGCGAGCAGGAGATCCGCGTCAAAGAGGCGACCATCCGCGAGGTCCACCATCGCGTTAAGAACAACTTGCAGACGGTCGCATCCCTCCTGCGCATCCAGGCCCGGCGTACCACGAGTGAAGAGGCCGAGCGCGCGCTCGCAGAAGCCGTTGAGCGGGTGTCGTCCATGGCGGTCGTCCACGAGATGCTTGCGGCGGCCACCGAGGAGTCGGTCGACTTCACCGCGGTTGCCCGCACGGTTGTGGACATGGTGCGTCAGGGCATGGCGGGCGACACCCGGGTTTCCGTGAGCGTTGAGGGCGAGACCGGGCTCGTGCCCGCATCCACTGCAACGTCGCTTGCGCTCGTATGCGCCGAACTCGTACATAACGCGATCGAACACGGCATCGGGATTCGCGCGTCCGGACTTGTCACGGTCTCGATGCGGCGGTTGCCTCGGGAGCTTCACCTCGTCGTGCGCGACGACGGTGCGGGTCTGCCCGAGCCGTTCGATCTTGACTCCTCGGCGCATCTTGGCCTGGCGATCGTCAAAACGGTTGTCGAGGACGACTTGCGCGGTACACTCTCGTTCTCCAGCGCGCGCGGCGCGTCCGTGACCGTCCGAGTCCCCATCATCGAAGAGCCCGAGGAGGCCGAGTAGCGCATGCGCGTACTCATCGCCGAAGACGAAGCCATCATCCGCATGGACCTTCGCGAGATGCTCGCCGAGGAGGGCCATGACGTCGTGGGAGAGGCCCGCGACGGCTCGGAGGCCGTCTCCCTTGCCCGCGAGCTCAGGCCGGATGTCGTGTTCATGGACGTCAAGATGCCGGGCATGGACGGCATTCAAGCGGCCTGCATCCTCACCGAGGAGCGCCTGGCCCCCGTGGTGATGGTGACCGCGTTCTCCCAGGCCTCGTACGTTGAAGACGCGTGCGCCGCCGGCGCCATGGCATACCTCGTGAAGCCGTTCACCAAGCGAGATATCGTGCCCGCCATGCATGTGGCGGTCTCGCGGTTCGCGGAAGCGCGTGCCCTGGAGGCCGAAGCGTCTGACCTGGCCGATCGGCTTCAGACGCGCAAGGTGCTCGATCGCGCCAAGGGCGTTCTCATGGCCAAAGGCATGACGGAACCCGAAGCGTTCAAGCGTCTTCAGAAGCTGGCCATGGACAAGCGCATGCCGCTCAAGGAGATCGCCGCGGCCGTGATCCTCGCCGCGGAAACCGAGGCGTGAGCGGCACGCTCGGGGTCGCGATCGCCGACGGCTTCTACACCGGTTGCTCGCGCTCGTACGTTGCCGAGTCAGCGACGGGTTCCGTGGCGCTGTGAACAAGGCGCCGGCCGTCGTGCTGGTTGTCCCCGGCGTCGTGGCGGCGGTGTCGGCACTCGTGCAGGTGTGTGGGGTTCGCGTGTTTCCAGCGCGGTGTTTCCAGCGCGTTTCGCGCACTCTTCCCATCCGGCGTGCAAATTGCTAGACTACGCGCACGGCACAACGGCGTGCCGGTGATGTAACGATGTGAGCAATGGCGCTCACCCCGACCAAAGAGGTCGGTGGTGGGCGTTTTCGTTTATCCGGACACCGATGACGATCGGCAGGGACACATGAAGGACTTCGCGGTCTTCTGGGGGTGCACCATCCCCGCACGGTTCCCCTTCATCGAGAAGGCGACCCGGCTCGTCTTCGAGGACCTGGGCGCGACCGTCCACGAACTCGAGGGCCACACGTGCTGCCCCGAGGGCGTGCTCGTGAAGGCGAACGACGAGGGCGCGTTTTACACGACCGCCGCGCGCAACCTGGCGATCGTGGAGAAGGCCGGTCTGGATGTCGTCACCCCGTGCAACGGCTGCTACTCCACCTTCAAGGAGGCGCAGAGCCACCTCAAGACCGACTGGCGCGCCGCCGACGCGATCAACGAGCGCCTCGCCACCCAGGACCTCCACTACGACGGCGACCTCAAAGTCGTGCACTTCGCCGAGTGGCTGACCGAGGAGATGGGCTCGGCGCTGGTGGCATCCAAGCTCGAGCGACCGTTCTGGGGCATGCGCATCGCGGTCCACTACGGCTGCCACCTGCTGCGGCCGAGTCCGGCCGTGCGCTGGGACGACCCGCTCAATCCCACCAAGGTCGAGGCGCTCGTTGGCGCGCTCGGCGCTCGCGTGGTCGACTACGCAACCAAGATGCAGTGCTGCGGCAACGCGCTCGATCGCGTGGGCGAGCGCGAAGGCTCGCTCGCGTTCGCACGGCGCAAGCTTGTTGACCTGCAGAACAACGACGTGGACGCCCTCGTGGTCGTGTGTCCGTCGTGCTTCCAGCAGTTCGACCTCAACCAGGCCGCGCTCCAGCGCGCCCGCGAGGACATCAACGTCCCGGTACTGTACCTCTCGGAGCTCATCGCGCTTGGCATGGGTCACTCGCCCGAGGAGATCGGTCTGGACATGCACCGCGTGAGCGTGCAGCCGTTCTTGGACAAGTGGGGCGATCGCCAGGCCGACAAGGTCAGGCTCGCCGCGCATTTCGACGTGTCACTGCTTGGCAAGTGCGTGAGCTGTCAGGCGTGCAAGGACGACTGCCCGGTGTGCAAGGTCGATCCCACGTACCAGCCGACCGAGATCATCGAGCGCCTGCTCCGAGGCGAGATCGACGAGGTGCTTGCCGACGGCCAGCTGTGGAAGTGCCTGGAGTGCTACACGTGCCAGGAGATGTGCCCCAGCCGGATCGGTATGGCCGACACGTTCCGCAAACTCAAGGAGCTTGCGATCGCGGCCGGGAGCGGTCCCGATCAGGTCGGAGCGGCGTACCAGACCTTCCGGAAGACCGGCATGCTCGGAGCGCCGAGGGAGTCCGCGCGCAAGAAGCTGGGACTCGAGCCGCTTCCCGCAAACGGTGGCGACGCGCTCGCAGCGCTGCTTGCGCACGACGAAGAGGGAGTTGAGTAGACGATGGCGATCGAGCGACCCCGCTACGCCGAAGAGGCGCCTTTCAAGATCCACGGCGGCTGCGGGCTCATGGGCATCTGCGACGAGAGTGGCACGCTCATGAGCGGCGAGGACGCCATCTTGGCGATGGCCGTCCAGCACGACCGCGGCAACGGACTTGGCGGCGGATTCGCCGGCTACGGCATCTACCCCGAGTTCCCCGGCCACTTCGCCTTCCATATGATGTACCACGACCTTCAGGCCAAAGAAGAGGCCGAGGCACTCTTTGACCAGTTCTTCTTAGTCGACCTTGCCGAGCCGATGCCGACCCGTCCGGTCAAGGGCATCTCCGACGCGCCGCTGCTGTGGCGCTACTTCCTCAACCCGTACCCGAACAAGCTCGAAGAAGCCGAGATGTCGGCCGAGGACTACGTGGTCAAGGTCGTAATGGACATCAACGCCACCGTCGATGGGGCGTTCGTAGCCTCCTCGGGCAAGAACATGGGCGTCTTCAAGGGCGTTGGCTATCCCGAGGAGATCGGCCACTACTTCCGCCTTGAGGAGTACGGAGCACACACGTGGACCGGCCACAACCGGTTCCCCACGAACACGCCCGGTTGGTGGGGCGGCGCGCACCCGTTCGCACTGCTCGACTGGACCATCGTGCACAACGGCGAGATCTCCAGCTACGGCATCAACAGCCGCTACCTGGAAGCGTTCGGCTACAAGTGCACGCTCGGCACCGACACCGAGGTCGCCGCGTACCTCTTCGACCTGATGCTGCGGCGCCACAAGCTTCCACTCGAACTTGCATGCAAGGCGCTCGCGAGTCCGCTGTGGGAGGACATCGACCGCATGCCCGAGGCGGAGCGCGACGTTATGCGCTCGCTGCGCGCGGTATACGGCCCCGGTATGCTCAACGGCCCGTTCGCGATCGTGCTCGGCTTCAACGGCGGCATGGTCGCACTCAACGACCGCATCAAGCTCCGCCCGCTCGTGGCGGCACGCACGGGCAGCGTCGTCATGGTCGCCTCCGAGGAGAGCGCGATCCGCGCGGTCATACCCGCTCCCGACAAGCTCTGGACGCCCAAGGCGGGCGAGCCCACCATCGCACGGGTCAAGGGCATGGACTGGCCCATCCACGGCGACCTGCACCTGTCGCCTTCCGAGGTTTCGTGCGCGGTCACCGGCACCGAGACCTCCTGTGACGAAGTGGAGGTGACGGTCTAGATGCCGAGCACATTCATCCAGCCCGAGTTCCGGGTCAAGATCGACTACGACAAGTGCCACAAGTGCGGCCGCTGCGTGCAGCAGTGCGGCTGGGGCGTGTACAACTTCAACGAGCGCCCCATCCCCGATGATTCGAAGTGCCGCGCGTGCCACCGCTGTGTGACCTTCTGCCCGGCGCACTGCATCACCATCGAGAAGAGCACGCTCGCGTACAAGGACAACGACAACTGGTCCTCGGAAGCGCGCAAGGCGGTCTGGCGGCAGGCCGAGACCGGCGGCGTGCTCCTCACCTCCATGGGTAATCCCAAGCCGTACACGCGCATCTTCGACGCCCTGGTCCTTGACGCGTGTCAGGTCACCAACCCGTCCATCGACCCGCTCCGCGAGCCGATGGAACTCCGCACGTACCTGGGCCGCAAGCCCGACTCGGTGTCGGTGGAATCCGACGGCGCCGGTGGCTTCAAGCTGGCCGAGAACGGCGGAATGGCCAACAACATCAAGCTCGACACGCCCATCATCTTCTCGCCGATGAGCTACGGTTCGGTGTCGCTCAACGTGCACAAGTCGCTTGCGATGGCCGCGCAGCGTCTTGGCACGCTCATGAACACCGGCGAAGGCGGCCTGCACGCCGACCTCTATCCGTATCAGGACAACGTCATCGTCCAGGTGGCGTCGGGCCGCTTTGGCGTCAACCCCGACTACCTCAAGCGCGGCGCCGCCATAGAGATCAAGATCGGCCAGGGTGCCAAGCCGGGTATCGGTGGGCACCTGCCGGGCGAGAAGATCGACAAGGAGGTCTCCTCCACGCGGATGATCCCGCAGGGCACCGACGCGATCAGCCCCGCGCCGCACCACGACATCTACTCGATCGAGGACCTGCGTCAGCTCATCTACGCGCTCAAGGAAGCCAGCGGCTACAAGCCGGTCGGCGTCAAGATCGCGGCGGTGCACAACGTGGCCGCCATCGCGTCCGGCATCGTGCGCGCGGGTGCCGACTACGTGTACCTGGACGGCTTCAAGGGCGGCACCGGCGCCGCGCCGCAGGTCATCCGCGACCACATCGGCATCCCCATCGAGGTTGCCATCGCGGCCGTCGACCAGCGCCTGCGCGATGAGGGTATCCGCAACCAGGCCTCCATCATCGCCGCAGGCTCCATTCGCTCCTCGGCAGATGCCGCAAAGGCGATCGCGCTTGGGGCGGACGTCGTGGCCATCGGCTCGGCGGCGCTCATGGCGCTTGGCTGTCACCTCTGCCAGAGCTGCCACACGGGCTGCTGCTCGTGGGGCATCACCACCCAGAAGCCCGAACTCACCCGTCGCATCGACCCCGAGTGGGGAGCGGAGCGCCTCGTGAACCTGGTGCAGGCCTGGAGCCACGAGATCCAGGAGATCCTGGGCGCCCTCGGAGTGAATGCCATCGAATCGCTACGCGGCAGCCGCGAGCGTCTGCGCTCTATCGGCCTCGACGAGCAGATGAACAAGGTCCTCGGCGTCAAGCCCGTGGGGATGTAGGGGAGTGGAGACCATGACACAGGCCACAGGAGTCGTCGAAGGCTATCTCAAGGTAGCGCCGGTGGTCCGGCGCGACGGCGAGACCGCCACGATCGACGCGAACGGCGTGTACTACAAGCAGATGAACGAGGCGATCCGCGACGTTATCGCTGACGGTGCCAAGACGATCGTGCTCGAGAACGTGAACGGCCAGCGCTACATCGGCACCGGCGTATCCGCCAAAGGTGTCACGATCGACGTCCACGGGACCGCGGGCAATGACCTGGCGATGTTCATGGACGGGCCGACGGTCAACATCTTCGGCAACGCGCAAGACGGCGTGGGTAACACCATGAACGCCGGTCGCGTGGTCATCCACGGAGACGCTGGCGACGTGCTCGGCTACGGCATGCGCGGCGGACGGGTCTACGTCAAAGGTGACGTCGGCTACCGCGTGGGCATCCACATGAAGGCGTACGAGAACCTGGTACCGATCATGGTATGCGGCGGAAATGCTCGCGACTTCTTCGGCGAGTACATGGCCGGCGGCATGCTGGTGCTCCTTGGGATGAACACGCAGTTCCCCGAGCAGCCCGTGGCCGGCTCGTTCCTTGGCGCCGGCATGCACGGTGGCGTCATCTACATCCGAGGCACGGTCGAGCCCTGGCAGTGCGGTAAAGAGGTCGGCGTTACCGAGGCGAGCGAGGAGGACATGGCGGCACTCGCACCGGTGCTCGAGGACTACTGCGCCGCTCTCGGCCTCGACCTCGGCGAGGTTCTCTCAGAGCCGTTCATCAAGCTCGCGCCCTTCAGCCATCGGCCCTACGGGAAGCTCTACGCGCCGATGTAGGGACCGATCTCCCCCGTTGACGAGGCCTCACTGCGAACTGTCGCGGTGGGGCCTTGTTGACGCTCCGGACTTATGGCGCGCGTCCTGCTTGATCGGTATCGGACCATCCTGCCACAAGTCGTGCGAGACATAGGATTCTCGCACTTCTCTCATGCTCGAAACATCGATGAAACATACGGTCTGTAGGCTTGTCTCGTAGCATCTCCGTGCGAGCAGGCAACCACGCCCGATCAGGGCGTAATGACCGAGGAGGAATGTGGGCATGGCAGCGAAGTTCGATAAGGATTACGTGCTCAAGACAGTGGAAGAGCGGGGTGTCCGCTTCGTTCGCTTCTGGTTCACCGACGTACTTGGCGTCCTCAAGTCGTTCGCCGTCACCGACAGCGAGATCGAGGGCGCGTTCGACGAGGGCATGGGTTTTGACGGCTCCTCGATCGATGGCTTCACCCGCATCGAGGAGTCCGACATGGTCGCGTACCCCGACGCCAATACCTTCCAGGTGCTGCCGTGGCGTCCGGGCGATGACGGCGTCGGCCGCATGTTCTGCGACATCGTCACGCCCGACGGTTCGCCGTTCGAAGGCGACCCCCGCTTCGCGCTCAAGCGCATGCTCAAGAAGGCCGCCGACATGGGCTACACCATGTACGTCGGTCCGGAACTCGAGTTCTTCTACTTCGCCGATGACAAGGGCACCGAGATCCTCGACGAGGGCGGTTACTTCGACCTGACCCCGCTTGACGTCGCGAGCGATCTTCGCCGCGAGACCGTGCTCACGCTTGAGAAGATGGGCATCCCGGTCGAGTACTCGCACCACGAGGTTGCCCCGTCGCAGCACGAGATCGACCTTCGCTACCAGGATGCACTCACGATGGCCGACGCGGTCATGACCTACCGCCTGGTCGTCAAGGAAGTCGCGTACTCCAACGGCGTGTACGCCACATTCATGCCGAAGCCGATCCAGGGCCAGAACGGCTCGGGCATGCACGTGCACCAGTCGCTGTTCACGAAGGACGGGAACGCCTTCTACGATCCGAACGACCCGCAGCACCTCTCCAAGATCGCGCGCCACTACATCGCCGGTCTGCTCAAGTACGCCCCCGAGTTCTGCGCCGTCACCAACCCGCTTGTGAACTCCTACAAGCGCCTGGTTCCCGGCTACGAGGCTCCCGTGTACGTGTCGTGGGCCATGCGCAACCGCTCCGCCATGGTGCGCGTACCGATGTACAAGCCCGGCAAGGAGGCTGCCACGCGTCTCGAGCTGCGCTCGCCGGACCCCTCGGCCAACCCGTACCTGGCCTTTGCGGTCATGCTCGGCGCCGGCCTCAAGGGTATCGAGGAAGAGCTGGAGCTTATGCCGGAGTCGACCAACGACATCTTCCACATGACCGAAGAGGAACTGACCGCCGCTGGCATCAAGACGCTGCCGCGCAACCTCGGGGAAGCCATCGAGATGTTCGAGGCGTCCGAGACGATGCGCGAGATCCTGGGCGACCACATCCACGAGTTCTACGTGGAGAACAAGAAGGCCGAGTGGGTGGACTACATCAAGG
The DNA here is from genome assembly GCA_049657775.1 of Coriobacteriia bacterium. GTDB lineage: Bacteria > Actinomycetota > Coriobacteriia > Anaerosomatales > Anaerosomataceae > JBASNZ01. Next base: position 2,771 of record JBASNZ010000055.1, on the reverse strand, counting down.
ACGTCTCCGAGTGGGAGCTCGACCGGTACCTCTCGGTCATCTAGCAGCACCTGCACGCATCAAGAACTGACGGCAATGGCGCCGGGCGGGTCACTCCGTCCGGCGCCGCGCGTTCTGGGGCTCGATGGGAGCGGTACAATCATGCACATGAAGAGAGCGTTGCTCGCATCGGACGATGTCCATACCCTCGCGTGGATGCGCGAGGCGCTTACAAGCCTCGACCTTGAGACGGCGACGTCGCACCTGGGTGAGATCAAGCAGCGGCTCATGGAGACCGAGGCCGAACTGGTGGTTGTGGACGCCGGTCGCGCCCCCGAAGTGTTCGGCTCGGCGATCGAGCAGCTTACCGCTGGCGGTACCGAGACGCGGCTGCTGCTGGTGGTGGAGCGAGAGGCTCTGGACAGCATCCGGGTACCGGTGCGGGTGTCCTCGGACTTCATGGTCCGCGGTGGCACATCCGAGGAGCTTGCCGCCCGTGTCCGGGCGCTCATGTGGCCGGGTGAGGAGGTCACCACGCAAGAGGTCATCCGCATCGATGATCTCACCATCAACCTCGCCACCTACCAGGCGCACGTTGCCGGAGTGCCCGTTGAGTTCACCTACCTCGAGTACGCGCTGTTCATGTTCCTTGTGACGCACCCCAACCGCGTGTATAGCCGGGAGGTGCTCTTGCGCCGGGTGTGGGGAAGCGACTACTTCGGTGGTTCGCGAACCGTCGATGTCCACATCCGCCGCGTGCGAGCAAAGCTCGGTCCCGAGCTGGCGCACCGTCTCGAGACCGTACGCAACGTCGGCTACCTCTGGCAGAACTGACGCCCCTCGGCCCGTGCTGAGCACACGGGCCGATCGCGTGGCGAAACGCTGCGAATCCCCCGTCGTCGGTGGTCGGTTCGCTCAGTAGCGGAATCTTCGCTACTGGTCGTTGATCGCCATCGTTTCGTGACTGGCACACTGAGATCGCATGGGGTCAGTTCGTTCGCCTGCTACTTTTGTTGCAGGGCATTCTGTCGTCGTGCGCCACGGTTGAGGGGCGGGCGCGAAAGGGGGAGTTCGATGAGCAAGCGTACAGTCGCACTGCTTCTCGCCTTGGTCATGCTGGCAACGATGGTTCCGCTGTCGGCGGGCGCCGCTCCGGTCTACGAGGTCGGGGAGGCATTCCCGGTATCGACGGCCGACGGAGGACAGGTTCAGCCGGCCATCGACTTCCCGTGGATCGTCTGGAAGACTGAGCCGCCGGAGGGTTCGAGCGACTCGACGAACATCATGGCGTACAACTTCCTTACCGGCGAAGAGTCAGTTGTTTGCACTGCAACTGGCGAGCAGGCCAACCCGAGCGTCTCCGGCGACTGGGTCGTGTACTCCGATGACCGCGCGGATGACGGCTACTGTGCCATCTACGCGTACAACCTTGCCACGGGCGAGGAGAAGGTCATCTCCGACCTTCCCCTGGTCCACCAGGGCAACCCGGCCATCGACGGCGATCTCATCGTGCACAACCACTGGGACACCGTCGACTCGGATCACTACGGCGACATCTGGGCGTACGACCTTTCGACTGAGACCACCTGGGCGGTGTGTGAGGCCCCCGGATACCAGCGCGAGGCGGACATCGACGACGGGTGGGTCACGTGGCGCGACGATCGTCTGGGCAGCTCGTCGGTCTGGGGCTACAACATGGCGACCAGCGAGGAAGTCACGCTCGGAGCGGCATGGGATGATCCCGACAGCTACGGCTACTACTACGAGCCCTCCACGAGCGATGGCCTCGTTGCTGCACAGAAGTACTGGTATGACCGCGTGCTGGGTCAGTCGCATTACTGCATCGTGCTGATCGACCCGCTTGCCGGCGTCGAGACCACGATCTCCACGGTCAACGACAACACCAACCGGTGGCGCCCCTCGATCGGCGATGGCTACGTTGTGTGGCCAGACCGTCGCAACGGGCAAGCCGAAGTCTTCATGTACGATATCGCGTCGGGCGAAGAGACCTGCATCGTCCCGGCTGTGTACAACGAAGCCGCCGCGGCCTGGGAGTACGCGGGGCGCGCGGAAACCGCCGACGGCATCGTGGCGTGGCACGATCATCGCCTCGAGGATCCGGCAGTGAACGAGGACGGCGTCGACAACGCCGACGACCTCTACGCGATGTTCCTGCGCCCCGTCGAGACGGCGTACACGCCCCTCGAGGGCGACGATCGCTTTGAGACAGCTGTTCAGGTCTCGGAGGATACCTTCCCCGAGGGTGCCGACACGGTCATCATCTCGACCGGCCGCAACTTCCCCGACGCGCTTGCGGGGTCGTCTCTCGCCGGTGCATACGGGGCACCCGTGCTGCTCGTTGGCGGCGACGTTCCCGATGCTGTCGCAACCGAGATCGATCGACTCGGCGCTTCCACTGTCTTCATCCTGGGGGGCGAGGAAGCGGTGTCCGGCGCAGTCGAGGACGAGCTTGCTGGCATGGACCTCGACGTGGCCCGGCTGGGCGGCGCAAACCGCTTTGAGACAGCCAACCTCATCGCTGAGGAGACGCTCTCGGTCATGGGCGAGGCATGGGACGGCACGGCGTTCGTGGCCACGGGCTACGATTACCCCGATGCGCTTTCCGCCGGTGCCCTCTCAGCCTACGCGGGTTACCCGATCTTCCTTGGCGGGCCTGATGGTGTCTCGCTCGACACAGAGGCTGCCATGGACGATCTGGGTGTCACCCTGGCGCTCGTGCTTGGCGGCCCGGACGTGATCGCGCTCGACAACGCCGAGGGTGTGAAGACCAC
>JBASNZ010000054.1:0-2402 GCA_049657775.1 Coriobacteriia bacterium | reverse complement strand
CCTTTGGTCACGACGTGAATACCGTACGAGTGCCCCAGGGCCCCGCTGACGCCCGCGGTCGTAGATGTGATGCGTTATACTGGCGGCCAGCAAGGGGAGATGAACGGTAGCCAATCCGTTCAGCGAGACTCGAGTGGCGGTGCGTATGGACGAGACGATCAACGTCTTAGTTGTTGATGACGATGTCTCCATCGTCGAGATGATCCGCATGGGCCTGGAGGCCGACAGCATGCGTGTCGTCTCCGCTGGAGACGGCGCAGAAGCGCTAGAGGTGCTTCAGCGAGAGCCGGTCGACGTGGTCCTCCTTGACATCATGATGCCTCGCGTCGATGGCTGGATGGCGCTCATGGAGATCCGGAACAACCCGCTCACGGCGGACATTCCGGTCATCATGCTCACGGCCAAAACGCAGGATCTGGCTAAGATCCTCGCCTTCAAGCAGGGCGTGCAGCAGTACGTGACCAAGCCGTTCAACCTTATGGAGCTTTCGGCGCGCGTTCGCAGCCTCACCTCCAATCGGCCACGCGCATCGGTATCAAACTCCGGTGAGAGCGACTTTCGCAAGCTCGCAGTTCGCAAGGGCGGCCGAACCGTGCTGCTCAACCTCGACGATGTCGTCTATATCTCGGCCAAGAACAAGTCCACGTACGTCCACACGTACGAGAATCAGTACCTTGTTGACCTCACGCTCACCGAACTCGAGGGCAAGTTCTCCAAGGAGAACTTCGAGCGAGTCCATCGCAGCTACATGATCAACCTGAACAAAGTCAAAGAGATCCTCCGCATCGACGGCGCATACGTGGTCGTCGTCACCGATCGTGACGAGACGCAGATCCCGGTGGCGCGCCGCCAGGTGCGCGAGTTCCGAGAGTCGGTGGGGTTGTGAGTCGGGTGCGCATGACGCGGTCTGTACTCTGCGCGCTCGCCGTATGTCTGCTCGTCGCTGTGTTGCCCGGCACCGCGGTCGCGGAGAAGACGCTCAGCCTGACCGCCACAAGCTTTGACTTCAACGTCGCTGCCGGCCAGCAGGTCAGCGGGACTCTCTCGGTCATCAACGACGGCGACGAGCCGATGAACGTGCTCATATACGCCATGAACCAGGTCGTGGACGACTCGGGCAAGGTTGACTACAAAGCCCCTGCCATGACCGGACCTGCCTCGGAACGCGGCGCGGCGGCATGGGTGACCGTGAAGGTTCCGGCGGACGCAAGAATGGTGGGGAACGTACCCTACGTCGAGACCAGACCGGGTGACACCTTCCCCGTGGAGTTCTCCGTCAAGGTTCCGGCGGATGCACCTCCGGGCGATCACCAGATCGTTCTGTTCTTCGAGATCGGCGATGACTCCCAGCCCTCCGGACAGTCTACGGCAAAGGTCTCCGGCCGACTCGGTGCCCGCGTTAGCCTTCGCGTCCAAGGCGACATCGTTGAGCGCATCAGCGTTGAGCCGTTCGTGGTGCGCCAGTTCGTGATCGGCAGGCTGTTGCCGTACACGTTCCGCGTGAACAACGGCGGCAACGTCGACAAGACCGTCACAGCTACGCTCGATCTGATGGACTCAAGCGACCGGGCGACGATGACCTCGGTGCCTGTGAGCCACACCGTCGTCTATGCCGGATCGTCGTTGGAGTTCTCAGACGTGGTGACAACTTCGGTCGCTCCCGGGCGCTACACGCTGCGCCTCACGACCGATTACAGCCGCGAGACAAGCGGCGCGGACTCGGGTGTCTCCGAGCAGATCGTGAAAGAACGGGCCGTCTGGATCATCCCGCTGTGGCTCGCAGTGGTCCCGGTCCTAGTGATCGGCGGCCTGCTCTTGTGGTTGTCCTGGCGTCGCGCCTTGGTGGTTGCGCAGCGCAAGCAGCGGGCGACCAGGAGGCAGACCCAGCACACGCGTACGGGTGGCGCTGACGCGGATTACCGAGAGACGACCACCGAGTAGCCCTGACCTGGCGCGGGGCCGTCGATGACGATGCCGCGAGCGCCCGTCTTGCCGTAGCGATGGGATTGGGTACCCGTGCTGGTTTCGAACGTAACCTCGAATGGTGCGTTCGTCAGAACCATCAACTCGCCAGATGACATCTCACGCACGCTAGTCCTTGCGAGGACGGTGGCCTCGACCGAAACGCTGCCAGGAGTTGCCGCGAGGGATGGACTACTGGTGGCAAAGAGCAGCACCAGTGCTCCCGCCACGATGATTGATCGGCGTCCCATCGTTCGCACCTCCCAGCCCACGTTCACCGTCTTTATCGGCAGACGGAAGGCTGATGTGAAGCGACCAACGGACGCATTCGATGAACGGACGGTAAGGAACGGACGTCACAGTGTGCCGCTCGTCGGGCGGGGAGCGTAGCGAATGTACTGTTGGCCGAGCCGCGCACCAAGAAACGGGCGGGATGCAGA
>JBASNZ010000053.1:0-13522 GCA_049657775.1 Coriobacteriia bacterium | reverse complement strand
GGTTGCCCGATGAGTCGTAGGCATACGTCGCGCTTGAGGCGCCAAGTCCGGTGCGGCTCCAGGTCGTGAGGCGGTCGGCGGTGTCATAGCCGAAGGTCTCGGAGGCATCGAGCGTGCTCGAGAGCATACGGTGAGACGCGATGCGGCCGCGGGAGTCGTAGGCAAGCACGGACTCGGCGAGATCGGTGTGGTACGCCTGGTCCGGGTACTTGAAGCCGAGTCTCACGGCCTCGAGGCGCCCGTAGATGTCGAAGGAGCGCGTGTGGATCGATAGCGTGGACCAGATGCTGAAAGACCGCCTGAGCCCGCGTAGGCCACGTGCCAGTCACGGCCCTCCGAGGTGATCTTCGCGAGCTCGTTCGTCGTGGCGTACGTCATCGTGGTCGTCGCGCTCTCGCCGAAGGCCGTCAGGCGAGAAGTGAGCGGAAGCGAGGCGGGGTCGTAGGTGTGCGCGAAGGTCGAGGTGCCGGCCGGGCCGGACTCCGTGCGCGTGGTCACGCGGTCGAGATCGTCATAGACCGTACTGGCGCTCGCGGGCACGGCTCCGGTGAGCGACTCGGCCGTGATGCGCGAGCCGAGGTCGTACGTGAGCGTACGGGTGGAGAAGACCGTGCCGTTCTCGGCATAGGTCGTCGTGGTCTTCGGGCGCGAGAGTCCGTCGTAGACCACGCTCGAGATCGTGCGGGTGGGCTCAGCACCCTGCGCGGGAGCGAGCACCGCAGATGTGCGCCCGAGGCCGTCGTAGAGCGTCTTGGTGCGGATGTCCGTCGGGCTCACGACACCCGTCACGCGGCCTGCGGCGTCGTACGTGACAGTCGTGGTGGTGCTCGCGGGGCCGGTGAGGGTCTTCAAGCGCCCGGCAGCATCGTAGGTGAAGTTCGCGATGATGCCAAAGCCGGAGCCAGGCGCCGTCTCGACTCTGGTCATGCGGTCGAGCGAGTCGTAGTCGCGCTCCGTGAGCGCGGTCGTCACGCCGCCTGCGGGCTTGATCGACACGTCCGTCGCGCGTCCGCGCGCATCGAAGACCGTGTTCGCGACCACGCCTGTGACATCGGTCGCCACGACGGAGTACGCGTGCGTGGTAGCATCGAACCCGGTCTGCGAGATACCGGATGCCGGTGTGATGACGACCGCATCTGCCCAGGCGTCCCCGCCGCCTGCCGCATGATCGAAGTAGATCCGCATCTTGGCGGCACCCGCGGGAACCGTCACCTGCGTCACGTAGCGGCACCAGTCCTTCGTGCCTTTCACGAGTCCGTTCGTGACGTCTTGACCCGCAGTGGCCATCTCGACGCCTTGTGCATCCAGGTAACGCACGCGCACCTTGGCTCCACCTTTGGAATCCTTGGTCTTGAGCGAGGCCGACACCGTGTAGCGCTCACCGGCCCCCACAGTAAGCACGTCTGAGCAGAAGTAACCGTCTGCTGAAGTCGTGGTGTGGCCTATGTGCGCCGACGTCGCGCCTGCCTCCCGCTCGTCGGTGTCTGCCTCGTGGATGGCGGTCGTATGTGAGCTGCCCCGCCTGAGCCAGGCGCGCGGCAGTCCGCCTGAGACTTGCTCCATCGACTCGTTTTCCGTGTACGAATCCGCACACGCGGTGTTCGCGAGCTCGAATCGGACGTTGTCGACTGAGAAACCGCCCTCGGCGAGAGCGTAGGGTCGGATGCGGACGAACTCAACGCCTTCGCGGACGCGGTAATTCGCGCTCACACGCCTGAGTTGGAGCTCATCGCCGCTGCCACTGCCGGGGCTCACCGACTGGAGCACGGTGTACGTGCCGGCGAAGTGGTGGTCATTGTCGTACTCGACGACGATGACCTGTCCCCAGTTCTGCATCCACGCGGAAAGCGAGTACGTCTTGTCGTGGAGCACGGATATCTCATCTGAGGTGATGAACGAGGCGCCACTGTAACTGCTGAGCTCCAGGCCGTGGCCGCCGAGATAGTCCTGGGTGGCGCCCACCCACAGTGGCTCAAGCCCCCGTGGTCCATCCCACCCGTTGCCGGTGATGAGCGGGTCGATCTCGAAGGTGCCGTTTCTGAGCAGGTTGTATGTCGTCGATCCGGGCGCGGAGCTCGTGATCTGGTTCCCCCACCCGTCGTAGGTCCGGGCATCCGCGCTCTCGCCCTCGCCCGCGACATCGGTGACGACCTGCTGGGCGTTCAGTACCCTCCACGCGTCGTCGTACGTGACCGTTGAGGCGTTGTCCTTCTGATCGCGGCTCTCGACCACATGCCCGTCGTCGTAGTACGTCACCGTCTGTTCCAAGACGGTCCCCGACGCGCTGTCGCGCGCCGTCACGATCGGTAGACCGCGCCCGTCACGCTCGGTGCGGGTCACGCGACCGAGCGGATCGGTCGTCTTCCAGAGTTGCCCGTACTCATCGTAGGCAAGCGACGTCACGAGGTCAGGGTTGTCCGTCGAATCGACCCGGATGCTCACGGGCTGGTTGCCGAGGGCAGACGAGTACGACACGCGACGCTTGGCGGCGACAAGGCCGTTGCCGCTGAGACTCGCATCCGTGTAATCGGACCCGTATGTGAAGCTCGTCACGGTCTCGGTCGGCACACCGCTTGTGTAGACCTTGTATACCTTGCCCGTGCTTGCGCTGTACTCGATGCGGTACCCGATACCGGTCGCGTCCTTCGCACCGATGATGCGGCCTGCGGCGTCGTACGTGTAGGTCGCCACCGGCACGGTCTGCCCGCCGAGCGTGCGGTTGATGCGGTATTCGCTGCCGACGGTCGCAAACGTGACGATGCCGGTCTCGGTCGAGGCCTGACCAGACGAATTCACTCCCTTGTAGTCGACGCGGGAGAGGGTCCCCGCGCTCCACACCGGATCGATCGCCTTGACCGCAGCGGTCACGCTCAAGTCCTTCACAAGGCCGATGTTGCCGGAGGCGTCGTAGGAATACGCGACCGGGTTGCCAGAAAGGTCGCCCGTGGCTTCGAGCCGACCGTTCGCATCGAAGCACACGACCGCATCGCCGAGCCGTGTCTGCCGGCATTCGAGCTCGGCCACATGGAAGCCCGTGTTCTCGGTGTTGCCGATCGCGACGATACGGACGGCCTTCACGCGCCTCGGTGTGAACGACACCTTCGCCCAGCCCATGGCAGTCGCGTTCGTGCCGGCAGCGGCCGGATACGCTTGCGTGAAGGTCACCCCGTCACTCGACGTGAGCACCCGGTAGGTGTACCTGCGCGGGGTCGTGTCCTCCTGCTCGTAGAAGTAGATGTCGGTGCCCTCAAGGACCTGTGCATGCTCGAGTGTGTATTCCAGGTAGGCGCTGCCGTCAGCGTTCCATGCCACCGTGTCGTAGTTCGCCAGAGAGGCGATGTCGTTGATGACGCCGTCGGTTCCCTCGGTCACGGCCGTGCCAGCGCTCGTTCTCCCTTCGGCGCCACGTGCGACGTTCACGTGACTGAACGCGACCGACGGCTCGAGCGGGTCGAGTGAGTACTCCCCGTCGCCGGTCTGCTGCAGCGTGCGCGCGGTACCGTCGCCGTCTGTGAAGGCGAGCTCGCGATCGTCGAGCACGACTTGGTCGAAGTACGCGTAGCCCTTGATGTTCCTCGACTCCAAGTTGAGCTTGACGTAGTAGGCGCCTTCAGGCACCTCGCCTTCGAGCGCGATCGTGCGCCACGTGTTCGAAGACGCCGTGTCGTAGCACGTGTAGCCCTCGGAGACGAGCGTCTTGAGAAGGGTTCCCGCGGAATCGTAGAAGTGCAGCTTCATGAGCGCGCCATACTCGGATTGCGAGGTGTCCGGCGTGAGTTGGTACGTGAGCACCTTCACCGACGCACTCACACGCTCGCCCGGGTACACCTTCATCCCGGACGTGCCGCCGGCGTTGTTTGACACCGACGCACTGAAGAAGCCGTTTGCCGGGTTCTGGCCGATCATGAGGTACTTGGTGCCATCAGGCGGCGGCTGCCAGTAGTTGGCGACAGCCGTCACGGGGTCCCAAGACCACGTCCATCCCACGGGGTTGCCGTACGAATCCGCGCTCTCGAAACTCGCATTCGGCGCCTTCTGCGCGCCGGCCGAGAGCTCGGGCGCAGCGAGCTTCCAGCCCTTACCGAGTCCGGCATCGGCAGTCCTCGTCGAGCAGTAGGTTGCGCCGTAGGTGAGCGCGCCGCCGAGGGCGGGGAAGGATACGTCGGCCCGGGAGCCGACAACGTTCCCCGTGGTGAGATCGACCGACAGGCCCGCGCCGATCGGCTCGGTCAGCCGCCACGGCAGCTGACCCTGACCATCGTTGGACGCAGTAAGCGATTCGAACTCGAAGGGTTGCCACTCGGTCCAGTCAGACGGCGCCGAGTAGTCCTCGAGCCCCTCGTCTCCCTCACCCCATGCGCGGGCGCGGATCCAGTAGCGTGCCGATGTGACCCAGCCCCCTGAGGGCACCGGCAGCGCCACCACGGGCGCCGTGGTCTGCACGCTTCCCGTGTCGCTCACGATGGTGGGCGCGGTCACGCTCGAGGCGACCTGCGCCTGGATGGCGGAGAGCCGCTTGCCGCTCGCGTCCGCGTACCGCACATGCGCGTGGATGGTGGTGGCGTCGCTTCTCACCGGGACTTGAGGCGATGGCGAGAGGATCTCGACGTCGGGCTCGGAGGTGTAGTTCACCACAAGCCTCGGTCCGCTCGAGTTCGCCTCCCACGTGTAGAAGCGGCAAAGCGTCATGTCCGAGGCCTCGGCAGAAGAACTCAGGCGGAAGCCGTTGTTGGTGGAAAGCCCGAGCACGTAGTTCTGGACCACCCCGGTCACGTTCCAGGCACCCCACTCGCCTTCGGCCACATCGTCGTACGTGACGTAGCTTGCCACGGGCTGGTTGTTCCACGTGATGCCGCCCTCGGTCCACGAGCCAGACGCGAACGAACAGTTCACGCGGGAGGTGCCGCTCGAAGCAGCCCGGTCGTAGCAGTACGCCTCGAGGCGCGCCGAGAGCACGGAGATCTCGCCGGTAAGGCCGGTGAGGTCCGGCTTCAAATAGGTGCGCGTGATGCCAGTTGAGATCGCGTTGTGCCGGCCCACGCGCGCCTGGGTCTCGTAGCCGTAGTTGATCGTCTTGTTCGCATCAGAGACGTACGCGTCGTAGTTCCAATGCGTGTACGTCCAGTACGTCGTCGGGTCGATTCGTACCGGGTACACGCGCGCAGGATCCGCGAGCCAGCCCTCGTCGGCTACGACGTCGAGGCGCCAGTTCACGCCCAGGCTCTCGAGTTCGTAGTGCACCGCGGTTGAATACGCGGGCTCTGCAGCCGAGTCCTCCATGTACGGCGGCACCATCTCGAAGCGCACGGCACCGGTCGCATTCGACGTGAACGTGATCGAGCCCGACGCCTCGAGCGAGGGCGTGAATCCCGGGCAGTCCAGATCGAAGGAGAACGTGTTCTTGCCGATGTTGGATCGAAGGACGATGGTCTCTTTGAGGCCGCGCGCGACGGAGTCGTACTCGATGTCGGCGCCACCGAAAGCGTGCTGGTAGCTCCGCGAGTTGCCGGTCATGGGTGTGGGAACGGATGTCTCCTCGTACGCCTCGTGCACCGGCGGCTCACCGAGACGCCCCTTGGGACGCAATCGGATCGAGCCGAGCTCGTCTGATATCGAGACCGGCTGCTCCGCGACCGTCTCCGGCAAGAAGACCGCGAAGCCGTTGCGACGGTTCTTGTAGCCCTTGCCGTCTGCGGTCACGGTCTCAACGAGCGACGAGTCGATCTCCTCGAAGAACCCTGATGCCGGGTTACGGAAGTGGATGGGATCGAGGTAGCTCTCGTAGGTGTATGTGCCGTCTCGGTTGTCCCACGTGCGAGAGGATGCCGTGCGCTTGTCCACGAGTTCCCGGCGGGCTGGCGGTTGTTCGGGCGGGGCCGCATACGCGGGCGCGACCTGGACGAGGCTGAGTACGAGCGTGATCGAGATCGCGAGCGATACTGCGCGGCCAAAGATCCCCCGGGCGTGGCGCATACGAGAGCCCCCCTCTTCTGCGGACTCCCCAGCCCGCATTAGAACCGTTACCCCAAGGGAACCAGAATGTTGAAATCGACGCAAGGATCGGCTTCCCTGAAATGCATACCTTGAGCGGGATGGACGCTGGTCAAGGTTCGCGCCTCAGGGGAATAGCCAGGCCGCGCCCCGGCGAGTACCCCTGCCTCGACGGAACGCGGCCTATAGCCCAAACACAAGCGCCGTCTAGCGACGCTTCAGGAACTCAGGAATGTCATAGTCCTCGTCGCCCGCGTTCGTCTTGAGCGGCTCAAAGGTCGGGATCACGGGGCCGGTATCCTCCGGCGACGAGATGGACGACTCGAAGTCCATCGTCTCCTGGCGGCGCTTGCCGCCAAAGCCGGTTGCGATAACGGTCACGCGGATCGAATCCATCAACGAATCGTCGATCACGGCGCCGAAGATGATGTTGGCGTCCGGGTGTCCGGCGGCCGCGACCACTTCCGCGGCCTCGTTGACCTCGAACAGACCCAGGTCGCTGCCGCCGGAGATGCTGAGGAGCACCCCCTGTGCGCCTTCGATGCTGCTCTCAAGCAGCGGGCTCGAGATGGCAGCCTTGGCGGCTTCATGCGCACGGTTGTCGCCGGTGGCAACACCGATGCCCATAAGGGCCGACCCGGCGTCCTGCATGATGGTACGAACATCGGCGAAGTCCAGATTGATAAGACCCGGAACCGTGATGAGGTCGGTGATGCCCTGCGTGCCCTGGCGCAGCACGTCATCGGCAATGCGGAACGCGTCTAAGATGGACGTCTTCTTCTCCGCCACCTGCAGCAGGCGGTCATTCGGGATCACGATGAGCGTGTCCACGTGCTCGCGAAGGCGCTTGATACCCTCTTCGGCCTGCAGCGCACGCTTGCGACCCTCAAACGCGAACGGCCGCGTAACGACCGCGACCGTGAGGGCTCCTATCTCTTCCTTGGCGATCTGGGCGATAACAGGCGCTGCACCGGTTCCGGTGCCGCCACCCTCGCCGGCCGTGATGAAGACCATGTCGGCGCCCTGGAGCGCCTCTTTGATCTCGGCCTTGTTCTCCTCGGCGGCCTGGAATCCCACATCCGGATCCGCGCCGGCGCCAAGACCCTTGGTGAGTCCCACCCCGATGTGGACCTTGTAGTCGGCATCAGACATGAGAAGCGCCTGGGCGTCGGTGTTCACGGCGATGAACTCCACACCCTTAACGCCGGCCTCGACCATACGGTTGACGGCGTTGGTACCGCCTCCACCGATGCCAAGGACCTTGATTACCGCGAGGTAGTTCGCCCCCGTCTCCAGCATGTCACGCCTCCTGCTATCTGCGGTGTTCGGTGCTACCCTAAACCTCAACTAGATGTATATAGTACCAGAGCAAACGTCAATCTTTGCATGAACCTTACACTAGACGCAAGAGGTTTGCAACATTCTTGTATACCGCTACTCTTCCAGTCCTCGCGACACCGGGCGCTCGGTGTTGCGGACGTCGATGAACACCACCGCACCGGCCTGATCCCGAAGTATCTTGAGCACGATCAGGTCCTTCTTCGGCAGCTCGACCGCCTCGCCTACCAGCACTTCCACGTTGTCTGTGGTGATAAGCGTGGTCTCGTCGATCGACGGCGCGCTGACCGCGCGGACCTTGTCGTGGAGATCCTCGGTGATGCCGGTGAGCACGCCCAGCGCGTTGCGCAGGATCTCCGAAGACGTCTGCCTAGCGGTCTTGAGGTCGAGCCCGGGGATGTCGCGCACGACAACAAGCGTGGATGTCTCCTCAAGCGACTGCTCGCCCAGCACGAAGCCGGCGCCGTCCACTACCCAGAACGTATCGCCGGTATCCACGATGGCCACCGGAACGCGCTCCGTCACGCGGATGCGGAGTGTATGCGGGTAGTTGCGCGTCACTTGTACGTCGGCTATCCACGCATCTGCAAGAAGCCGCTCCCGGATCGCATGCTCGGGATACCGGAAGAGCGTCGCGTTCTCGGGCACGGCCGCACGGGCACGGACCGCCTCCTGGGTGAGCGTGCTCGTGCCAAGTACCTCTACGGTGCGGATGTCGAAGATCTGCGAGCGGTACAGCGCGGTGATCCCCGAGATCGCGAGCACGACGACGATAGCGGTCACAGTCACGCGCAAGCGCATCAGCCGGATCTGCTCGGCCCGGCGCCGCTCGCGTTCGTCACGCTTCTCGCGGGCGACCTTTTGGCCCACGCCGCTGCGGGGTGCCTCGGCCTCGAACGTGCGCGGTCGGACGCCGCGCGTGGGGGCGTCTATGAGGATGTTCGGCTGTCTGGCCGCCTTGGGTTTGGGGTGCGTCACCGGTTGCTCGGACAGTTTGCGGCTGTGCGAGCCGGTCCCAACGTGGACCTTCCTACGGTTCGACGAACTCCCCGAGGAACCTGACTTCCGGTTGGAGTTCGATGCCATACGAGTCCCTTACAGTCATCTTGATCTTGCGGATAAGACCGAGCACGTCCGCCGCGCTCGCTCCCCCATCGTTGACGATGAAGTTGGCGTGCACGTCCGAGACGCGCGCGCCGCCCATTCGCGTGTTCTTGAGTCCGGCTGCCTCGATCAGGCGCCCCGCCGAGTCACCCTCGGGGTTCACGAACACGCTCCCCGCGCTCGGTACGCCAAGCGGCTGCGACTCCTTGCGCCGGTCGAGCGCCTGCTCCATCTGAAGCCGGATGCGCCGGGGATCCGCCGAGGCGAGCTTGAGCACGCTCTCTACGATGATACCCCGCTGCGGCAGCCCGCTCGAACGGTAGGCCCACACCACCTCACGCCCGGGCATACGCAGCAACCCCTCGCCGGGCACATAGAGCGTTACCGAGTCGGTCACGTGGCCGATCCAGGCGTCACGCGAGCCGGCGTTCATAGCGAGCGCGCCTCCAAGGGTGCCCGGCACGCCCACGGCGAACTCCAGACCCCCTAGCCCACGCGAGAACGCGTCTTGCACCAGATACGCCAGAATGCATGCGGCGCCCGCTCGCAGATACTCGTCCTCGACCGCATGCCGCTTGAACTCCTTGCCGAGCGTAAGCACCGCCCCGCGGTATCCGGCGTCCGAGACGATCAGGTTGGTCCCCTTACCAACCACCACAAAGGGGATCTCCTCGTCGGAAAGGACACCGATGGTCTCGGCCAGATCCGCAACCGTATCGCAGATAACGAACAGATCTGCGGGTCCGCCGATGCGGAACGAGGTGTGGCGTGCCATGGGCTCCATCGCGCGGACCTCGCCCGATATCGCGGCCTTGAGCCGCTGGTATGCGGGCGTCACCTGCACGCCGGCTCCGCCGCGTCCTCACGCGCTTCGAGCGCGCGAACGAGCTCGCCCGCCATCGACGTCACGTCCCCGGCGCCCATCGTCAGCACCAGGTCGCCGCGGCGCACTCTCGGTGCCAGGTAGTCGCAGATGTCCGCACGATGCGGGAAGTACGCCGCCTGTGCACGGCAGTCCGCATCCAGAAGCGCGTCCAGCACCGTCTTGCCGCTCACGCCCGGGATCGGCGCCTCTCCGGCGCTGTACACGTCCATGAGGACCACGCGGTCGGCGTTGCCGAACGAGGCCCCGAAGTCGTCACCCAAAGCGGCCGTACGGCTGTAGCGGTGCGGCTGGAAGACAACCCACACGCGCCCGAAGTCGCCACCGGTGGCGGCCGCGAGCGTCGCGCGGACCTCGGTAGGATGGTGCGCGTAGTCGTCCACCACGAGCACGCCGCCCACCTCACCGACGCGATCGAAGCGGCGTCGAACGCCGGTGAAACCCGCAAGCGCTTCCGCGGCGGCCAAAACGTCCAGCCCCAGGGCCCACGCGGCAGCCAGAACGCCCGTGGCGTTGATCACGTTGTGCTCGCCGGGCACGCCCGTACGCGCGTTGATGGCCGTCCCGTCGGGCAGGCGCACATCAAACCGGTACCCCAGCCCCTCTCGCACGAGCGACTCGCAGCGCACGGTCGCATCCTCGGCCATGCCGTACGTCACGACCCGTCCGCGGCAGTGCTGTGCCGCAAGTTCCGGAAGGTGCTCGTCATCGGCCCAGACCACCGCGATGCCGTCGACCGTGACCTTCTCGAGGAACTCGCCAAAGGTCGCCACGACCTCGTCGATGCCCGAGTAGTGGTCCAGGTGGTCCGCCTCGACATTGGTGACGATCGCAAGATGGGGGTCGAGGAACAGGAACGACCCGTCGCTCTCGTCGGCCTCCACCACGTAGTACTCACCCGCTCCGCACCGCGCGTTGGCGCCCATGTCGTTAAGCTCGCCGCCGATAAGGAACGTGGGGTCCAGTCCCAGTCCCGCGATCACCGTCGCCAGCATGGACGACGTCGTCGTCTTGCCGTGCGTTCCAGCCACCGCGAGCGTCGTTCTATCGGCTCCCACGTGCGCGAGCATCTTGGCCCGCGGCCACACGTCGATGCCGCGGCGGCGCGCCTCGGCAAGCTCGGGGTTGCTCTCGGGAATCGCCGAGGAGACCACCACAACTTCCGGGTCGCCCAGGTTGCCGGCCGCGTGCCCGATGTGCACGGTCACGCCCGCCTCCTCAAGCGAGCGCGCGTAGCGCGACGCTTTCAGGTCCGAGCCGGTCACGGCGATGCCGCGCTCGTGAAGCACACGCGCGATCCCGCTCATGCCGGCACCGCCGACGCCTATGAAGTGGGCGTACACAGAACTCATCGGGTCTCCTTGTTGTTACGTCCGTTCGCGGCCGAGCGAACCATCTCGGCCACCCGGCGACCCGCGTCGGGCCGTCCTAGCGCCGCGGCTGCCGACGCCATCCTCTCACGCTTGCGCGAATCCCGCACCAGTCCCAGGACCGCCGAGGAGAACGCGTCGGTCTCCACCTCGGCATCGGGCACCACGATGGCGCCGCCGCCTGCCGCGACCGCGCGCGCATTGAGCGTCTGGTGGTCGTCGGTCGCGTACGGGTACGGCACCAGCACCGATGCGCGCCCGATTGCGGTTATCTCGGCGATCGATGTGGCCCCAGCCCGCGCCACCACCACGTCCGCCGCGGCGATCGCGCCGCCCATGTCGTCGATGTACTCGTGCAGGTGGTAGGCTCCGGAACCGCCCCCGACCTGCCCGGCCATCTGCTCGGCCACCGAAGCGGCGTCGATCCTACCGGTCACATGTACCAGCTGCAAGCCGGGCACCGAGGAGAACTCGGGCCACAGCCGCACGACCGATTCGTTGAGCTTGCGCGCGCCGCGGCTACCGCCGAACACGAGCACAACGACAGCGCCCGGGTCCAGCCCGAGCGCCGCGCGTCCGCTCTCGCGAGTGGAGTGCGTGATGGCCTCGCGGATCGGATTGCCGGTTACGACCGCGCGTCCGGGGTGCTTGAGGTACTTCGCGGAGGACTCGTACGTGATGGCGGCCGTACCCGCCCAGCGCGAGAGCAGCCGGTTGGCCAGGCCCGGCACCGAGTTCTGCTCGTGCAGGATCAGCGGCGTGCGCGTGATCACCGCGGCCAGGCCTACGGGCAGCGACACGTAGCCCCCAAAGCCGGTGACCACGTCGGGACGGTACGTGCGCAGCAGTCGCCAGGAGCGCACCACCGAAGCCAGCACCCTGAACCCTGAGGTCACGAGCGTGATGGGGTTGCCGCGATCAAAGCCCGCCGAGGAGATCGGCACAAACGCGACGCCCGCCTCGGGAACGAGACGGGCCTCCAGACCATCCGGCGTGCCGACGAAGAGTACCTCGTCACGCCCGCCTTCGGCGAGGAGGTTTGCCACTGTCAGCGCCGGGTAGATGTGGCCCGCCGTCCCGCCTCCGCTGAGAAGAAACCTCACGCTGCGACCCCTTTGCTTCACGAGTCCGCGACGGGCGCGTCGCGGTGTTGTCTACCAAGTGTATGCGTGGCGAGCCCGTTCCGCTCGCGCGCGAACCAGATACCGTCTTTGGACGTGCCGCGACACCCGCGGTTCGCCGGGCCACGCCAACGACGAGGCCGATGCAGGTGAGCGTGAACATCAGAGACGAGCCGCCGTAGCTCATAAGCGGGAGCGGGATACCGGTGATGGGCATCAAACCCGTCACGGCCGCCATGTTCATGACCGCCTGCGTGGACACCATCGCGATGATCCCGCCGGCGAGCAGCCGGTCGAACGGGTTGGCGGCCGCAAGCGCGATGCGGATGCCCGCATACGTGAACGTGACGAAGGCGATCACCACCGCCAGCGTGCCGATCAGCCCCAGCTCCTCACCCACGATGGCGAAGATGAAGTCGGTGTGCGCGGCCGGCAGGTAGAAGAACTTCTGTCGCGAGAGCCCAAGACCGACCCCGGCGATGCCGCCGGAACCGAACGCGTACAGCGACTGGATGATCTGGAAGCCATCGCCCTGCGGGTCCTTCCACGGATCGATGAACGAGAGCAAGCGCGCCAGACGATACGGCGCACTCACCATGAACCCGCCCGCGATCACGGCCCCCACGGTGCCGATCGCTGCCAGGATGCTTACCTTCACGTCGCCGAGAAGGAGCAGCAATACGATCGGGATGGCTATCGACATGGCGGTACCCATGTCGGGCTGCATCATCACGAGCAGGAAGACCGGGAACAGCGCTCCCAACAGACGGCCGATCAGTTCTCTGTCGGTCAGCTCGCGCCTGCGCCAACCGGTGAGCAGGTACGCGGTCACCAGAACGCAGCCCAGTTTGGCAAACTCGGACGGTTGGAAACTCACCGGGCCCACGTCGAGCCAGCTCTTTGCGCCACCGCCGGTGGAACCCGCCACCAGCACGGCCAGCAGCCCCAGCACCGAGATGCCCCACGCACCCCAGCTGATCACCGTGGGATTGCGCAGCAGTCCGGGGTTGCGCGCGCCGTAGCGGATATCCAGGCGCGAAGCCAGCCACAGCCCTACCGCGCCGGAGATGAGCCACCGCAGCTGGCGCACCATGTGGTACGCGCTGTTGCCCTGCTTCACGTAGTCCGAGACCGACGCGGCCGAGTAGATCATGAGCAGGCCGAGCAGCGACAGCGCGAGTGTGCTCCCAAGGAGCAGGTAGACCGCTGTGGTGTTCGACCTGGCCCGGGCTCGCACGACGGATCAGCTGCCCTTGGCCATCGTCGACACAAGGTCCTTGAACACGCGCCCGCGATGCTCGTAGTTGTCGAACTCGTCGAACGACGCGCATGCCGGCGAGAGCACCACGACGTCTCCGGGATGCGCCAGGCCCGCAGCCGCGCTGACCGCGTCGGCCATGCCCGGCACGCGGACGACCCGGCACGTGCCCTCCTGCTTCGCAAACGCCTCTTCGAGTTCGTCGGCGCACTCGCCGAAGATGACCGCGGCGCGGGAACGATCGCAGACCGCCCGGGCCAGGTCACCAAAGTCGTTGCCCTTGTTGTGGCCGCCCAGGAGTACGACGAGCGGACACTCGTCGAACGCGGTGAGCGCCTTGAGCACAGCGTCCGGGTTGGTGGCCTTGGAGTCGTTGAAGTACTCGACGCCGCCGACCACGCCGGCCGGCTCGAGGCGATGCTCGATGGGCTCGAACGTGCGCAGGCCCTCCCGGATG